>JAAYYA010000204.1 GCA_012515595.1 Actinomycetales bacterium
GTGCGTCGGGGTTCCCCCGACCAGGGCGGCGAGGAGCAGTGACCACCCGGCGAGACACCCTGTGACGCTGCGTGACGTGACGGAGCGGGGCGTCATGCAGGCGCGGCGCAGCGACCAGCGCCTGCTGGGACCGTTCCTCGTCCTGGCCGGGCTGGTCGGGCTGTGGGCCTCGTTCGAGCTGGTGCTGGCCAAATTCGCCACCCTGGACGACCCGGACGCGGCACTGGGCTGCGACTTCAGCATCATCGTGCAGTGCGGCGCGAACTTGACCTCCGCCCAGGGCGAGGTCTTCGGGTTTCCCAACCCGCTGCTCGGCCTGGCCGGCTTCGTCGCACCCGTCGCGGTGGGGGTGGCCCTCCTCGCGGGGGCCACCTTCGCCCGCTGGTTCTGGCTCGCTCTCCAGGCGGGCGTCACGGCGGGCATGGCATTCGTGGCCTGGCTGATCGGCCAGAGCATCTACGTGCTGGGGACCCTCTGTCCCTGGTGCATGGTCGTGTGGGCGGTGATGATCCCGCTCTTCCTGACGGTCACGCTGCGCAACGCGGCGGCCGGGGTCTTCGGCACTGGCGTCCAGCGCGCCGGCGCCTACCTGCTGACCTGGATCGTGCCGCTCACCCTGGCCTGCTACCTCCTCATCGCAGTTCTCGCCCAGCTCCGGCTGGACGTCCTGCGCTACCTCTGACATCTCTGAACCGAAGGACCTCACAACTCATGGCCAAGAAGAAGAAACAGCAGCAGTCGGCGCGCGAGCGCGTCCGGGCGGAGCAACAGGCGCTCGCCGCCCGCAACCAACGGATGACGGTGGTGTTCCGCTCCCTCATCGGGGTCGCCGTCCTGGCGGTCGCTGCCGTGGTCGCCGCCATCGCGCTCAATTCAGGCGGGGGCGCCTCCGCGACCCCGGGCAACATGACCGACGACGGCATCGTCCTGGTCGGACAGGACGGCGGCGTCGAGGCGGAAGGCGCCGTCGATGCCGCCGGGGACCTCCCGCGGGTCAGCGTCTACGTCGACTTCCAGTGCCCGCACTGCCTGTCCTTCGAGCAGGCCAACATGCCGTTCCTGACCGAGCAGGTCGAGGCCGGCACCATCGCCCTGGAGATGCACCCTGTCGCCCTCATGGACAACGCCAGCCAGGGCACGCAGTTCTCCAGCCGCGCGGCCAACGCGGCGGCCTGCGTGGCCACGCACGAGCCGGGCGCCTTCCTCGACGTCACCCAGGGGCTGTTCGACCTGCAGGGGGCAGCAACCCAGGGCAGCGTCAACGACGACGTGCTCACCGGGGTGGTCAGCGACGCCGGGGCCGGCTCTGCCGACACCCGCGCGTGCATCCTGGACCGGGAGTATGACGGGTGGGTGCGTGACGCGACCGACCGCGCCCTGAGCGATCCGGACCTGGCGGGGCCGTCCGGCCGGTTCGGCACACCGACCGTGCTGGTCGACGGCGAGCGGTTCAACGGCGCCCAGACTCCTGAGGGGCTGGCTGCGGCGCTGGGGCTGGAGGGCTGAGCCAGGTCACCCTTGCAACGGACCGACCGGGTTCACGCCGTCAAGAGAGCTACACCCGGTCGAGCACCGCGATGACGTTGCCCGCGGGGTCGGCGAACCACGCGATCAGCGGGCCGCCCCCGCGATGGATGCCCAGCTCGTCCTGCTGCATGCCGTCGTAGCGCAGGAACTCCACGCCCCGACCGGAGAGGTCGCGCACCGCTGCCTCGACGTCCAGGACCGGCAGGTTGAGGACTGTGTAGGTCGCCGGCTGGTGGTCGTTGCCCTTCTCGTAGACCAGGATCCTGCGGCCGCCGGCGTCCAGGCTGATCAGGGGCATCGACTCTGTCGGGGCGGTCACCCGCAGGCCGAGCACGTCGGCGTAGAAGGTGCGCGCCGCCTCCAGGTCGTCGACCGAGAAGCCGCTGAACGCCTCCCCCACGACCATGCCCACCGGGGGCCGGGTGCCGGCCTGGTTGGCCTGCATGTCCGCCAGGTGCTCCGGGCTGAGCTGGATCACCTGGACGTAGTTGCCGTCGGGGTCCTGCGCGGTCGCGAACAGGCTGCCGTCGCGGTCCTCCAGCGGCGCGACCCAGGTGCTGCCGGCAGCCTCCATCCGGGCCGCCACGGCGCGGGCGTCGTCGACGTCGAAGTTCAGCAGCGTGCGAGCCGGGTCCGGGTGGGTGGCCTGCACGTCCTCGCGGCCGTCGATGAACAGGTAGAAACCGCCGTAGCCCAGGATCCGGTAGTCACCCTGGACGTCGTCGCTGTCCGGGGGCAGCACGGTGGCGTACCACTCGTACAGCCGGTCCGGGTCGGTGGTTCCGAGCATGATGCTCCCGAGCGTGGTCAAGCGGATCACTCCTTGGGTCACGGACACCCCGGACGGGTGTCGTGCCAGTGGTGACCCACCGTCGCGGCCCAACTCATCGGTCAGGCGGTCTCCGGCAGGCGGATCGCCTCAGACTCGCGGCGCGAGCCGCTCGGCCGCGACGGCGGCCTCGGTCCGCGACGTGACCTCCAGCTTCCGCAGGATCGCCGACACGTGCACGCTGGCCGTCTTGGGGCTGATGAACAACCGCTCGCCGATCTCCCGGTTGCTCAGACCCTCGCCCACCAGCCGCAGGACCTGCTCCTCGCGCTCGGTGAGTGACGGCATACTGCCCTCGGATGGGGCACCCAGGGGTGCCCCGGCGCGCGCCGCCAGGTCGCGGCACCACCCGGTGATCAGGCCAGCTCCCAGCGCCTCGGCCTCGCCCATCGCGGCGGTCAGGGACGCCATCGCGCCGGCGCGGTCCCCGGCGGCCAGCTCGAGCTCGGCCAGCCGGCAGCGCGCGTAGGGGATGAGATGGGCCGAGACGCTGCCCAGGGACAGTGCGGCGACCGCTGCCTGCCAGGCCAGTATGTCGGACCCGTCACCTTCGGGGCCGGACAGTTCGGCGTCGACCAGTGCCCACCACCGGTCGGCGGTTGGCGTGACGATGAGATCCTGGCCCCTGGCCCGCAGGCGGTCCTCCGCCTCGGCCGGTGGCGGGCGACCGGCGCGCCGCAGAGCCCCCATGACCCTCGCGCAGACGACGATCAGCTCATGACTGTGGGCGACCTCAAGATCCGGCCGCTCCCAGGATGAGTCAAGCACCGCCCAGGCCCGGTCCGGGCCGTCCTCGAGCGCGATCTCGCCCAGCGCCGCCAGCAGGTCGGGGA
>JAAYYA010000205.1 GCA_012515595.1 Actinomycetales bacterium
CCCTTAGGCGTGACCTTGCCGACGAGCAGGTCGCCGTCGCGGACCTCGGCACCGATGCGGATGATGCCGCGCTCGTCCAGGTCGGCCAGGACCTCGTCGGAGACGTTCGGGATGTCCCGGGTGATCTCCTCCGGGCCCAGCTTGGTGTCGCGGGCGTCGATCTCGTGCTCCTCGATGTGGATCGAGGAGAGGACGTCGTCCTGCACCAGACGCTGGGACAGGATGATGGCGTCCTCGTAGTTGTGGCCCTCCCACGGCATGAACGCCACGAGCAGGTTGCGCCCGAGCGCCATCTCGCCGCCGTCGGTCGCGGGACCGTCGGCCAGCAGGTCTCCGGCCTCGACCCGGTCGCCCTCGTTGACCCGGACCACCTGGTTGTAGCAGTTGCCCTGGTTGGAGCGGGTGAACTTGGCGACCTTGTAGGCGTGGTACGTGCCGTCGTCGTGGGCGACGGAGACCAGGTCGGCCGAGACCTCCTGGACCACACCGGCCTGGGTGGCCCGCACCACGTCACCGGAGTCGAGCGCCGCGCGGTGCTCCATACCGGTGCCGACGAGCGGCGCCTCGGCCTGGACCAGCGGCACGGCCTGACGCTGCATGTTGGCGCCCATGAGCGCACGGTTGGCGTCGTCGTGCTCCAGGAACGGGATCATCGCCGTTGCCGCGGAGACCATCTGGCGCGCGGACACGTCCATGTAGTCGACATCACTCGCCGGGACGTCGACGGCCTCGCCGCCACCGCCCTTGGCGCGCACCAGGACGCGCTCCTCGGCGAAGGTCCCGTCCTCGTTCAGCGCGGCGTTGGCCTGCGCGATGACGAACTGGTCCTCCTCGTCGGCGGACAGGTAGTCGATGTCGTCGGTGACCTTGCCGTTGACGACCTTGCGGTAGGGGGTCTCCACGAAGCCGAACGGGTTGATCCGGCCGTAGGAGGCCAGCGAGCCGATCAGGCCGATGTTCGGACCCTCAGGCGTCTCGATCGGGCACATCCGGCCGTAGTGCGACGGGTGGACGTCACGGACCTCCATGCCGGCCCGGTCCCGGGACAGACCGCCGGGGCCCAGCGCCGACAGGCGGCGCTTGTGGGTCAGCCCCGAGAGCGGGTTGTTCTGGTCCATGAACTGGCTCAGCTGGCTGGTGCCGAAGAACTCCTTGATGGAGGCGACGACCGGCCGGATGTTGATCAGGGTCTGCGGCGTGATGGCCTCGACGTCCTGGGTGGTCATCCGCTCGCGGACGACCCGCTCCATGCGGGAAAGACCGGTGCGGACCTGGTTCTGGATCAGCTCGCCGACCGAGCGGAGACGCCGGTTGCCGAAGTGGTCGATGTCGTCGACCTCGACGCGCAGCTCCTCGGTCTGGCCGTTGCGGGTGACCGAGATCGTCTCCTCGCCGGCGTGCAGCGCGACGAGGTACTTGATCGTGGCGACGATGTCGTCGATGCCCAGAACGGACTCGCTGAGCGGCGCCTCGACGCCCAGCTTCTTGTTGATCTTGTAGCGACCGACCTTGGCCAGGTCGTAGCGCTTGGGGTTGAAGTAGAGGTTGTCCAGCAGCGTCTGGGCGGCCTCCTTGGTCGGCGGCTCGCCCGGGCGCAGCTTGCGGTAGATGTCCAGCAGCGCGTCGTCCTGGTCGACCGTGTGGTCCTTGTCCAGGGTGGCGATCATGGACTCGTAGGCGCCGAACTCCTCGCGGATCTGCGCGTCGGTCCAGCCCAGGGCCTTGAGCAGCACCGTGACCGACTGCTTGCGCTTGCGGTCGACGCGGACGCCGACCATGTCGCGCTTGTCGATCTCGAACTCCAGCCAGGCACCCCGGCTCGGGATGATCTTGGTGGAGTAGATGTCCTTGTCGGCGGTCTTGTCGAGCGAGCGCTCGAAGTAGACACCGGGGCTGCGGACCAGCTGGGACACGACGACACGCTCGGTGCCGTTGATGATGAACGTGCCCCGGTCGGTCATCAGGGGGAAGTCACCCATGAAGACCGTCTGGCTCTTGATCTCACCGGTGGTGTTGTTGATGAACTCCGCGGTGACGAACAGCGGGGCGGAATAGGTCATATCCCGCTCCTTGCACTCCTCGATGGAGTACTTCTGCTCCTCGAAGCGGTGGTCCCGGAACGACAGGGACATGGAACCGGAGAAGTCCTCGATGGGCGAGATCTCCTCGAAGATCTCCTCGAGGCCGGAACGGTCCGGCACGTCGTCCGTGCCGGCGACGCGAGCCTGCCAGTCCTCGTTTCCGAGCAACCAGTCGAAACTCTCCGTCTGAAGTGCCAACAGATCTGGGACCTCCAGCGGCTCCCGGATCTTGGCGAAGCTCAGCCGGCCAGATGCCGTCCGAGCGGTGGACACAGTCGTCTTCGCAGTGCGCGAGGCAGCCAAGGATGGGTCCTTCCACAGGCCTTACATGATCAGCGGGTCAGCTGCACAGACCCACGACCACACGGACGTTGGACCAGACGCGACAGTGCGGTTCTGGAGCCTCGGTTGGTGGGTGCGGCACGGGACAGGGCAGCGCAAAGAGATAGCATACACGAAAGGCCGGCTCGGGCCAACCGCCCCCTCGCGGTGGCCACGCCGGTGCGTGACGATCGCCAAAGAGAATGCCCCCGCAGAGGCCGATCCGTCAAGCCCACCCCCGGCGTGTCCAGCCAAATTGGCCCCTTTCCCCCACCCGTTCCACCCCCGACCGAGCGCGCGGGGCGTCGCCCCAGACCCCACCGAGCGCATGGCGCGTCGCCCCCACACCCCACCGGGCGCGCGGCGCGTCGCCCCCACACCCCACAGAGCGCACGGCGCGTCGCCCCCACACCCCACCGAACGCACAGTGCGCGAGATCGTCCTTCCACGACACTCGGCGAGCTCGCGGCACCGCGCCTGCGGCAACGGACTGGGCGGCGCCCGATCGACCGGCACTTTTGGTCACGCAAAACATGGCGTATGCGACCAAATCCGCATGACCTTTTCTACGGAGCACCACCCCACGCGCCCGGTCACCCCTCACAACACCACCCCACGCGCCCGGTCGACAGACAGCAGAACGGGCGGGCCGACCAGTGGTCGTCCCGCCCGTTCCGTCAGGCAGTCACCGGGTCAGGGACCCGGCGGGTGTCACTTGAGGGTGACGGTGGCGCCAGCGCCCTCGAGGGCCTCCTTGGCCTTCTCGGCGGCGTCCTTGTCAACCTTCTCCAGGACCGGCTTGGGGGCCCCGTCGACGAGGTCCTTGGCCTCCTTCAGACCCAGGGAGGTCAGCGCACGGACCTCCTTGATGACCTGGATCTTCTTGTCGCCAGCAGCCTCGAGAACGACGTCGAACTCGCTCTGCTCCTCGGCGGCAGCGGCGTCGCCGCCGCCACCGGCGGCCGGGGCGGCACCGGCAACGGCAACGGGGGCCGCAGCGGTGACGTTGAAGGTCTCCTCGAACTGCTTCACGAACTCGGAGAGCTCGATCAGGGTCATCTCCTTGAAGCTCTCCAGGAGCTCCTCGGTGCTCAGCTTCGCCATGGTGGCGTTCCTTCCTAGTGGTGCCGTGAGTGGCGGTGTGTAGTGATTGCGTCGATCAGCCCGGAGGCCGGTCTCAGCTGTCGTCGCCACCCTCGGCGACGTCGGTGGTGGTCTCCTCCGCGGCGGCCGGGGCCTCCGCGCTCTCGACCGGGGCCTCCTCCGCAGCGGCCGGCTCGGCCTCCGCGGTCTCGGCCGGGGCGTCGGCTTCCGCCGTGGCGCCCGTCTGGGGACCCTCCTGCTCCACCTTGGCGCGCAGCGCCTCGACGACGCGCGCGGTCTGGGACAGCGGCGCGGCGAACAGGTAGACGGCGTTGGTGAGCGAGGCGTTCATCGCCCCGGCCAGCTTGGCCAGCAGGACCTCGCGCGACTCCAGGTCGGCGAGCTTGGTGATCTCCTCGGGGCTCAACGGCTTGCCGTCGAGGACACCCGCCTTGATCACCAGGGCAGGGTTGGCCTTGGCGAAGTCACGCAGGCCCTTGGCGGCCTCGACCGGGTCACCGGTGACGAAGGCGATCGCAGTGGGGCCCTGCAGGTGCTCCTCGAGGTCGGTGACTCCGGCCTCGGTGGCAGCAAGCTTGGTGAGCGTGTTCTTCACCACGGCATAGGTCGCGTGCTCGCGGATCGAGTTGCGCAGCTCGGTGAGCTGAGCCACGGTCAAGCCGCGGTACTCGGTGAGCACGGCCGCACCCGAGTTGCGGAAGTGCTCCGTCAACTCGGCAATGGCAGCAGCCTTCGCAGCAGTCGCCATGGGGCCTCCTTCATCGTGGTGCCGGCACCCTCCAGGCCACTCACGACAAGAGCCCCGGCGCAGGCGCACGGGGCTCAAACAACGACATACGCTGTATGTCGTCCAGCTCAGTTCACCTGCGCAGGTCGCCCGCATCGTGCGGAACCTTCGGTCGGGGCGCCCTCGCGGGCACGCCGACAACCGGCGGTCATTGGGTATGGGCCAACTGTACCGGCCCCGGGTGCACCGGGACAAATCCGCCGCCGGAGCCGAGAGCACCGGGCCGCTGCTTGCCGCGAGCCGGCTCAGCTATCCGGCACACGCGCGCTGCACGAAGCCGTAGAGCGCAGTGGTGACCTCGGGCGCCGCGACGGTCACCGTCCCCTCGCGGCCGTCGAGCCGGACGTCGACGCGGAACCTGGTGCCCTGCTTGTCGTCGGCGATCGCGTGGGCGTCGCAGCACGCCGGCACCACGGTGAGGACGATCGTCGAGGGGTTGTCGCCGCCCGCGACCGTCACCGCGACCGGGTGTCCGTCCGGCTGCCGCTCCCCCGTGTCGGGGTCCACGAACTGCAGGAGCGTGGTGTTGCGGACCCGGACGAGCTCCAGCTCGCCCGTCCCGCCCGCGGGCGCGACCGCGACGGTGAGGTCGGCGACGAGCGTTCCGGCGAGCTCACGCTCCTCGGGCGGTCCGGTGAGAGTGAGCGTGGCGACCGTGTCCGCCTCGGAGGCGAGGCACTGCGCGGCATGGAGGTCAGCCATCCGACCACCCTGGTCGGAGGCCGGCACCACGACCGTGCCGGTCCGACCGTCGTCCAGCTCGTAGTCGAGGTGCACCTCGTACGCGAGGGAGTCCCCGGCGCACACGGCCCCGCCCAGCGGGACCGGGAGGTCGACGACGCGACCCGGACCGATCATGATGCCGCTCAGCCCGGAAGTCATCGGGGACCGGAAGCCCGTCGACTCCAGGCTCAGACGGCGGACCGTGAACCCGATGCCGGAGCCGTTCGTGAGCTGCGCCTCGACCTGGCCGGCCGCGACGTCCATGCGGGACTGGTAGACGCTCGCGGTCAGCCCCTGCAGCTGCGACGCGGAGGTGGTCGGGGCGTGCGCAGCGGTGGTCGGGGCAGGTGCCGCTGGCTCCTCCACCGCGCACGATGCCAGGAGGAGGCTCGCCAGCGCGACGAGGACCCAGGATGCCAGCCGCAACACCCGCACCAGCCTAGGGAGGGCAGCAGGGCGGCGCAGGTGATTTCCCGGCGGGCCTCCCCGCCGCGGTGACCTCGGCCTCAGCTCAGCGTGACCTCCTCGTCCGGGGTGGCGATCACCACGGACAGTCGCGGGGGTTCGCCCACGCGCACCTGGATCGGCCCGCGGGGCGCCTGCAGTGCCTCGAGAGCGCTGCTCAGGCTCGCCGCCTCCGGGTGGCGCGCCCGGAAGCTCACCAGCTTGACCACCTCGAGCCCCTCGCTCGGGTGCGGCGAGTCGCCCCAGTCGATGAGGAACGGGACCGCACCGTCCAGCGCGGTGTCGGGCGGGGTCAGCTGCCACGCCAGCTCGGTGCCGTCGGGCCTGGTCCGGCTCATGGGTCGCGGGTCGCCCGGGTCGGTGCCCCGCTCCCGCGCCGCGGCCACCCAGTCGGCGATCCCCTGGACCCGGAGCGCCCACCCGGTCACCGTGGGGCCCGTCAGCCCGTCGACCCCGAACGGCCGGCCTGCCGCCGGAGCGGGCTGGTCGGGGTCCGGGGCGATCAGCTCCAGGTAGCACTGGCCACCCAGGCCGATGAGGGAGTTGCGGGTCCCCATCCCCGGGTGCGACCCTCCCGGCCGCGCCCGGACGCCGAGGTGCGCCTCGGCATACTGCTCCAGCTCGGTCAGATCCGGGCCGGCGAGGATGACATGATCAATCTGCGCGCGCATCGCACTCCTTCCGTCGGCCACCAACCTAGGGCAGGCACCGGTGTGGCGCAGTGGCGCGGATGCCTCTGGTGCAGTAGCCATAGGACATGAAAGCCGTCGAGCGGTGGGTGTCCCCGCGCATGGAGCAAGAGTTCACGCTGGTCCGGTGGGGGCGCTCCGGGGTGCCGGTGCTGGTGCTGCCCACGGCGGGCGGGGACGCCGAGGAGGTCGAGCGGCACCACCTGATCACCAAGCTGGGCGACCTGATCGAGGGCGGAGCGATCACCGTCTACTCCTGCGACAGCGTCGCCGGGCGGGCGATGACCCGGTCGACGGGCACCGTCGAGTACCGCACCTGGCTGCTCAACCAGTTCCACTGGGCGGTGGCCCACGAGATCGTGCCCGCGATGCACGTCGACAGCGGGGAGCGACCCGCCATCGTCGCCGGTGCGTCCATCGGTGCGTTCAACTCGGTGGCCCTGCTCTGCCGGTTCCCGCAGCTGTTCGGCGCCGCGATCGGCATGTCCGGGACGTATGACGTGGAGCGCTTCGTCGGCGGCGTCACCGACGACCTCTACTTCTCCACGCCGCGCCGCTTCCTGCCCGGTCTGGAGGGCCCCTCCCTGGACCTGCTCCGGCAGCGGTTCGTGATCCTCGCGTCGGGCACCGGCGCGTGGGAGAACATCGACGAGTCCTGGCAGATGGCCAAGGTGCTGGGCGACAAGGGCGTGCCCAACCGCGTCGACGACTGGGGCCCGGACTTCGAGCACGAGTGGCCCACGTGGTGGGCGATGCTGCCGCAGTACCTCCGCGAGCTCCTCGGCTAGGCGCTCCCCCACCCTCGACCGAGCGCACCGTGTTGCGCTCCCACACCCGACCGGGCGCACCGCGTTGCGCTCACAGAGGGCACCGGGCGCACGGCGTTGCGCTCTCAGTCCCACCGGGCACCCGTGTTGCGCCCTCACCGCAGCTTGGCGAGGCGCTCCTCGAGCTGCTGGACCCGGTGGCTGTTGCCGTGCAGCCCCACGTACTCCTGGCCGTAGACCGCCAGCAGCGCATCGTCGAGCCGCCGCACCGCCGCCGGCGGGTAGCGGTAGCCCATGCGGGCGTTGGTGGCCTCGCTGTCGAGGCCTCCCAGCACGTGCGCCAGCTCCTCGAGGGAGGTGATGCCCAGCTCGAGCAGCAGCCCGGAGATCCACGTGTAGTGCTCGGTGCGGGACCAGCCGGCATCGGGATAGGTGCCCGCCAGGAACTTGGCCAGCTCCTGGGCGCTCAGCCGGGGGTCGTCCTCGTCGGCCGCCTCCGCCGGCTGCTCGGGCAGCGCCTCCTGGAGTCGGTCCCGGATCGTCGAGAACTCCTGGTCGGCGAGCTCCAGCAGGCCCGCGGCCAGCGTGAACCGGCGGTTCAGGTCCGGCGCGAAGGCCTCGGGGATGGTCCCCTTGTAACGGATGTCGTGCTCGAACTCTGCCCACGCGTGCTGCAGCACGGTGCGGATCTGCACGGACGCGGTGTAGGTGCGCAGCGCCTCCTGCTCGGGCCGCAGCGTCCGGCTGGCGTCCACGGCCACCACCAGGTGCCGGCTCGAGTAGCCCCAGCGCCCCTGCTCGGCGGTCTCCTGCCCCATGTCACGGTCCTCAAGGACGGTGAGCTCACCGGCGAGCAACCGCGCCACCGCTGCCACGTCGTCGCGGACGTAGGTGATCACCCGCAGCCCGATCTGGTCGGTGATCTGCTCGAGGGGGTCGGGGTAGAGCAGCTTCCCGTCGACGCGGCGGGCCGCCTTGCCCGCGAAGCTCTCCACCGTCTTGGTGCGCCCCGTGACGGTCAGGTAGTTGATGCCAGCGTCGTCGAGCGCCGAGGTGATGAGGGCCACGAAACCCTGCGTGGCGCGGACCAGGGCGGGCTGGCGCTCGTCATACTGCCGGACCGCGTCCCGCACCCGGTCCGCCTCGTTCGGATCCACCGTCGTCATGCACCCATCCTGTCGGAAGGTCGGTCAGCCCAGCACCTCGACGGGGCAGCGCACCCCGGCGGCCGTCCGCAGCCGGTGGTCACCGGTGAGCAGCGGCACGTCGAGCGCCTCGGCGAGCGCGACGTAGGCCGCGTCGTAGGCGGTCACGTTGTCCCGGAGCTCCCAGATCCGGCGCAGCAGAGGTCGGTGCGGGACCCGCCGCAGCGGGAAGATCTCGATCGCGCCGAGCGCGCGGTCAGCCTGGCTCTCCTCCAGCTTGCCGCCGCGCACCAGACCGCGCAGCGCGTTCGCGAACTCGATGTCGATCAGCTCCGGCGCCACCAGCCGCTCTGCGCGCAGCCGCCGACGGATCGGCGCGCTCACCTGGTCAGGCGACACCACGACCGCCACCAGGACCGAGTTGTCCAGGACGATCACCGTGCTCGTCCGGCGCGCTGGACCTCCACGATGTCCTCCATCGTCGGCCCGGTCGCCCAGGACAGGTCTGCTCTGGCGCGCTCCAGGACCTCGGCAACCTCGGGCTCGGCGGCCTGCTGCTCGAGGGTGATCCGCAGGTACTCCTGCAACGACCGCCCTGAGGCAGCGGCCCGCCGCCGGAGCACCGCGTAGGCCTCGTCGTCCAGGTTGCGGATCTGCACCGTCGCCATGCATGCATAATAGCGCTGGTCTGCCGTAATTTCGGCGCGTCCACCCCTTCAGGCAACGGGTCATCTGGGCCGTGCGACCGGATGGGCGCCAGGTGCGTGCCTGGACGTCGCATGGCGCCCATCTGGTCGCATGGCCGGGAGGGGGTGGGTGCCGCCGGGGGGCCCGGGACAGCGAAAGGCCCGGTGAGCGGATCGCTCACCGGGCCCCTCGGCCTACGAGTCAGGTCACTCGGCGGAGGCCACCGTGCTGGAGACGCGCGACGGGTCGACCGGGATGCCCGGGCCCATCGTGGTGCTCACGGTCGCCTTGGTCACGTAGCGGCCCTTGGAGGAGGCCGGCTTCAGCCGCAGCACCTCGTCGATGGCGGCGCTGTAGTTCTGCACCAGCTTGTCGGCGTCGAACGAGGTCTTGCCGATGATGAAGTGCAGGTTGGCGTGCTTGTCGACGCGGAACTCGATCTTGCCACCCTTGATGTCGCTGACGGCCTTGGCGGTGTCCATCGTGACGGTGCCGGTCTTCGGGTTCGGCATCAGGCCGCGGGGGCCCAGCACCTTGCCCAGACGACCGACCTTGCCCATCAGGTCCGGGGTGGCGACGACGGCGTCGAAGTCGAGCCAGCCACCGGCGACCTTCTCGAGCAGGTCGTCGGACCCGACGTGGTCGGCGCCGGCCTCACGGGCGGCCTCGGCCTTGTCGCCGTTGGCGAAGACCAGGACGCGGGCGGTCTTGCCCGTGCCGTTGGGCAGGTTGACCGTGCCGCGGACCAGCTGGTCGGCCTTGCGGGGGTCGACGCCGAGCCGCAGGGCGACCTCGACGGTCGCGTCGTACTTGGTGGTCGAGGTCTCCTTGGCCAGGGTGATGGCCTCGACGGGGGTGTAGAACTTGCCGTCCTCGATCTTCTCGGCGGCGGCGGTGTAGGCCTTGCTGCGCTTCATGTCTGCTCCTTGGAAAGGGGTGGAGTTGTGGTCTGCGGACCAGCGCGGGTCCTGCCACGTGAGGGCGAGGCCCTCGGGAGTATGCCGGAGGGTCACCTCCGGCGGTGAGGTCCGGTCCCCGACGGGTCGGGGCCGGCCTCGGTGGTCGGGGCTCAGGCCTCGACGGTGATGCCCATCGACCGGGCGGTGCCGGCGATGATCTTGGCGGCCTGGTCGATGTCGTTGGCGTTCAGGTCGGCCATCTTGGTCTCGGCGATCTCGCGCACCTGGGCCTGGGTCAGCTTGGCGACCTTGGTCTTGTGCGGCTCACCGGAGCCCTTGGCGACGCCCGCGGCCTTCTTGATCAGCTCGGCGGCCGGCGGGGTCTTGGTGATGAACGTGAACGAGCGGTCCTCGTAGACCGTGATCTCGACCGGGATGACGTTGCCACGCTGGGACTCCGTCGCGGCGTTGTAGGCCTTGACGAACTCCATGATGTTGACGCCGTGCTGACCGAGCGCGGGGCCGACCGGCGGAGCCGGGGTGGCCGCACCGGCCTGGATCTGCAGCTTGATGAAGCCGGAGACCTTCTTCTTGGGGGGCATAGCTGTTCCTTCTGGGTTGTGGGCCCACGCCTAGGGGCGATGACCCGGTTGCAGTGTCCCGAGCGATCAGATCTTGGCGACCTGGTTGAACGAGAGCTCGACCGGGGTCTCCCGGCCGAAGATGGAGACGAGCACCTTGAGCTTCTGGCTCTCGGGGATGATCTCCGAGATCGTGGCGGGCAGGGTCTCGAAGGGGCCCTCCATGACGGTGACCGACTCGCCGATCTCGAAGTCGACCTCGGCCGGGGAGGTGCGGGCGGCCGGCGTGGCCGCGCCCTTGGCGGCGCCCTCGCCCGCGGCGTCACCGGACTCCGGGGTGTCGAAGACGGGGGCCAGCATGGTGATGACCTCGTCGATGCTCAACGGCACCGGCTGGTGGGCGTTGCCGACGAAGCCGGTGACCCCCGGGGTGTGCCGGACCGCGCCCCACGACTCGTCGGTCAGGTCCATCCGGACCAGGACGTAGCCGGGCATCCGCACCCGGCGGACCTGCTTGCGCACGCCGGACTTGATCTCGGTAACCTCCTCCATCGGCACCTCGACCTGGAAGATGTAGTCCTCCATGTTGAGGCTCGTGGCGCGGGTCTCGAGGTTGACCTTCACCCGGTTCTCGTAGCCGGCGTAGGAGTGGATGACGTACCAGTCGCCGAACTGGGAGGCCAGGGTGGAGCGGAACTCCTCCATCGGGTCCACGGCGGGCTCGTCCTCCGCGCCCTCGTCCTCGGCGGCCTCACCCTCGGCGGCCGCATCCTCGGCGGCCGCGTCCTCGGACTCGGCCGGCGCCTCGGTGACGGCGTCCTGCGCAACCGGCGCCTCGGCATACTCCTCGGCGGCACCGTCGGCGTCGAGGGTCGCGTCAGCCGCGTCAACCTCGGGCGCCTCGTCGGCGTTCGTCCACTGTTCGGACATGACTACTTCCTCACTACTGTCGGGCGGGTGGCCGCGCGCGGCCGGTGGCGGTCTGCTGCGACCACGCGGATGGGGCTGGTCAGCCGCCGAAGACGAACTCGACGGCGCGGGTGAAGATCTGGTCCAGACCGATGACGTAGCCCATCACGATCAGCACGAACACCAGCACGACGATCGTGTAGACGATCAGCTCACGCTGGGTCGGCCGGTGCACCTTGCGCAGTTCGGCCATGACCTGGGCCACGTAGGTGCTGGGACGGGGCGGTGCTCCGGCCGGCGCGTGGCCGCGGTCGACACCCTGGGTGCCGCGGGCGCTTGTCTCAGACACGGACTACCTTTCTCACACTTCATCGTCGGACGACCTGCATGGTCGCGTCGCGCAGGGCACGAGGGACTCGAACCCCCAACCGCTGGTTTTGGAGACCAGTGCTCTACCAATTGAGCTAGTGCCCTAGATGGCGCCGGGGCCCGGTGGGCAGGCTCCAGCATGGGATGCGTCAACATCCGAGGGGCAAGTCTACGCGATCAGACCGGCCGGTGCTAACCAGCCGACGGACGACCGCTCGACGGAGCCCGACTACCGGACTGGCGCTGCCGCCGCGGGTGGTTGAATGGCACGGTGACCGAGCGCACCCACACCTCCCGCATCTCCGCCCGCATCGGCTCCATCGCCGAGTCCGCCACCCTGGCCGTCGACGCCAAGGCCAAGGCGCTCAAGGCCCAGGGCCGCCCGGTGATCGGGTTCGGCGCCGGGGAACCGGACTTCCCCACGCCCGACTACATCGTCGCCGCCGCGGTGGCCGCAGCCCAGGACCCGGTGAACCACCGCTACTCCCCCGCCGGCGGCCTGCCCGACCTGAAGGCGGCGATCGTCGCCAAGACCCAGCGGGACAGCCAGTATGCCGTGGAGCCGGCCAACGTGCTGGTCACCAACGGCGGCAAGCAGGCGGTGTACAACACCTTCGCGACCCTGCTCGACCCGGGCGACGAGGTGCTGCTGCCGACGCCGTACTGGACGACCTATCCGGAGGCGATCCGCCTGGCCGGCGGCGTCCCGGTCGACGTCTTCGCCGGCGCCGACCAGGGTTACCTCGTGTCGGTGGACCAGCTTGAGGCGGCCCGCACCGACCGCACGAAGGTGCTCCTGTTCTGCTCGCCCTCCAACCCGACGGGCGCCGTGTACTCCCCGGAGCAGGTCGAGGCGATCGGCCGGTGGGCGCTCGAGCACGGTGTCTGGGTGGTGACGGACGAGATCTACGAACACCTGCTCTACGACGGTGCCGCTGCCCCGTCGATGCCGGTGGTCGTGCCGGAGCTGGCCGACACCTGCGTCGTGCTCAACGGCGTCGCCAAGACCTACGCCATGACCGGGTGGCGCGTGGGCTGGATGATCGGCCCGAAGGACGTGGTCAAGGCCGCCACCAACCTGCAGTCGCACGCGACCTCCAACGTCGCCAACGTCTCGCAACGGGCCGCGATCGCCGCGCTGCAGGGGTCGCTGGAGGCCGTCGACGAGATGCGCACCGCCTTCGACCGGCGCCGGCAGACGATCGTCGCGATGCTCAACGAGATCGAGGGCGTGACCTGCCCGACCCCGCAGGGCGCGTTCTACGCCTACCCGAGCGTCGCCGGCGTGCTCGGCCGCACCATCCGCGGCCGCACCCCGCAGACCTCCGCCGAGCTCGCCGAGCTGATCCTCGACGAGGTGGAGGTGGCGGTCGTGCCCGGCGAGGCGTTCGGCCCCTCGGGCTACCTGCGGCTCTCGTACGCCCTGGGCGACAACGACCTCGCCGAGGGCGTCGGCCGCATCCAGGAGCTCCTGCGCTGACCCCACAAAAAATGTAGGGGTTTCGCACACCCTCCACACATTTTCGTAGTGGTTTCGTCGGTCCTCCACGCCTTATCGCAGGGGTATTGCACCTGCTCCTGGTCTCCCTGCGCGGGCACCCACAGAGCCCCAGGCCCGCCACTGCCTGACACGAGCCTGTCCCCCTCACGTGAGCAACGGCATACGTCCAGAACTGGCTTCTCCTACGCTTTGTAGTAGATAATGGGAGTGCCCGGGCCGTCTTGTCCGGGCAGTCCCGGACATCTCCGTCCGGGGACACGACGGGAGGTAGACATGGCACGCTTTGACGGCAGGGTCGCGATCGTGACGGGTGGTTCCAGCGGCATCGGGAAGGCCACCGTGCTGCAGTTGGCCCGCGAGGGCTGCGCCGTCGTGGTCGCCGACGTCCAGGACGAGCTGGGGACCGAGGTCGCCCAGGAGGTGACCGCCGCCGGCGGGCGCGCGACATACGCCCACCTCGACGTGGCCGACGAGGCCAACTGGACCTCGGTGGTCGAGCAGACCATCGCCGACCACGGGCGCCTCGACATCCTGGTCAACAACGCGGGCATCGGTGACGACGAGCCGATCGAGGTCACCAGCACGCAGACCTGGGACAAGGTCGTGGCGGTCACCCAGACCAGCGTCTTCCTGGGCATGCGGGCCGCGGCGGAGGCGCTGAAGGCCTCCGGGCACGGCTCGGTGGTCAACGTCTCCTCGATGTTCGGCATCGTCGGCGGCTTCGGCACCGGCCCGGCCTACCACTCGGCCAAGGGCGCCGTGCGGCTGCTGTCCAAGAGCGCCGCGCTGGGTTGGGCGACCGAGGGCGTGCGGGTCAACTCGGTGCACCCCGGGTTCATCGAGACCCCCATCCTGGGTGAGACCGACCGCGCGATGCTGGCCGGTGCCACCCCGATGGGCCGGCTGGGCACGCCGGAGGAGGTGGCGGCGCTGATCGTCTTCCTCGCCAGCGACGAGGCCGGCTTCGTCACCGGGGCCGAGTTCGTCGTGGACGGTGGCTACACCGCACGGTGAGCGACCCACAGAGCTGCTGATCCCGGTCACCGCCTCGCGCTCGGCGGGTGGCCGGGGTCAGCGAAACCCCTGCAAAAAGACGGGATGGGGCAGCAAAACCCCTGAGAGAAGACGGGATCGAGCAGCAAAACCCCTGAACTTTTGGGGGGTTACTCGTCGCCGCGGAGCTGGAACCGGGACAGCCGGCGCCCCGCGACGTAGCAGCCGGCAGCGAGCACGACGAGGCTCGCGATCCACGCGTAGCCGAGCGGCAGGTTGCCGGCGATCGGCTCGAGCGCGCTGTCCAGCGAACCGGCGATCCTGCGACCGAAGGCGGATACGCTCAGGTAGCGCAGCCCGGCGAGCCACGAGGCGAGCAGCCCCTCGAAGACCAGGACGTAGATCAGCCCGACCACCATCCCGTGGCGGCTGATCGCCGAGAGCATGACGAAGGCCGCGCAGTATGCCGTGCCCGCCACGGCCGCGCCGATCCCCACCGCGAGCGCCTGGCCGGGTTCAGAGGGTTCGAGGATCAGTCCCGCGACGACGAGCGACCCGGCGCCGAGGACGACCGTGACCACCACGGCGACGAGCAGCTTGCTCAGGGCCACGACATAGCGCGAGATGGGCTTGGAGAGCAGGTAGACGATCGAGCCGTCGTCGATCTCCGGGCCCAGGACGCCGGTGGTGACCAGCAGGGCGACGAGCGGGAGCACCAGCCCGAGCCCGAACACGACGAGCACCGGCTCGAAGGCGCCGCCGGTCTCTCCCCCGCTGAGCACCCGCACCAGCACGGCCAGCCCGATCTGCAGCAGCGGCAGGGCGATGAGCACCCACCACCGCTTCTGGCCGAAGAGGGACTGGAGCGCCAGCCGCGAGATCGTGGCGTTCATGCGGACACCAGGTAGGCGAAGACCGACTCCAGCGACTCGTCGGTGGGGGTGACCTCGCGCAGGCTGATCCGGTGCTCCTGGGCCAGTCGCGGTATGGCGAGCGCGAACGCCCCGAAGTCGGTCACCTGCACCTGCACGCCTCCCCGTGGCTCGAGCTGGACCCCGGACACGCTGTCGGCCCCCATGAGGACGGTCGCCAGGCGGCGGTCGTCGCTGCTGCGTACTAAGTAGACATTGGGGCGGTCGGTCATCAGCCGCCGGATCGCCCCGAAGTCGCCGGACGCGGCGTGCCGGCCCGAGACGACGACCTCGATGTGCCGGGCGATCTGCTCGACCTCCTCCAGGATGTGCGAGCTGAACAGCACGGTGCGGCCTTCTCCCCCCATCCGGGTCAGCAGCTCCATCAGGTGCATCCGCTGGCGCGGGTCGACACCGTTGAAGGGCTCGTCCAGCAGCAGCACCGACGGGTCGTGCACGAGGGCGGCGGCCAGCTTGATGCGCTGGCGCATCCCCTTGGAGTAGGTGCTGATCAGCCGGTCGGCGGGTTCGGCCATCTCGACGATGTCGAGCGCGCGGTCCGTGGCCGCCCCGGGCGCGGACAGCTTGTGCAGCTCGGCGTTGGCCCGGACGAACTGCCGCCCGGACAGGTAGCCGAAACTGGCCTCCCGCTCCGGCACCAGGCCGATCGAGCGGTAGATCGAGACGTTGGCCCACACCGGGTCGCCGTCGAGGGTCACCGTGCCCGCCGAGGGGGCCAGGAACCCGGACATCATCGCGATGAGCGTGGTCTTGCCGGCCCCGTTGGGGCCCAGCAGGCCGGTGACACCCGGACCGATGCGCATCGAGACGTCGTTGACCGCGACGACGTTGCCGTACCAGCGGGAGGTGTTGGCCAGCTCCAGGACGCTCATCGGCCCGCCTGCTTCCGGTAGTAGCGGACGAGCAGCCACAACCCCGCAGCGACGACCGCCAGGCAGACCACCAGGTAGAGCAGCCCCCAGCCGGTCGTGTCCGGCGGGACCATGAACGAGCTCTGCCCGCCCAGGAGCTCGGCCTGGACGCCGTCGACCAGGGAGAACGGCGACAGGAGCCCGACGACCAGCCCGGCCGTCTCGTTGCCCTGCTGGGAGGTGATCGCCTGCACGGCGGACACGACACCGGTGCTCACCAGCAGCGCGATGATCGTGACGCCGACCGCCAGGCCCCGGCGCCGGGTGTGCGCGGCGACCAGGCCGGACAGTGTGGCCAGGACCGCGGACAGCAAGACGATGCCGACCATCGCGGCCAGGTAGTCCCCGGTGTGCTCGGAGACGTCCGCCTCGGCGGTGAGCGCCCCGACATACAGCACGGTGACCGGCAACCCGATGAAGACGAGGATCGCCACGAAGAGCGAGGCCCAGCGCACCAGGGCGTAGGACGTCGCCGGCAGGGGGCGCGCGAGATAGAGGGAGATCGCCCCGGAGCGCAGGTCGCGCGAGAACAGGACGGGCGCCTGCGCCGCGACGAAGATGACGATGACCAGCATCAGGGTGACCGGGTAGGAGCCGTAGTCCAGGAAGCCCTCGGTCAGCCCCAGGGTGACCATCACCGCGACCATGATCGCGGCGGGCACGAGCATCATCGCCAGCAGGGTCATCGGCAGGCCCTTGGCGCGGCCGGAGCGGCCGATGCCGTAGGCGTTGAGCAGCCCGGTGACGAACAGCGAGCGGGCCGCCGCGCCGGTGCCCAGCCGGGGCCCGGTGTAGGGCCGGTAGCCGATGTCGTGGATGACCCCGGAGCGGGGTCCCTCAGTGGGCTGCGCCATGACCGGCCCCCTCCCGGAAGACGTCCTCGATGCGGCGGTGGTCGGCCGCGAGCCGCACCAGTCCCACCCCGACCTCGACCGCGGTGTCGCGGATCAGGTCGTGCAGGTCGGCCCGCCCGGGGGCGTTGATCTCGATGAGCTGACCGCGCGGCCGGCACGGGATGCCGTGGGCCGCGAGCCGCTCCCCCATCGCGGTCTGCGCGTCCCCGTCGCCGAGCACCTCCACGAGCAGCAGCCCGGTGTCGGAGGTGAACTCGGTCGTGGCGGAGGACCGCAGCAGCCGGCCGCCGTCCAGGACCACCACGTGGTCGCTCACCCGCTCGAGCTCGCCGAGCAGGTGGGAGGTGACCAGGACCGAGATGCCGAACTCGCGGCCGATCTTGCTGACCAGCGCGAGCATGTCGTCCCGGGCGGCCGGGTCCAGGCCGTTGGTCGGCTCGTCCAGGAAGACCAGCCGCGGGTCGTGGACCAGGGCCTGGGCCAGCTTGGCGCGCTGCTTCATGCCCGTGGAGTAGCCACCCATCAGCCGGTAGCGCTCCTCGGCCAGGCCGACGTGCCGCAGCACGTCCGCCGCACGCTCCCGCGCCGCGGTCGGCGGCAGGCCCGACATGCGGGCCATGTGCACCACGAAGTCGATGGCCCGCACGTCCGGGGGCAGGCAGTCGTGCTCGGGCATGTAGCCCACCAGCGTCCGGATCTGGGCGCCCTCGGCGCGGATGTCGTGGCCGAACACCTGCGCCGTCCCCTGGGTGGCGCCGAGCAGGCCGAGCAGGATCTTGATGAGGGTGGACTTGCCGGCCCCGTTGGCCCCGACCAGGCCGGTCACGCCGTCGTCGAGCACCAGGTCCAGGCCCTCGAGGGCAGTCACCTGCCCGTAGCGCTTGGTGAGACCCTGGGTCTCGATAATCCCCACGGGTGACAACCTACCGCGCACCGGTTGTCGAGATGTAGCGAAGGTTGCGCAGACACGCTGCGCGGGGCCAGGCGGCGTGGCCCCACGTGCACGACGCCGGCCTGCTGCGAGACTCGCGCTGTGCGGATCCGACAGGCAACCATCGCCGACGTCGAGGGCTTGGCCAGACTGCTCTGGTTGGACACCCTGGCCGAAGATCCCGATCCAGGGTCGGTCACCGCCTTCGCGACGGACCTCACCACCTGGTGGGCTGGCCATCAGGACACCCATTTCGGGTTCATCGCGCAGCATGGCGAGCAGGACATCGTCGGGATGGCCTGGGTCGCGTTGCTCGCCCGGATTCCCCGCCCCGGCGCCACGTGCCGGGCCTGCGCGGACATCCAGACGGTTTACGTCGAGCCGCAGCATCGCGGTCGAGGCATCGACTCAGCACTTGTCAACGCAGCTGCTGGCCACGCGGAACACGCCGGGGCTGTACGGGTGACTGTCCACTCCGGCCGAGCAGCGGTGGCGATGTACGAACGGCTCGGCTTTGCATCGACTCGCCAACTGCTTCAGCGGACCCACCGCTGAGCGCACCAAAGGCAGCCCGTCCGATCGCTGCTCCTGGCGGCGTAGGCGTCCAGAGCCGGGATGTTCCGACGTCAGGGCACACGGCTGGCCCGAACCGCCGGCATCAGCCCCAACGAAACCGGCACGTGTCCGGAAACTACTCATCCGCCGTGCGGATCGTGGGTAGAACCCGTGCACCGGCCGGGCGCCATGCGCCGACTATGCCGACTCTTGACGCGTTCCCGCGAGCGACGGTCAACAGTCGGCGCACTGGGCAGGCGCCGGCCCCGCGGGATCGTGCCCTCAGAATCCCTGCCAGGCCGGCTTGGTGAGGTAGGCCTCCCGGTAGTAGTCGCCGAGCTGGAGCCGGGCGGCCGCCGCCTGGTCGAGCAGGACCGTGACGTGCGGGTGCAGCTGCAACGCCGAGGCCGGCCAGAGCGCGCTGACCGGTCCCTCCACCAGCTGGTGGACCGCCTCGGCCTTGCCGACGCCGAGCGCGACGAGGACCAGGTGGCCGGCCTGCAGGATCGTGCCGATGCCCTGGGTCAGGCAGTGCCGCGGGACCGCGTCGGCGTCACCGCCGAAGAAGCGGGCGTTGTCGCGGCGGGTCTGGGTGGTGAGGGTCTTGAGCCGGGTGCGCGAGGCCAGGGACGACCCGGGCTCGTTGAAGGCGATGTGTCCGTCGCTGCCGACCCCCAGCAGCTGCACGTCGACCCCGCCGGCGGCGACGATCGCCAGCTCGTAGTCCGCCCCCGCCGTGGCCAGGTCGGCGGCGCAGCCGTCCGGGCCGTGCACGTTGGCCGGGTCGAGGTCGACGTGGTCGATGAAGTCCCGCCGGATCACCGACCGGTAGGACTCGGGGTGGTCGACCGGGAGGCCGACGTACTCATCGAGCAGGAAGGCCTGGCAGCCGGCCAGGCTGAGCTCCCCGCGGTCGACCCGCGCGGCCAGCTCGCGGTAGACCCGCAGCGGGCTGGACCCCGTGGCCAGCCCGAGGACCGCGCCCGCGTTGCGGGCCACGTGCTGGGCCACCGCGTCGGCGCCCACCCGACCGACCTGCTCCTCGTCGTCGAGGATCACGACCTCCATCAGCGCATCGCCTCCACGAACCATCGTGTCAGGGAGGTCGGATGGGTGATCGCGGTGCCCACGCACACGGCGTGCGCCCCGGCCTCCAGCGCGGCCCGTGCGTGCGCGTGCGTGTGGATGCGTCCCTCGGCGATCACGGGGTGGTCCGGCAGCTCGGCCGCGACCTGCCGGAGGAGGTCCAGGTCCGGCCCCTCGGTGCGCGGCCGCGCAGCGGTGTAGCCGGCCAGGGTGGTGCCGACCACGTCGGCCCCCGCCTCGGCCGCGGCGACGGCAGAGGCGAGGTCGTCGCAGTCGGCCATGACGAGCACGCCGCACTCCTCGTGGAGCAGCCGAACCAGGTCGGCGACGGTGCTGCCGTCCGCACGCGGCCGCAGGGTCGCGTCCACGGCGACGACGTCCGCGCCGGCATCGGCCACGGCCCGGGCGTGGCGGAGGGTGGGGGTGATGTAGACGCCCTCGTCGCCGTCCTTCCACAGCCCGATGACCGGGACGTCGACCGTGCCGTGCGTGGCGCGGACGTCATCCAGCCCCTGGAGCCGCACCGCGGCCGCACCACCCTGGACCACGGCCGCCGCGACCCGGGCCATGGTGTCCGGCGACCGCATCGGCTCCCCCGGGTAGGCCTGGCACGAGACGATCAGCCGCCCGGCGGTCCGCTCGAGCAACGCCTCCAGCGTGATGGTCATCGGGGGTCCTCCTCGGCCCGGACGGGTGGGACGGTGGGATCGTAAGCGTCGGGCGGGGCGAGACTGTCGGCAGGGGCCGCGTGAGGCGGCGTCGCGCGGCGGAGGGCGACGTGCGCCGCTCCCCAGAGCGCGGCCTCCGCACCCGCGCCCGAGACCAGCACCGGGGTGGCCGCGACGGGGTCCATCGCCTCCAGCCGGATCCCCTCGGCCAGCGACGACGGCCAGGGCCGGGGGGCCCGCGCCAGCCCGCCGCCCACGACGACGACGTCGGGGTCGAGCACGTTCAGCAGGGCGCCGACGGCACGGCCCGTCGCGCGGCCGGCCTCGGCCAGCAGCGCCCGCGCAGCGTCGTGTAGGCCGCCCGGGTCGTCCGCAGAGGCGAGCCCGGCGATCTGCCGCGCCGTGAGGTCCTGGCCGGTCCGCGTCCGGAAGACCGCACGCAGCCCGGACCCGGACGCGAAGCCCTCCAGGTGCCCCTCCCGGCCGCAGGTGCACGGCATACCGACGGCCTCGGGGACGGGCAGATGACCGACGTGACCGGCCACGCCGCGGGCGCCGACCACGGGCTCGCCGTCGACGACCAGCCCGCCCCCGACGCCGGTGCCGACGGCGACCGCGAGGACACGGCGGTGCCCGCGGCCGACGCCGTGGACGGCCTCCCCGACGCCGTGGGCGTGGACGTCGTTGAGGACGGTCACCGGCAGCCCCAGCTCATGCTGGAGGTGGTCGCGCAGCGGCGTGCCGGCCCAGCCGGGCAGGGTGTCCGTGGCGTGCGTGATGCGCCCCTCGACCGGGTGGACCGTGCCGGCGCTGGACACGCCGAGCACCTCCACGGCGACCCCCTCGCCGACGGCCGACGCCAGCACCTGGCGGGCGAGGTCGGACGCGGCCGCGAGCACCGCCGCACCGCCCTGGGCGGCCGGGGTCGGCACGGAGCGGGCGTGGGTCACGACCGGTCCGGGCAGCTCGACCACCGCGGCGGCGAGCTTGCTGCCGCCGATGTCGAGGGCGAGCGCCCTAGGCACTGGCGACGGGGGCCCTGGTCAGACCGACAGCGTCACAGATCTCGGCGATCCGCCGGGCCTGGAGCTCGTCCAGCACGGCCATCGGCGGCGACATCACGTTGGTCTCGATGACGCCGAGGTGGCGCAGCGCCGTCTTGAAGGCGCCGATGCCGGCGGTGGGGCCGACCCGGTCGGCGGGGACGAAGACGATCTCGAAGAGCCGGGCGAGCCGGTCCTGCTCCTCCCGCACCGCCGCCCAGTCCCCGGCCCGGGCGGCCCGGTCCATCCGGACGTAGCCCGCCGGGTCGACGTTGCCGAGCCCCGGCACGGACCCGTGGGCGCCGGCCAGGTAGGCGCCGTCGACGACTACCTCGTGGCCGGTGAGCAGGCTCAGCGGCTCCCCCGCCTCCTGGTTCTTCATCACCAGGCGGCGGAAGCCCACGTCGTCCCCCGAGGAGTCCTTCACGCCCGTGAGCACCCCCTCGCTGCCGAGCCGGACCAGCAGGTCGGCGCCGAGCTTGAGGTGGGTGCAGACGGGGATGTCGTAGGCCCAGACCGGCAGGTCCGTGGCGGCCGCGATCCCCCGGAAGTGCGCCTCGGTCTCGTCGGGGCCGGTGATGGAGTAGAACGGGGCCGTCGCCACGACGCCGGCGGCCCCCACCCGCTCAGCGATCCGCACGTGCGTCAGGACCCGGCTCAGCTGCATCTCGATCACCCCCGCGAGGACCGGCACCTCACCGGCGACGATCCCGGTGACCGCCTCGAGGGCGGCGGTGCGCGACCGGTCGTCGAGGTAGGCGGCCTCGCTGCTGGAGCCGAGGGCGAACAGGCCGTCGACCCCCGCCTCGAGCATCCGCGTCACGAGGCGCTCGAGGGAGGCGAGGTCGATCTCCCCGTCGGCGGTGAGGGGGGTGAGCACGGGCGGGACGACGCCCGTGAGGCGGTCGGTCATGATGGGTGCCTTTCGAGGTGGCTCAGAGCAGCGACGGCGTCGCGGCGAGCAGGGTGCGGGTGTAGGGGTCGGAGGGGTTGCCGAGCACCTGCTCGGCGGGGCCGGTCTCGACGACCCGGCCGCCGTTCATCACGGCGACCCGGTCGGAGACGTAGCGCACGGTGCTGATGTCGTGGCTGATGAAGACCAGGCCGAGCCCGAGCTCGTCCTTGAGGTCGGTCAGCAGGTTGAGCACCTGCGCGCGGACCGACACGTCCAGCGCGGAGGTGGGCTCGTCGGCCACGACGACGTCCGGCTCGAGGGTGAGCGCCCGGGCGATGGCCACCCGCTGACGCTGGCCGCCGGAGATCTGCCGGGGCAGCACCTCCAGCGCGGACAGCGGGAGGCCGACCAGCTGGATCAGGTCCCGCACGCGGGCCTGCCGGGACCGGTCGTCGCCGATGCCGTGGACGCGCAGCGGGTCCAGGAGCTGCTCCCGCACCGCCATCCGCGGGTTCAGTGCGGTCGCCGGGTCCTGGAAGACCACGGACACCGCCCGCCCGAGGGTGCGGCGGGCCCGGGAACCCCGGCCCAGCGGTGTGCCCCGGAAGAGCACCTCGCCCTGCGTGGGCGGCTGCAGCCCGACCATCACCCGGGCCAGCGTGGACTTGCCGGACCCGGACTCGCCGACGATGCCGACGGTCTCTCCGCGGCTGACCCGGAAGTCGACCCCGGCGACCGCGTGGACCTTGTCGGGGCGGAAGAGACTCCCGGTGCGGGCCCGGTGCACCACGTGCACGTCGCGCAGCTCGATCACCGGCACGTCCGACACCTCGGGCACGCGCGTGCCGCGGCCCTGCTGGGTGCTCATGGGCGGACCTCCTCTGCCTCGGTGACTGCCTCGGTGGCCGCCTTGGTGGCCGCCTTGGCCGCCTCCAGCTCGTCGGTGGACGCATAGTGGTGGGTGGTCCCCGGCACCGTGCGCAGGTCCGGTCGGGTGCCGATCCCGACACCGGGGTAGGCCGAGCGCGGGGCGAAGCGGTCGCCGCGCACGAAGTCCCGGGGCGAGGGGACGGTGCCCTGGACCTGGTGGAGCCGCTGGGCGCCGGACTCGATCGACAGCACCGACCCGAGCAGGCCGCGGGTGTACTCGTGACGGGGGTCGACCAGCACCTCACTGGTCGTTCCCTGCTCGACGACCTGCCCGGCATACATGACGGTGATGCGGTGGGCGAGCTGGGCGACCAGGGCGAGGTCGTGGCTGACGAAGACCATCGCGAAGCCCAGCTCGCGACGCAGCTCGTTGAGCAGGTCGACCACCTGCTGCTGCACCGTCACGTCCAGCGCCGTGGTCGGCTCGTCCGCGATGAGCAGGCGGGGGTTGCGGGTCAGCGCCATGGCGATCAGCACCCGCTGGCGCTGCCCGCCGGAGAGCTCGTGGGGGTAGGACTTCAGCGTCCGCCTGGGGTCCAGCCCGACCAGCTCCATGAGCTCGGCGGCCGTCCGCTTGCCGCCGCGGCGGATGAGCTGCTGCAGCTGGGAGCTGACCAGCATCGAGGGGTTCAGGCTGGACAGGGCGTCCTGGTAGACCATGGCCATGTCGTGGCCGCGCAGGGCGTTGCGCTGGCGCGGGGCCAGGGACAGCACGTCCTGCCCGGCGAAGCGGACCTCGCCCCGGATGTCCGCGGTCGGCGGCAGCAGCCCCATGATCGACATCGCGGTGATCGACTTGCCGCAGCCGGACTCACCGACCAGGCCCATGGTCTCCCCGGGACGGACGCTGAAGGAGACGTCGTCGACGATGTCCACGTCACCGTGGGCCTCCGGGAAGGCGATGGACAGGTTGCGGACCTCCAGGAGGGGCTCGGCGGCGGTGTCCTCGTAGACCAGCCGGTCACCGCGGCGCTCCTCGGCGACCCGGAGGGCGTCCAGGCTGTCGTCGAGCAGGAGCCGAGCCTGCTCGACGTCGGTGTGGCCGAGCACGCGGGGCGCCTCGGCCGGGGCCTCGCCCAGCCGGCCGGCGCCGAGGGCGTCCTCGGGCTCCGGCTCCACCACGGGGAGGTCCACGACGTTGCCGGTGGCGCCCAGCGTGACCGACTGGCTGGGCAGCTCGGCCAGGTCGGCACCGGCCTCCAGCGCCTCGGCGACCTCGGCCTCGTCGGCCTCGACGTCGACCTTGTGCCGGATCCGGGGGCTGGCCAGCGCGTCGGTGAGCCCCTCGGCGAGGACGTTGAGGGAGAGCACCGTCAGCAGGATCATCAGGCCGGGGAAGAAGGTCGGCCACCAGTAGCCGGAGAGCAGCAGCTGCTTGCCCTCGGCCAGGATGTTGCCCCACGACGGGTCCGGCGGCCGGACGCCGGCGTTGATGAACGACAGCGACGCCTCCAGCACGATCGCGTCCGCGACCAGGACGGTGGCGAACACCAGGATCGGCGCCAGCGTGTTCCTCGCGACGTGCTTGACCAGGATCCGGACCGTGCCGGCCCCCATCACCTGGGAGGCGGCGACGTAGTCCTCGCCGAACTGGGCCAGCACGTTGGCCCGGATCACCCGGGCGAGCTGCGGGACGTAGAGGAAGCCGATCGCGAAGATCAGCACCGGCAGGCTGGTGCCCCAGACGGCCACGAAGACGGCGGCCAGGGCGATGCCCGGGAAGCTCATGATGATGTCGAGGATGCGCATCAGCACCTCGGAGACGACCTTGCCGCCCGTGGCGGCGATCGAGCCGAGCACGGCCGCCGCCAGCAGCGCGCCACCGGTGGCGCACAGGCCGATGAGCAGGGAGGAGCGCGCGCCGTAGACGACGCGGGCGAAGATCTCACGCCCGCTGCTGTCGGTGCCGAACCAGTGCTCGGAGCTCGGCGGCTGCACCGGCGTGCCGGTGGCATAGGGGCCGGCGGGCACCAGGACCGGCGCGAGCAGGGCCACCAGGGCCATCAGCGCCAGGAAGGCCAGGGCGATCTTGGAGGTCAGCGGCAGGTCCCGCAGGGCACCCAGGCGGGCGCCGGGTGCGGCGACGAGGCGGTCGGTGAGGCGGCGGCGCATCAGATGTTCCGGATCCTCGGGTTGACCATGACGTAGAGCAGGTCGACCACGATGTTGACGACGATGAAGGCGATGGCGACGACGAGGGTGACGCCCTGCACGAGGTAGACGTCGTTGCGGGTGACCCCGTCGAGGATCAGCTGACCCATGGCGCGGATGTTGAAGATGATCTCGATGATCACCGCGCCGCCCATGAGGTAGCCGACCCGCAGACCGAGCACGGTCAGCGGGGTGATCAGCGCGTTGCGCAGGACGTTGCGGGCCACGACCTCGCGGCGAGGGATCCCCGAGCCGATCGCGGTCCGCACGTAGTCCTTGTCCAGCTCCTCCACCATCGAGGTGCGGACCACCCGGGTGAGCGAGCCCGCCACCGGGACGGCGAGCGCGATGGCCGGCAGGGTGATGTTGTTGACGTAGGTCGCCGGGTCCTCCCGGAAGGGCACCCACTGCAGGATCAGCGCGGGGAAGGTGCCCCAGCCACCGGGCACGGTGCCGAGCCACTGGATGAGCAGGATCGCCAGCCAGAAGGACGGCGTGGCCAGCGCCGCGATGGACAGCACCCGGATCGCCTGGTCGAGGAACCGGTCGCGGTAGAGCGCCGCCACGACCCCGAGGACCAGGGAGATCACGATCGCGATGGCCAGCCCGATGAAGGTCAGCTGGAGGGTGATCGGGAAGGCCGCGGCCACCACCTCGGTCACCGGCGCGTTGCCGCTGGTCGTGCCCAGGTCGCCGCGCAGCATGCCCGCCAGGAAGCTGAGGTACTGCGTCCACAGCGGGTCGTTGAGCCCGTTGCGCTCCCGGTAGGCCTCGAGCGCCTCCTCCGAGGCGGACTCTCCGAGGGCCAGCCGGGCGGGGTCCGCCGGCGACAGGGACATCACCAGGAAGACCAGCAGCGTGACACCCAGGATCATGATCGGCAGCGCCACCAGGCGCCGGCCGATCAGTCTGAGCAGGTGGGACACGGCATCTCCTTCGACGCGGTGTGGGTATGACGAGTGGTCGGGTGGGCGGCGCAGGTGGCACCGGGTCGGTGGTCGGCCCTACCGGTGGTGCCGGTGGGCCCGACGGCCGTGCTGGTCGGCCCCGACGGGCGGCGGCGCTGGCCGCCCCCGCCCGTCGGGCACCGGGTCTACTTCGTGGAGGCGACCCCGACGAAGCTCAGGCCGGTCAGCGAGATCGGCTGGAAGTCCACCAGCGACTGGTCGTCCCAGGCGGTGGGCGCCTTGCGGTGGAACAGCGGGTAGAGCGGGACGTCCTCGGAGATCACATCGAAGATCTCGTGCCAGGCGTCCAGCTGCGCCTGCTCCTCGGTGGCCTGCAGGCCCTGCTCCAGGAGGGTCTGGACCTGGTCGTAGGACTCGCTGCCCTTCCAGTGCATCCGGCTGTCGGTCCAGATGTCGTTGCCGTACCACCAGCGCATGAGCAGGTCGGCGTCGTTGCCGAAGACGGACGGGTCGCCCGGCGCGATGAACGCGTCGTAGGCGTCCGGGTTGCCGTCGATGGTGGTGTAGGCGTCCGCGGACTGCTTCTCCTCGAACTGCACCTCCACTCCGGCCGCCTTGAGGTTCTCCACGATGATCGGGGTGCACTGCTTGACCCAGTCGTGGTTGGTCGCGAGCACCCGGAAGCTGGTCACGCCGGCCTCGGCGAAGAGCGACTTCGCCTTCTCCAGGTCCAGGCGGTAGACCACGGACGCCTCCTGGAAGGCGGGGTGGTCCTGCTGCACGAAGGCCGAGGCGGCCTCCGCCTGGCCGGTGAGGCCGGTGCCGATGATCTCGTCCATGTCCAGGGCGTAGAGGAAGGCCTGGCGGACCCGGACGTCGGCGAACGGGTTGCCCTCGGTGCCGTTGAACATCGCGAAGAGCAGACCGAAGCCCTGCACCGACTCGACCGTGGAGGAGGTCTTCAGCTGGTCGATCGACAGGTAGGGCACCGAGTCGATGGCCTGGACGCTCGCGGACTGCAGCGCGTTGGTCCGGGTGGCCGGGTCGGGGATGATCTGCCAGTTCATCGTCGCGGCGCGGGCCGGGCGGGGGCCGGTGTAGTCGTCGTTGCGCTCGAAGCTGACGACCTTGCTCACGGCGCCGTTGTCGGTCATCTTCCAGGGGCCGGTCCCGATCGGGTTGGCGTCGAAGGCCTCCCGGTCACCGCTGGCCGCGGCCTTCGGGACGATCTTGACGACCGCGAGCCGCTCGGCGAGCACCCCGACGGGGTAGGCCAGCTCGATGGTGACGGTCGTGTCGTCCTTGGCGGTGACGCCGGAGATGAACGGGATGAAGCTGGCGTAGAGAGAGGCGTTCTCCGGGTCGAGCACCCGCTCGAAGGAGTAGACGACGTCCTCGGTGGTGACCGGGCTGCCGTCGTGGAAGACCGCTCCGTCGCGGAGGGTGACGTCGACCGACGTCCCACCGTCCGCCACCTTGGGGAGCTCGGTCGCCAGGGCCGGGTAGCACTCGCGGGTGGCCGGGTCGATCTCGGTCAGGCCCTCCAGGGTGTGCCAGTTGACCGCGACCGTCAGGGCGGCCGTGGTCGTCATCGGGTCGTAGCCGTTGGTCCCCAGCTCGTAGGAGATGGCGCCGGTGATGGTGCCGCTCTCGCTCGCCGTGCCACCCGTCGCCGGCGCGTCGTCGCCGGTGGTGGTCGCCGACCCGTTGTCGCTGTCGGGTGCACAGCTGGAGAGCGCGGCCGCGAAGCCGGCCGCGAGGGAGACCGAGCCGGCGAGCCGCAGGAAGCTCCGGCGCGAGGCCGAGTGGTGAAGAGCGTTCGTCATTGATCGCGAGCCTTTCGGGGTGACATGACATAGGACGTCTGATGTCTGGTGTTGTGGAACAATAAGCGCCGAACCGCAGATCGTCAAGGAGGAACACGTGGCAACGGTGCATGATCCCCTTCACATGCTGCCGCGGCAGCGGCGCCGCCAGACCGGGCCGTCCACGGCGGAGGAGATCAAGGGCTTCATCCGGGACCAGGGGCTGGGTCCGGGCGACCCGCTCCCGACCGAGGCCGAGCTGTGCGAGGCGCTGGGGGTGTCCCGCTCCTCGGTGCGCGAGGCGATCCGCACCCTGGAGTCCCTCGACATCGTCACCGTCCGGCACGGCTACGGCACCTACGTGGGCGGACTCTCCCTCGCACCCCTGGTCTCCGGGCTGATCTTCCGCGGCTCGCTCAACCGCGACGGGACCTTCCGCACCCTCCGGGAGGTGCTGCAGGTGCGGATCGCGCTCGACCTCGGCGTCGCCGAGGAGCTCGTGGAGGCCTACCGCAACACCACCAACGACGAGCTGCGGGCGCTGGTGGAACAGATGCGCGAGCGCAACCGGGCCGGTGAGTTCTTCACCGAGCAGGACGGGGAGTTCCACCGCCAGCTCCTCCGCCCGCTGGACAACACCCTCGTCCGGCAATTGGTCGGCGCCTTCTGGGAGGTGCACACCACCTGCGTGCCGATGCTGCGGATCCCGACCTCCAGCGACATCGAGCACACCATCGAGGCCCACGACCACATGCTCACCGCACTCGAGGCGGGCGACACCGAGGCCTACCTGGCGGCGGTCGCCCAGCACTACGAGCCGCTGCAGCGCAGCATCGAGCAGGCACTTCGCGATGCGGGGCAGCAGGCCTGATGGGCGGCACCCGACCGGCCTTCGACCCCGACCTGCTCCCTGGGCTCCAGGCCCGCGCCGCACAGCTCCCCCCGTTGTCCGCCGACACCCTGGAGCAGCACCGTCGCATCGCCGTCGAGGGCACGCCCGGGGATCGGCCGGCCGACCTCACGGCCGGCGGCACGATCCGGGTCAGCGAGCGGACCGTCCCCGGCCCCGCCGGCGCCCCGGACCTCACGCTGCTGGTGCTCTCCCCCGCCGACGGCAGCGGCCCGTGGCCCGGGATCTACCACACCCACGGCGGCGGCATGGTGATGGGCACCCCCCGCTCGCAGATCGAGCCACTGCTCCCCCACGTCGCCGCGGGCGCGGTCCTCGTGTCGGTGGACTACCGTCTGGCGCCCGAGCACCCGGACCCAGCACCGGTCGAGGACTGCTACGCCGGCCTGGTCTGGACCGCCGAGCACGCCGTGGAGCTGGCGATCGACCCGGACCGGCTAATGATCATGGGCGCCAGCGCGGGCGGCGGCCTGGCCGCGGGCACGGCGCTGCTCGCCCGGGACCGCGGCGGCCCCCGGCTGACCCACCAGGTGCTCTTTTACCCGATGCTCGACGACCGCATGGCGACCCCGAGCAGCACCATGCTGGACGGGGAGGGGCTGTGGGACCGCCACGACAACCTCTTCGGCTGGACCGCCCTCCTCGGTGACCGGCGCGGCGGACCCGGCGTCACGGCATACGCCGCCCCGGCCCGGGCCACGGACCTGGGGGGACTGCCCCGGACCTACCTGGACGTCGGCGACTGCGACACCTTCCGCGACGAGGTCCTCGACTTCGCGCTGCGGCTGAGCCAGGCGGGGGTCGCGGTCGACCTGCACCTGTGGGCGGGGGCCTACCACGGCTCGGAGGTGGTCTCCCCGGAGGCGATGCTGAGCCGGCAGATCACGGCGGTGCGCGACGACTTCCTGCGCCGGGCGCTGCGCGCGAACCGCGACGCTGCGGCCGTGGCGCTAGCCCCCGGGGGCTGAGGGTCCGGCTGCCGACTCATCGGCCTCCGACGGCGCGGCTTCTGCGGCACCCCGCCGCTGGCCCGTCAGGGTCCTGAGGTCTGCCAGGTGGGCGCGGGCCTCGTCCTCCCCCGCCCGGATCGCCTGCTTGGCCTTGTGGAAGTCGGAGATCTCCATGCCCGAGATGAGCGGGTCGAGCAGCACGTCGGGCTGGTAGAAGGACAGCCGCGCCAGGGTGAGCTGCGACTGCATGACGTCCACCGCGCGCAGCAGCTCCCGGGCGGCGCCCATCCGCAGCCGCTTGCGCGGTGCCCCCGCGTCGTCCTCGGGGTGGTCGAGCCGCGAGAGCGGCGTGGCGTTGACCGCCAGCACCCGGTGCGCGCCGAGAAAGAGCGCGCCGTCGACCGGCGTCTGGTTGAGAAGTCCCCCGTCCACCAGCAGCGCGCTGCCCACCCGCACCGGCTCGAGCACGCCGGGGTAGGCCGTCGTGGCGCGCAGCGCCTGGATCAGGTCCCCGTGCTGGGTGTAGTGGATCCGCCCCTGGTTCAGGTCGGTGGCGGTCAGCACCAGCGGGAGCTCCAGCTCCTCGAAGGTCGGCGGCAGGAGCTCGGCCATCCAGCGCTCCAGGCCCTTGGTGTTGACCAGGCGTCCGGAGATCGGGCTCCAGTCGATCAGCTTGCTCCACCGCAGGTCCGTGGCGATGTCGGCCATCTGGTCCGCCGTGTAGCCCGCCGCGATGAACGCCCCGATCAGGCCGCCCATGCTGGTCCCCGACACCACGTCCGGGGCGATCCGCAGCTCCTCCAGGACCCGCACGACACCGATGTGGCACAGCCCCCGCGCGCCGCCACCACCCAGCGCCAGCCCGAGGACCGGGGAGACCTCCTCCCGCTCGGGCACGGGTGCGGCCCGGCGGACGGGGCGACTCGCGGCGAACATGCCCCCAGTCTGGTCCACCCGACCGGCACGTACGTGCACCGGCGCGCCCCGGCATACGGTAGACAGTCCTGCATGACCCGCTCCCTCCGGGCGCTGCCCAAGGCGCACCTGCACCTGCACTTCACCGGGTCGATGCGGATCACCACGCTGCGCGAGCTGGCGGACAAGCACGGGCTGCGGCTCCCGGCCGCGCTCCTGCAGGACTGGCCGCCGCGGCTGCGGGCGACCGACGAGCGGGGCTGGTTCCGGTTCCAACGGCTCTACGACACCGCCCGCGCGTGCGTGCGCGACGAGTCGGACATGCGCCGGATCGTGCGGGAGGCGGCCGAGGACGACGCCGCGGAGGGGTCCGGCTGGCTGGAGATCCAGGTGGACCCCACGTCATACGCCCCGTTCGTGGGTGGCATCACCCCGGCGATCGAGATCGTGCTCGACGAGGCCCGGGCCGCCAGTCGCGAGACGGGCGCGCAGGTCGCGGTGGTCGTGGCGGCCAGCCGCACCCGCCACCCGCTGGACGCCCGGACCCTGGCCCGCCTGGCCGGGCAGTACGCCGGGGACGGGGCCGGCACCGTGGTGGGCTTCGGGCTCTCCAACGACGAGCGGCGGGGCGACACGGCCGAGTTCGGCAAGGCCTTCCAGATCGCGGCCAAGGCCGGGCTGGCGAGCGTCCCGCACGCCGGTGAGCTGCTGGGGCCCTCCCACGTGCGGGACGCGCTGGACCACCTGACCCCGGACCGGCTGGGCCACGGGGTCCGGGCCGCGGAGGACCCGGCCGTGCTGGACACCCTGGTGCGCCGAGGTGTCACCCTCGAGGTGTGCCCGGCCAGCAACGTGGCGCTCGGGGTCTACGACGAGCTCTCCCAGGTGCCGCTGCGGCAGCTGGTCGAGGCCGGGGCCAGCATCGCCCTGGGCGCCGACGACCCGCTGCTGTTCGGCTCGCGGCTGCTCGCGCAGTACGAGTCCGCCCGCGACGACCACGGCCTCTCCGACGAGGAGCTGGCCGCCCTGGCACGGAGCTCGATCCGCGGCAGCCAGGCCCCCGAGTCTGTGCGCACCCGCCTGCTGGCCGACCTCGACGCCTGGCTCGCCTCCCCCCAAAAAATATAGGGGTTTTGCACGCCTCCCACGTATTTTCGCAGGGGTTTTGCACCCCTCGACCGCGCCGCGCTGGTCGGGGGCCGCCTCAGGCCCGCACCGGCTCCGGGACGGCGACCGGTTCGGTGGCACTCGCCCCGGCGACCCCGCGGCGCGGGATGAGCAGGGTGAGCACGACCGCGACCAGGGCAGCACCGGCACCCAGGACGAAGCACAGCCGGAAGGCGTCGTGGGTCGGGATCAGCGCGCCGCCCAGGCCGGTGGTCTGACTGGTCAGCACGATCGCCATGACGGCACCGGCCACGGTGGTCCCCATCGACCGCATCAGGGCGTTGACGCCGACACCGGAGGAGGCCTCGGCGCGCGGGACGTTGTCGAGGATGAGGCTGGGCATCGCCGCGTAGCCGATGCCGACACCGGCCGAGGACAGGCACGTCGCCAGCATGAGCTTCCACGGCGCGTCGGTCATGAAGACCGCCAGCAGATAGCCCGCCGCGATGACGCTGGCGCCGATGGCCAGGGTGACCCGTCCGCCGAGTCGGGTGAGCATCGCCGAGGAGATGGGCGAGAAGACCAGCATCATCAGGCCCGCGGGAGCCATCCACAGCCCGGTCTGCATGATCGTCTGCCCCAGGCCGAAGCCGGTCTCGACGGGCGACTGCAGCAGCTGCGGGACGACGATGGACTGCGCCATCATGCCGAAGCCGATCATCAGGGCCGCGAGGTTGGTGAACAGCACCGGGAGGCGTGCGGTCGTGCGCAGGTCCACCAGCGGCTCGCGGTGACCCAGCTGGTGACGACCCCACGCGAGGAGCACCACCACACCTCCGACGATCAGCGCCAGGGTCGGCGCGGCACCCCACCCCCAGTCGTTGCCCTTGGTCACGCCGACGAGCAGGGCCACCAGGCCGATCGTGAGCCCCACTGCGCCGACCAGGTCGACCCGCGCGGGGTGAGCCTCGGCACCGCGCGGCACCATGGTGGCGGTCGCGATGATCACGACGCCTGCGAGCACCGAGGACACCCAGAAGAGTGCGTGCCAGTCGAAGGCCTCGACGATCCAGGCGGCGAGCGGGAGGCCGAGCGCACCACCGACGCCGAGCGTGGCGCTGACGGCGGCCAGGGCGGAGTTGGTCATGCGGGGCGGCGTCACCTCACGCACGAGGCTGATCGCCACGGGGATGTAGCCCATCGCCATCCCCTGCAGCACCCGGCCGATGAGGACCAGGGCCAGCAGGTCGGAGACGGCGCACAGCAGCGAGCCGGCCAGCAGCAGGACCGCCGAGACCACCATGACCGGCTTCTTGCCGTAGATGTCGGCGAGGCGCCCGGCGACCGGCATGGCGACGGCGCCACCGAGAAGCGTCGCGGTCACCACCCAGGACGCGTTGCTCGCACTCGTGTGCAGCAGCTCCGGCAGGTCGGGCTGGATCGGGATCACCAAGGACTGCATCAGTGCGGCGCAGAGGCTGGAGAAGCCGAGCACGACGACGACCAGCAGGGGGTGCTTCGCCGTGGATGTCGGGGGTCGACCTGAGGCCTGACCGTGGTGCATGAGAAGCCTTTCGTCAGACTATGTATGTAACTTACATATGAGCGTGTGTAGACTACATATCATCAGTCGGTCGGACAAATCGAGGTGGTCGCCCCATGGACGCGCGCCAGCGGAGGTCGGTCAGCGCCCCCGGTGCAGGGGACGACGCCCGCCGGCTCGCCGGACTCTTCGAACGTCTCGACCAGGCACGACGCAGCCTCCGTCAGCGAGCCACCCTGGGGACCGCTGACATGCGCCTGCTCTGGTTGCTCACCGACGGGGAGCCACGCACCCTCCGACAGATCTCCGAGGAGCTGCACCTGGAGCAGTCCACGGTCAACCGGCAGGTCAACGCCGCCGCCCAGGCCGGGCTGCTCACCAGGTCACGGGCCGGATCCTCGGGCCCCTTCCGCTTCAGCGCGTCCGCGGGTGGTGCCCGCGAGTTCGAGCTGAACCTCGACGAGACGCTTTCCGCCTACCGTGCGGCACTCGGAGGGTTGGGAGCCGAACAGGACCGGTTCCTGAGCCTGATGGCCGATTACGTCCAGGCCTACGTGGAGCACGCGCAGGGGGACCTACCGTCGTAGCGTCCCCAACGCGGCGAAGCGGAGCATGTGCGCCTGACCGCTGTGGAGCGCGTACTCGTCGATCATCTTGACCAGCGTGTGGCCGAGCGGGTCGCCGTGGCCGCGGCCGACGCTCTCCAGCGTGGGCAGCGCAGCAATCGCCGTGTCCGCCCTGGCGACCTCCTCGAGGTAGAGCCGCACGTCCTCCTCCACGGTCTCCGCCGATCCACCGGCGTAGTCGTCGTCGCCGTAGGTCTCCACCTGGTCGCCGCCACCCAGACCCCAACTCAGGTAGGCGTGCTCCATCTGCTGCATATGCCGGATGAGGCCCAGCACGGAGAGCTCGACCGGCGGGATCGACCAGCTGGCCAACTGATCCGCCGAGAGGTCGCGCCACTTCCGCTGGAACTCGTGCCGCTGGTAGCCGAGCCACTGCACGAGGCTCTCCCGGAGGTCAGGTCCCGGACTGGGCTCGTCCCAGCGGTCCAGATCCACGCTGTCGGGGAGCACGCTGCCCATATCCCGAAACTACGACGGGCGCGCCACGTCTGCACGCTCAGTGGTCGCCGCACCATGCGTCCGGTCAGCCGGATTCTCACCACGCCGTGCGCTCGGTGAGCCGAATCCCCGCAACACCGCGCGCTCGGTCGAGGAGGGGGGTCAGAGGGTGAGCCCCACCAGGACCGGCTCGTTGACCAGGGTGACCCCGAACGCCTCGCGCACCCCGTCACGGACCTCCCGCGCCAGGGCCACCAGATCCTCCGCGCGCGCCGAGCCGCGGTTGGTGAGCGCCAGCGTGTGCTTGGTCGACAGCGCGGCCGGCCCCGGCATCCGGTGCCCCTTGTGGAAGCCCGCCCGCTCGATGAGCCAGGCGGCCGAGGTCTTCACGGTGCCCTCCGCGGAGGGGTACTGCGGCGGGGGCGGCGCATCGGGGCCTAGGCGGTCGGCGGCCCGGGCGACCAGCACGTCATACTCCCCCGTCGGCAGGATCGGGTTGGTGAAGAACGATCCGCAGCTCCACGTGTCGTGGTCGGCCGGGTCGAGCACCATGCCCCGGTTGCGCCGCTGCTGCAGCACTGCCTCCCGCGCCTCGGCGAGCGGCACCCTCGACCCGAGCTCGACGCCGAGGCCATCGGCGAGCGCCGCGTAGCGCACCGGTTGGGACAGCTCGGTGGGCCGCAGCGAGAAGGTCACCGACAGCACGATGTGACGCGGCGTGACCGCACCGTCCGGCGCCTCCGGCCCGACGATCGAGTCCTTGAGCACCGAGTGCCGGTACGAGAAGGCCAGGTCGGCGGCGAACATCGTGCGCACCCGCTGCTCCACGCGGTCCCAGACCCGCACCTGGGCGATGGTCTGGGCGACCTCCTGACCGTAGGCCCCGACGTTCTGCACCGGGGTGGCGCCCGCACTACCGGGTATGCCGGAGAGCGCCTCGATCCCGGACCATCCCTCCTCGACTGCCCGGGCCACCACGTCGTCCCACACCTCGCCGGCGGCGACGGTCACCGTCACCCCGCCGCAGGCCGACGCGTCGGGCACCTCGATCCCGGCGGTGCGGACCACGACCACGGTGCCCGGGAAGCCCTCGTCGGCGACCAGCAGGTTGGACCCTCCGCCCACCACGAGCAGCGACTCACCGGCGTCGTCGGTGGCGCGCACCGCCTCGATCAGGTCGGCCTCGGTGTCGACGGTGACGCTGCGGAGGGGCGGTCCGCCCACGCGCATGGTGGTGAGCCCGGAGAGGGAGTATGCCGTGGTGCCGGGACCGCGGTCCAGGTCACCGGCCGCGTCGGCGGCGGTCATGCGCGGACGACGGCCTGGCAGCGCCCGAGGACCTTCTCGCCGCCGCAGGTGGCGGTGAGCTCGATGGTCTGGGTGCCGGCGGCCTCGTCGGTCTTCTTCACGACGCCCTCGACGAGCACCTCGACCGTCTCCCCCTCCGGGACGACGACCATCCCGGTGAAGCGGGTGGAGCAGGACAGGACCCGCCCGGGGTCACCGCCGACATACTCCGTCACGACGTCCAGGGCGGCCCCCATGGTCCACATGCCGTGGGCGATCAGGTCGGGCAGCCCGACGGAGCGGGCGAACTCGGCGTCCTGGTGGATCGGGTTCTGGTCTCCGGAGGCGTTGGCGTAGTCGACCAGCTGCGCCCGGTCCACGGTGACGGTGCGGCTCAGGGCGGCGGGGTCGGTGGTCAGCTCGCTCATCAGCCCTCTCCTCGCACGACGATGGTGGACGTGACGGTGGTCACCGGCTGACCGTCGGCGTCGGTCAGCTCGACACGGGTGGAGACCATGCCGTGCCCGCCGGCCTCACGGACCCGGTCGACGTGCAGCACCCCCGTCAGGCTGTCCCCCGCGGTGATCGGCCGGTGGTGGGTGAAGCCCTCCTCGCCGTGCACCACCCGGGAGAAGTCGATGCCCGCCTCCGGGTCGCGGATCAGCTGGGCTTCGCACTGCTGGGAGAGCCGGACGGCGAACGTCGTCGGGGCCACGACGTCGGCGTGGCCGAGGGCCTGCGCGGCCGCCCGGTCCCGGTGCGCCGGGCTGGTGGCGCCGATCGCGTCCGCGAAGGCCGCGATCTCCTCGCGGGTGACCTGGAAGGGGCCGGCCGGCGGGTACTCGCGGCCGGCGTAGTCGGGGTTGACTGCCATGCCGGTCAGCCTAACGGGCCGGTTCCGCGGCACGGACGGCGAGAACGATCCATACACCTGCACCGAAGGTCAACGCACCAGCCGCGAACCGGCGAGAAGGATCCATACACCTGCACCGAAGGTCAGCGGCCCAGCCGCGAACCGGCGAGAAGGATGCGTTCACGTGCACGGATGCTCAACAGGCGGCGGCACGACGAAGGCCGCCACCCGGACGGGTGACGGCCTCGCGGTGGTGAGCCTCAGCGGCTGCCGGGCTGCGTCAGCGGGTCTCGCGGTGCGGGGTGTGCTTGCCGCAGCGGGAGCAGAACTTGGCCAGCTCGACCCGGTCGGGGTTGTTCCGACGGTTCTTCTTGGTGATGTAGTTGCGCTCCTTGCACTCCGTGCACGCCAGGGTGATCTTCGGGCGGACGTCGGCGCTCTTGCTAGCCACGGGGCAACCTGCTCTCAAACGATAGTGGGTGGTGCATGCGGGAGCCCGCGACGCTCTGGGCCGCGGGCGGCAGCACTCAAGGATACGCGAATTTCGGCTCGGGACCGAATCGCGCCAGTAGCGGGAGCGGGGCTCGATCCCGCGACCTCACGATTATGAGTCGTGCGCTCTAACCAGCTGAGCTATCCCGCCTTGGGCGGTGCCTCTCGACCGGTTGGCCGGGTGGCTTCCCTGAGCCCCCCAACGGAATCGAACCGTTGACCTTCTCCTTACCATGGAGACGCTCTGCCGACTGAGCTAGGGGGGCGTGCTCCGGGGCGCACGGGACAGGCCCGGCGCGCCAGCGCTCCGCAGACTTTACACGGCCCACCCGGCCTCCACGAAATCGAGGGGCCGGGTGGCCGCGCTCAGGCCACGGTGCCTGCGAGATGAACCTTGCCGCCGTCCTTGGTGGTGACCCGGAAGGCCAGGTCGTCACCGTCGCGGACGGACGAGAATCCGACCGTGGAGGGCAGCAGCACCGGCTTGCGGAACTCGACCGAGACCTCGTATGCCGAGGGGAGACGGCCCTCCAGCGCCGCCAGGGCGCGGGCGTGGACCCACATGCCGTGGGCGATGGTGCGCGGGAACCCGAAGGCCTTGGCCGTCAGCGGCGAGAGGTGGATCGGGTTGACGTCACCGGACACCCCGGCATACTCCCGCCCGAGCCCGCCGGACAGCCGCCACAGCGCGGACGGAACCTCCCCAATTTTGGTAGGGGTTTTGCCGCTTTCCCCCGCCTTTTCGTAGGGGTTTTGCACATCGTCGGGCACCTCGGCGCCCGTCGGCTTGCGCCCGCGCGCCAGGTAGGCGCTCCGGCCGGTCCAGACGATCTCGTCGCCGACGCGGGCCTCGCCGAGCAGGTCCAGCTGCGTGCCGGACCGGTGCGCCCGCAGGTCTGCGGCGCTGCTGGACAGGGTCAGGCGCTCCCCGATCGCGACCGGCCGGCGCAGGCGCATCTCGTTGGAGACGTGCACCAGGCCGGCCAGGCCGAGCGGGAAGTCCGGAGAGGCCATCAGGTGCACCTGCAGCGGGAAGGTGAGCACGTGCAGCCAGGTGGGGGGCACCTCGTCCCGCAGCGTGAAGCCGCAGACCCGGGAGTATGCCGCGAAGCGCTCCGCGTCCTGCTCCAGGTCGGTGACCATCACCCGTCGCTGCGGGAGCGTGCCGTCGGGTCCGCTCCGCCGCGTCGGCACGAGCGCCCGGGCGATCTCGCCACCGACGCCGGGCAGGGAGCCCAGCAGCTCGACGTCGACGTCGTCGGAGCCCACGGCTCAGGCCCCGATCTGCGACTGGCCGCAGACCCGGATGACCTGGCCGGTGACCGCGCCGCTGTCGGGCGCCGCCAGGTAGGCGATCGTCTCGGCGACGTCGACCGGCTTGCCGCCCTGGCTGAGGCTGTTGAAGCGCCGGGCGAACTCGCGGGTGGCGAACGGGATCTTGTCGGTCATCTCGGTCTCGATGAAGCCCGGCGCGACCGCGTTGACGGTGATGCCGCGGTCGGCGACGAGCGGGGCCTCGGCGCGCACCAGACCGATCACGCCGGCCTTGCTGGCGGCGTAGTTGGTCTGGCCGCGGTTGCCGGCCACGCCCGAGGTGGACGCGACCCCGACGATCCGGCCGCCCTCGGCCAGGCCGCCGGCGACCAACGGGTCGAGCAGGACCTCGTTGATCCGGATCTCGGCGGCCAGGTTGACCTCGAGCACGCTGCCCCAGCGGTCCTCGTCGGTGTTGACCAGGAGCTTGTCGCGGGTGATGCCGGCGTTGTGGATGATCGCGTGGATCCGGGCGTCCTTGCCGTGGCGGGCCGCGACGTGGGCCGCGATCTTGGCTCCGGCGTCGGGCGAGGTGATGTCCAGCTGGAGGGCCGTGCCGCAAAGCCGGTTGGCGACCTTGGTCAGCGCCTCGCCGGCGGCCGGGATGTCCACGACCACCAGGGACGCGCCGTCCCGGGCGAAGACCTCGGCGATGCCCGCTCCGATGCCGCGCGCGGCACCGGTCACGACGACCACCCGGCCGGCGAACGGCGCCGCCGGGTCGGCGGGCACGACACCCGGCTCGGCGCCCAGGACCCGCCAGGGCTGACCCGACACGTAGGCCGAGCGGCCCTCGAGCAGGAAGGACAGCGTCGAGGCCAGCGCCGCGCCGGTGGTCTCGGTCGAGACGAGCACCAGGTTGGCGGTCGCGCCCTTGCGCAGCTCCTTGCCGACGCTGCGGGTGATGCCCTCCAGCGCCTGCTGGGCCGCGGCCGCCTCCGGGTCGTCGGTCAGCTCGGGAGCGGTCCCGACGACGATCACCCGGCCGCTGGCACCCAGCGCCCGCAGGGCCGGGCGCAGGACCGCCCGGACGCCCTCGAGCTCGGCGACGGTGGCCACGGCGGTGGCGTCCAGCACCAGGGCCCCGATCTTGGTGGAGTATGCCGGGGGGACGGCTCTCCCGTCCTCTCCCGTGGTGCGGGCGGCCGGGACGTCGCGGACGGCCTCGACCGGGCTCACCCGGAGGCTCTTGAGGGCCTCGCGGGTCGCGTTGCCGGTGGCCCCGGACCCCTCGAGCACCGCCAGGACGACGTCGCCGGTCGGCAGGGTCCGGCCCCGCCGCAGCTCGGTCGCCTGGGGCACGCCCAGCTGCTTGCCCACGGCCTTGGCCACGGGGTTGCCGGTCAGCACGTCGAGCACCTTGGTCATCACACAGCCTCCAGGATCGCGACGACCCCTTGGCCGCCGGCAGCACAGATCGAGATCAGGCCACGGGAGCCGGACCCCTTCTCGGACAGCATCTTCGCCAGCGAGGCGACGATGCGCCCGCCGGTCGCGGCGAACGGGTGACCCGCCGCCAGGGAGGAGCCGTTGACGTTGAGCCGGCTCCGGTCGATGGCACCGAGCGGGGCGTCCAGCCCGAGGCGCTCGGTGCAGAACTCCTCGCTCTCCCACGCCTGGAGCGTGGAGAGGACGGTGGAGGCGAAGGCCTCGTGGATCTCGTAGAAGTCGAAGTCCTGCAGGGACAGCCCCTGGCGGGCGAGGAGGCGGGGCACGGCATACGCCGGCGCCATCAGCAGACCCTCGTCGCCAGTCACGTAGTCGACGGCGGCGACCTCGGCGTCCACGAAGCGCGCGAGCGCCGGCAGGTTGTGCTCGGCGGCCCACTCCTCCGAGGACACCAGGACCAGCGCGGCCCCGTCGGACAGCGGCGTGGAGTTGCCCGCGGTCATGGTGGCGCCCTCGCCCTTGCCGAAGACCGGGGACAGCTTGGCCAGCTTCTCCACGGAGGTGTCGGGGCGCAGCCCCTGGTCCCTGCTCAGCTTCCGGTAGGGGGTGACGAGGTCGTCGAAGAAGCCCTCGTCCCAGGCGCGGGCCATGTTGTGGTGGCTGGCCGCGGCCAGCTCGTCCTGGGCCTCGCGGGTGATCTCCCACTCCTTGGCGGTGCGGGCCTGGTGCTCGCCCATCGACAGGCCGGTGCGCGGCTCGGAGTTGCGGGGCGTCTCCGGGGCGAGGTCGCCCGGGCGGATCGAGGCGAACGCCTGGATCCGCTGCGAGGCGCTCTTGGCGTGGTTGGCCTTGAGCAGGGCGCGACGCAGCCCCTCGCCGACGGCGATCGGGGCATCGCTGGCGCTGTCGACGCCGCCGGCGATGGCGCTGTCGATCTGGCCGAGCTGGATCTTGTTGGCGACCTGGATCACGGCCTCCAGGCCCGTGCCGCAGGCCTGCTGGAGGTCGTATGCGGGTGTGGTCGGGTCGAGCGCGGAGCCGAGCACCGTCTCGCGGGTCAGGTTGAAGTCGCGGCTGTGCTTGAGCACGGCCCCGGCGGCCACCTCCCCCACCCGCTGGCCGGACAGGCCGAAGCGGGCGATCAGCCCGTCCAGCGCGGCGGTCAGCATGTCCTGGTTGGACGCGGACGCGTAGGCCCCGCCGGCCTTGCCGAACGGGATGCGGTTGCCGCCGACGATCACGGCGTTGCGGGCTTGAGCCATCGGGCACTCCTGTGTGGGGATGGTGTGACACGCCATGTGAGTGACACGACGAAGAATATCCGATACCGAGAGTAGCAGGTACGCCGGGTACTAGGTACTGTGTCCTCTATGAGCACCCGCACCGACGGCCGGGACACCCGGTGGGCCCAGCACCGGGCGCAGCGACGCCGCGAGCTCGTCGAGGCCGCGCTGCGCGCGATCCGACACCACGGACCCGGGGTCGGCATGGACGAGATCTCCGCCGAGGCAGGCACCAGCAAGACCGTGGTCTACCGCCACTTCCGGGACCGCACGGGGCTCTACGCGGCCGTCGTCGAGTCCGTCGACCAGCGCATCCTGGACAGCCTGCACGCGGCGACGGCGGGACGCGACCCCGCCTCGGAGCACCCGCTGGCCATGGTCGGGCCGATGGTCGACGCCTTCCTGCAGCTGGTCGAGAAGGACCCCGAGATCTACCGCTTCGTGGTCAACCGCCCCCTGGTCGACGGCCCCGTCGAGGACGACCCCGTCGCCGGCCTCGCGGACCGGATCGGCGCGCAGGTCTCCCGGGCCCTCAAGGCCCACCTGGAGCGCCAGGGGCGAGACGCCTCGTGCGCGCCGACCTGGGGCCACGGACTGGTCGGCTTCGTCCGCGCCGCCGCCGACCAGTGGCTCAGCTCGGACATGGCCCGCCCGCGGAGCGCGGTCGTCGCGGACGTGACCACCCTCTTCGCCCCCGCCCTGGCCGCGACCGGCACCACGGCATACGACCCGGCCGCCACCCACACCACCCACGCACCGACCCACACTGAGGACACAGACTCATGAGCACCCAGACAGACACTGCCTTCGAGGCCGCCGTCGAGGCGACCCTCGGCCGCGACCAGACCGCCCGGGGATACACGGGGTCCGACGCGGCCGGGGAGCAGATCACGCCGCTGGGCGCCAGCCTGCGGGCCGCGACGGACGGGACCTTCGCGCAGGTGCGCCGCGAGCTGCGCACGACGCTCGCGGCCGGGGACTTCCTGCGCGACCCGTCGCTGAGCGTCGACGAGGCCCGCGCCTGGACGAGCAACGCCCTGCAGGGCATCGTCGACGCGGGGCACGGCGGCGCCGGCTTCCCGACGTCCGTCGGCGGTGACGGCCTCGTCGCCAGCTCGGTCGTCAACTTCGAGATGATCGCGCTGGCCGACCTGTCCCTGACGGTCAAGGTCGGCGTGCACTTCGGGCTGTTCGGCGGGGCGATCTCCAACCTGGGCACCGAGGAGCAGATCCAGGAGTTCGCGCCGCAGGTGATGAACCTGCAGCTGCCCGGGTGCTTCGCGATGACCGAGGTCGGGCACGGCAGCGACGTGCAGTCCCTGGAGACCACCCTCACCTACGACGCCGACACCGACGAGATCGTGGTCCACTCCCCCACGCCGTCGGCCACCAAGACCTACATCGGCAACGCCGCCGCGGACGGCCGGATGGCCGCGGTCTTCGGCCAGCTCGAGGTCGCTGGCAGCGACCACGGCATCCACGTCGTGCTGGTCCCGCTGCGGGACGACTCCGGCGCCGCCCTCCCCGGCGTCACCATCGGGGACAACGGCGCCAAGGGCGGCCTGGACGGGGTGGACAACGGAACGCTGGCCTTCGACCAGGTCCGGGTGCCGCGCACCATGCTGCTCAGCCGCTACGGCGGAGTGACCGCCGAGGGCACCTACGAGTCCCCCATCGAGAACCCCAACCGTCGCTTCTTCACCATGCTGGGGACGCTGGTCCGGGGCCGCATCTGCGTCGGCGGCGCCAGCGCCCAGGCGGCCCGCAAGGCCCTGTCGATCGCGACGCGCTACAGCCTGCAGCGCCGCCAGTTCGAGGCGCCGGGCCGCGAGGAGGAGGTGCTGCTCCTGGACTACCTGGCGCACCAGCGCAAGCTGCTGCCCGCGATCGCGACCGCCTACGCCCTGGCCTTCGCCCAGAACGAGCTGGTCGACACCCTGGAGTCGGTGCAGTCCAAGCCGGTCGGTGAGCGCGACCAGACCGCCCAGCGGGAGCTCGAGACGCGGGCCGCCGGACTCAAGGCCGTCAGCACGCGCTTCGCCAACGACGTGATCCAGGTCTGCCGCGAGGCCTGCGGTGGTGCGGGCTACATGGCCGAGAACGGCCTGACCGAGCTGCGCCGCGACGCCGACGTCTTCGCCACCTTCGAGGGCGACAACACGGTCCTCCTGCAGCTCCTGGCGAAGGGGCTGCTCACCAACTACAAGGAGATGTGGGGCGACCTGGACATGCTCGGCATGGTGCAGGCCGCGGCCCGCACCTTCACCGGCACGGTCATCGAGCGCACCGCCGCCCGGCCGGCGATCGAGCGGATCATGGCCACCGCCCAGCGCCGGCCCGACGCCGAGACGGTGCTCGAGCGCGCCTGGCACGTGACGATGTTCGAGGAGCGCGAGCAGCACGTGCTGGACAGCCTGGCCCAGCGGCTGCGGACGGCCGGCAAGGACGAGTCCCGTGCCTTCGAGGCGTTCAACGCCACGCAGGACCACCTGCTGCTCGCGGCCCGGACCCACATGGACCGGGTGATCCTGGAGGCGTTCATCGCCGGCATCGACGCCTGCGAGGACGAGGAGACCGCCGCGGTGCTCAACAAACTCTGCGACCTCTACGTCCTGGAGAACCTCGCCGCCGACCGCGGCTGGTTCCAGGAGCACGGCCGGATGTCGACGGCCCGGGCCAAGGCGATCGTCCCGGCCCTCAACCAGCTGTGCCAGGAGCTGCGGCCCCTGGCGCTCCCCCTCGTCGAGGGGATGGGCGTCCCGGTGCAACTGCTGCAGTCGGCGATGCTCGAGGACTGAGGGGCCGTATGACGGGTGGTCCGGTGCCGCGGCCGGGTCACCCGTGACCATCGGTCCACGTGCACGCATCGTTCGCGCCAGGTCGCGCACCCGCCGTGAACCATTGGTCCACGTGCACGCATCGTTCGCGCCAGGTCGCGCACCCGCCGTGAACCATCGGTCCACGTGCACGCGTCGTTCGCACCAGACCGTGGGTGGTCACCCGGTGAGCGCGGAGATGCTGTTGACGAGGGTGTAGCCGGCGACGGCGACCAGGAAGACCGCGAACCCCCGGCTGAGCCGCTGCGGACGCAGGCGCGCGCTGAGCCGACCGGCCACGAGGCTCGCCGCGACCGCCGAGGGCACGAAGGCCAGGATCAGCGGCCAGTCGAGTGCCACCGGGCCGGCGGCGCGGGTCACGAGCCCAACCAGGCTGGTGATCGCCAGGACCAGCAGGGAGGTGCCCACCGCACGCCGCAGCGGGAGCCCGAGCAGCAGGGTCAGGGCGGGCACGATCGCGAAGCCGCCGCCCACCCCGAAGAAGCCGGTGAGCCAGCCGATGCCCGTGGCGACGAGCGCCACCCGGGCCGCCCGGCGGCGGTCCAGGTGGAACGGCCGCAGCTGCAGCCACTGCCGGGCCACCTCGGTGGGCTCCGGCCTGCCTCCACGCGTCCACATCAGCCAGGCGACCAGCACCAGGAGGACGGCGAAGAGCACCATCAGCAGGTCGCCGTCCACGACGAGGGCCATCCGGGCGCCGACGACCGCGCCGATGATGCTGAGGGCGCCGAAGGCCAGGCCGTCGGTGACGTTGACCAGTCCCGCGCGGCCGTACTGCAGCGCACCGACGATGGCGGTCACCCCCACGACGACCAGGGAGGTCGTCGTGGCCTCGAGGGGCGGCTGGTCCAGCAGGTAGACCAGGGCGGGCACCGCGACGATCGCTCCGCCGCCCCCGAGCGACCCCATGACGGCGCCGACCACGAGGCCGACGAGGACGGCGAGGACGATCTCGGTCAGCATCGCCGCACCGGTCGGGTCCCGGCACAGCACGACGGGTGCCGCCTCAGTGGCGGCACCCGTCGCATGCTCGCGCGCCCGTCGTCAGCCGACGGCTCAGGCGTTGGCGTCGGCCAGCACCGCTGCGAGTGCGTCGGTGACCTGACGCAGCTCGGCCTCGGTGATCGTCAGCGGCGGGGCCAGCCGGATCGTCGAGCCGTGGGTGTCCTTGGCCAGGACGCCCTTCTTGGCCAGGCCCTTGCAGGCGTCCTTGCCGGACATCAGGGCGGGGTCGATGTCGATGCCGGCCCACAGGCCGCGCACCCGGACGCTCTCGACGCCCTTGCCGATCAGCGCCTCGAGCTCCTCACGGAAGACGGGCTCCAGGTCGGCGGCGCGCTGCTGCGGCTCGCCGGACTCGAGCATCTTGACGACGGCGTGGCCCACGGCCGCCGCGAGCGGGTTGCCGCCGAAGGTGGACCCGTGGGTGCCCGGGGTGATGACCCCCATGACCTCCTCGTCGGCCGCGACTGCGGACACCGCGATGATGCCGCCGCCCAGGGCCTTCCCGAGGGTGTAGATGTCCGCCTCGACACCCTCGTAGCCGCACGCCAGGGTGGTGCCGGTGCGCCCCAGGCCGGACTGGATCTCGTCGGCGATCATCAGCACGTTGCGGTCGGTGCACAGCTCCCGCAGACCGGGCAGGAAGCCCTCCTTGGGGATCTGCACGCCCTGCTCACCCTGGATCGGCTCGACCAGGACCGCGACGGTGTCGTCGGTGATCGCGGCCTCGATGGCCGCCAGGTCGCCGTAGGGGACGGAGGTGAACCCGGGGGTGTAGGGCCCGTAGTCGTCCCGGGCCTCGGGGTCGTCGGAGAAGCTGATGATCGTCGTGGTGCGGCCGTGGAAGTTGCCGTCCATGACGATGATGTTGGCCCGCCCATGCTCCACACCCTTGACGCGGTAGCCCCACTTGCGCGCGATCTTGATCGCGGTCTCCACCGCCTCGGCGCCGGTGTTCATCGGCAGGATCATGTCCTTGCCGACCAGGGCCGCCAGGTCCCGGCAGAACGGGCCGAGCTGGTCGTTGTGGAAGGCGCGGCTGGTCAGCGTCGACCGGTCCAGCTGCGTCTTGGCGGCCTCGACCAGGTCGGGGTGGCGGTGGCCGAAGTTGAGGGCGGAGTAGCCGGCGAGCGCGTCGATGTATCGGTTGCCCTCGACGTCGGTCACCCACACACCCTCGGCCTCGGCCACGACGACCGGGAGCGGGGCGTAGTTGTGTGCCGCGACGCGGTCCTCGAGCTCGATGAACGCTGCGTTGGTCTGCGGGAGCGGGGTGTCGGTCATGGAGCAAGGGTAGGGCCACCCGGCCGGGCCTGTGCACCCGGTCCGGTCACGCGGTCGGCCGCCCACTCCGCGACGCCGGAGCGTCCGTGCCGTGGCTAGGACCTCGGCCTGTTGGCCCACAGATCACGCAGCAGCGCGACCTCGGCCAGGTGGTGGATCGCCTCCCGGTTGATGTGCAGCACCAGCTCGGCCATCGGGTGCTCCGCGAACGGACCCTCTGCCTCCCCCACAGGCCTGGCCAGGGCCGCGTCGTCGAGCCCGCGCACCCCGGCCAGCCACGCGGCATACGTCTCGTCGAGCTGGGCCAGCGCACCCGCCGCGGTCCCGGCATACTCCCAGGTGAGGACGCCACAGTCGCGGAACCCGAAGTGCGCGGCCGCGCGCCCGCCGAAGATGCCCACGATGACGTGCCCGAGGCGCCAGGCGATGGTCGTCACCGGCGCCGGGCTGGGCTCGGGATACTCCCAGTCGATCTCGAAGGCGCCCCCGCCCGCCGCCTGCGCTGTGGCGCCTGTGCCCCGCGGCCGGATGCTCCAGGCACCGGGGACCGGCTCCCAGAGGTACTCCTCGTCGGTCAGCCCGTCGAGGCGCGGCCGCGCGTGGTGCTCCCAGTGCCAGGTCAGCTGCTCGATGGCGAGCCCGTGCCAGTCGGTGGTCGTCATGGTGCCTCCTGTGGTGGTCGTCGCACCCACGCTAGGCGCGGGCACCGACACCGGCCCGTCCAGTGCACGCGGGCAGCAGCAAAACCACTGCGAGAATTGGTGAGAGGGCAGCAAAACCACTACGAAAATGGGTGGGGAAAATGGGTGAGGGCCCGATCGAGACCGGGCCCTCCACAGGGTGGCAGGTGCAGGATTCGAACCTGCGTAGGCGTACGCCGACGGATTTACAGTCCGCTTCCATTGGCCACTCGGACAACCTGCCGTGAACTGCGGGTGCAAGGATAACAGCGACAGACCACAGATCCGAACCCAGCCGGGACCACCACGCAAGGAGCACCACCATGGCCGACTCGTCGTTCGACATCGTCAGCAAGGTCGACAAGCAGGAGGTCGCCAACGCCGTCAACCAGGCCGCCAAGGAGATCAGCACGCGCTACGACTTCCGCAACGTCGGGGCGGTCGTGGAGCTCTCCGGCGAGTCCATCACCATGAAGGCCAACAGCGAGGAGCGCTGCCTGGCCGTCCTGGACGTCCTGCAGACCAAGCTGGTCAAGCGGGGCGTCTCGCTGAAGTCGCTGAACTACTCCGACGACGGCGAGCCGCGCCCCTCCGGCAAGGAGTACCGCCTGGACGCCGCGCTCACCGAGGGCATCAGCAGCGAGAACGCCAAGAAGGTCTCCAAGCTGATCCGCGACGAGGGCCCCAAGTCGGTCAAGGCCCAGATCCAGGGCGACGAGCTGCGCGTGACCTCCAAGTCCCGCGACGACCTGCAGGAGGTCCAGCGCCTGGTCAAGGGGGCCGACCTGGACTTCGCGGTCCAGTTCACCAACTACCGCTGAGCAGAGTCCGTGGCCGCCGCGGGGCGATCCCACGCGCCGAGTGCACCGACTCTTGACGCGGACGGCGCGCCTGCCGTCAAGAGCAGGTGCACTGGGCGCGCTTCAGCGGGTCCGGGCCCTGGTCCGGCGGCCGGCCCCGGTCAGGCGCCGTAGGCGCTGGCCCCGCTGCGCGAGACGACGATCCGGGTGATCGACGCGGTCCGGCCCAGGCCGAGCAGCATCCGCACGATGCTGACGATGTCCTCGACCCTAAGCATCGTCTCGGCCGGAATGGTCTCCTTGGTCCACTCCGACATGTCCGTGTCGACGTAGGCGGGGGCGACCGCGGTGGCCATCACCCCGCCGCCCGACTCCTCGGCGTTGAGCGTCTCGGCGAGGGAGAGTAGCGCGGCCTTGCTCGCGCCGTAGGCCGCCAGGCCCGCCTCGGCGTAGGCGCCGGTGATCGAGGCCAGGAGTATGACGCGGGCCGAGGCGGTCGGCCCGCTCGCCGCGGCCGCCCGGAGCCAGGGCAGGGCGGCCTGGACCAGGTGGATCGCGGAGGTGAGGTTGACGGTGATCGTCCGGTCGACCCGGCTGGCCGGCAGCGTCTCGAGAGGGCCGGCGGTGCCGGTCCCGCCGCTGAGGACGAGTGCGTCCATGCTGCCGAAGGCCTCGGCGTGCCGCTCGACGACCGCCGTCAGGGCGTCCCGGTCCGCCAGGTCGGCCGCGACCGGCACCACGGTCGGTGCCCCGCTGCTGCGCAGTTCCTCGGCCAGGGCCTCGAGCACCCCGGGGTCGCGGGCGGTCACGGTCAGCCCGTAGCCCAGGCGGGCCAGCTCGAGGGCCACGCCCCGGCCGATGCCGCGCGAGGCCCCGGTGATCAGTGCAGAGGTCATGGCGTCACCCTAGGCCCGCCGCCCGGGGCCCGACCGGGGGCCCGGGCACGACCGATGCGCCTGGCCCCGACCGACGGGGCGTCGCTCACGTCGGCGGCAGGAGGACCGGCTTGAGCACCCGCCCGGCCGCCTGGTCCGCGACGGCCCGGTCGAAGTCGGCCAGCGGATAGGTCGTCACCAGCCGCTCGAGGGGGAACGCCCCGGCCCGGTGCCGACGGACGAGCTCGGGGACGAGCACGCCCGGCACCGCGTCGCCCTCGACGCAGCCGCGCAACTGCAGGCCGCGCAGCATGAGGTCCCGGATGTCGACCACCGCCTCCGCGGCCCCCAGCCCGACGAGCGCCAGGACGCCCCGGGTCCGCAGCCGCGCCAGCGCCCGGGCCACGACCTCGGGGCGGCCCGTCGTGTCGAGGGCGTGCGTGACCTCCGGGAGTTCGTCCCACGAGGCCAGGGCGGTCGCCCCGCACTCGACGGCGAGCGCCCGGCGTTGCGGGAGCGGGTCGACGACGACGACCTCGACGCCCTCGGACCGCGCCGTCAGGACCGCGGCCGTCCCGACGCTGCCCGCCCCGGCCACGAGGAGCCGGTCCCCCGGCCGCGGCCGCAGGACGTTGAGCACCGCCCCGGCGCCGGTGAGGAAGCCGCAGGCCAGCGGTGCCGCGAGGTGGGGCGCCAGGTCCCCCACCGGCACGCAGGCCGAGGCCCGGGCCAGCACGTGCGTCGCGAAGGAGGACTGCCCGAAGTAGGACCCGAAGACCGGTTCCCCGCCGAGGGTGAGGGTGGCCGAGCCATCCGTCCGCCGCCCCCTCCCGTTGAGGTCCGTGGAGCGGAGGCAGTATGCCGGGTGGCCGCCGAGGCACTCCCGGCACCGGCCGCAGGAGGCGAAGGAGATCACCACCCGGTCGCCGACGGCGACCCCGCGGGCCGACCGGCCCGCGCGCTCCACGACGCCGCAGCCCTCGTGGCCGAGGACGGCCGGGCGCTGCCCGAGCCCGCGCCGGGTCACCAGGTCGGTGTGGCACAGGCCGACCGCCTCGATGCGCACGACGACCTCGTCGTCCCGCGGGTCGTCCAGGTCGACCTCGGCGAGCTCGGCGCGGGCGCCCCGGGAGACGAGCGCCCGGACCCTCACTCCCGCTCGAGACCGAAGTAGAAGCGGTGCCCGTCCGGCGCGAGGACGAGGTCCGGGCGACCGTTCATCACCCCGAGCAGGGTGGCGTCGTCGACCCGCTTGAAGTGGTCGAGCACCGCCATGCCGTCGTAGACCATCGTCGCGGTCACCTCGCCGCGGAACTCGACGTTCCACAGGGTGGCCTCGCCGCGCCCCGACGTGGTGTCGGAGTACAGCGACCCGTCGTCCGCGCGGCAGACGAGCGGCACCGCGTGGTCGAGGGAGTCGAAGCGCTTGCCGTGCCACCGGCTGCGCCGCAGCACCCCCTCGATGGGGTGGCCCGTCGAGAACGCGAAGCCGCGCCAGGCCCCGAGGACCTCCTCGGCCCGGACCGGGGGCAGCTCGGCCCAGAGGGCGTCCAGGTCGGCCGGGTCCAGCGGTCCGTCGGCCGCACGCAGCTCGTGCCACCGTCCGACGGACCCGACGTCGTCGGTGTCGACGTCGGCCGCGACGTGCTGCCCGCTCACCGGACGCGCAGGCGGCGGAACAGGCCGAGCTGCCGGTTGGTGAAGCCCACGAAGCCCTCGACGGTCATCTTCCCGGGCGGGCCGAGCGGCATGACGGTCTGGGTGGCGATCGTCTGGTTGTCGGTGAACTTGCGGATGCCCTCGGCGCCGTGGCGCCGGCCCAGGCCGCTCTGCCCCATGCCGCCCATCTCGGCCTCGATGCTGCCCGCGGCGGCCGCGGCCCCGTCGTTGATGTTGACCGACCCGGCCCGGATCTCCCGGGCCAGGGCCCGGGCGGCGCGGGTGTCCGCGGACCAGATGGAGGCCGAGAGCCCGTAGCTGCCCTCGTTGGCCAGCGCCACGGCCTCCTCGTCGGTGCCGAACCGGTAGAGGGAGACGACGGGACCGAAGGTCTCCTCACGGCATACGGCCATCTCGGGGGTGACCCCCTCCAGGACGGTCGGCTCGTAGCAGAGGGGACCCAGGTCCGGCCGCGCCCGGCCGCCGGTGAGCACGGTCGCGCCGCGCTGCACCGCGTCGTCGACGTGCGCGCTCACCGCGGCCAGCTGCTTCGGGGAGACCAGGCACCCCACGTCGGCGGTGTAGTCGTAGGTGAGCCCGATCCTTAGCCCGGAGGCCGCGGCCACGAAGGCGTCCCGGAAGGCGTCGTAGACGGAGTCGTGGACGTAGATGCGCTCGGTGTGGATGCACATCTGGCCGGTGTTGGCGAAGGCCGAGGTGACCGCGCCCTTGACCGCCGCGAGGACGTCGGCGTCGCCCCGGACGATGAGCGGGTTCTTGCCGCCCAGCTCCAGCGAGGTGCCGATGAGCCGGTGCGCGGCCCGCCCGGCCACCTCCCGGCCGGTGGTGGTCGAGCCGGTGAAGCAGACGTAGTCCACCGCGTCGACGACGGCCGACCCGACCACCGGGCCGTCGCCGACGACGATCTGCCACAAGCCGGCGGGCAGGCCCGCGCGGTCCATGAGGGCGCGGGTCCACAGCAGCGTCAGGGCGGTCTGGTCATCCGCCTTGGAGACCACCGCGTTGCCGGCCAGCAGGGCGGGCAGGGCGTCCCCGGAGCCGAGGTAGAGCGGGTAGTTCCAGGGCGAGATGATCCCGACGACGCCCCGGGGCGCCCGGACCTTGCGGACCTTGGTGAGGCCCGGGACCATGCCGCGCACGTCCTGGTCGGCCAGGTAGTGGCCGGCCCTGCGGGCGTAGTGCCGGGCGATGGTGGCGACCTGGGCGATCTCCTGCCAGGCGAAGAACCTGGCCTTGCCGGTCTCCCACTGGATCAGGTCGACCACCTCGTCCTGGTGCTCCAGGAGCAGGTCGTGGAAGCGCAGCACGATCTCGGCGCGCCGCGAGACCGGGGTGGTGGCCCAGTCCCGCTGGGCCGCCCGGCCCAGCTCGACCGCCGCGGCCACGTCGGCCGGGGTCGAGGTGGGCACGGCGGGGATCGGGCTCAGGTCGTAGGGGGCGAGCGAGGCCGTCTCGCCCGCGGCCTCGCCGCCCGCGGAGGCCGCGCGGCTGACCCAGCCGCGCCACTCCTGCAGGTGCGCCTCGGTCACCCACGGCGGGCGCACCCCGTCGGTCTCCCGCGGGGCGGCCGTCGACTCCTGGGTCGTGGTCACCGGACCCCCTCGGTGACGAGCTCGCGCAACTTGCCCTTGAGGATCTTGCCGCCGGCGTTGCGCGGTAGCGCCTCGATGACCGTGAGGTCCTTGGGCACCTTGTAGGAGGCGATCCGGCCGCTGAGGAACTCCTGGAGGCCGGCCAGGTCCAGCTCGGTCCCCGGCGCGACGTTGACGACGGCGACCGGCACCTGGCCCACCGCTCGTCGGGACGGCCGATCACCGCGACCTCGAGCACGGCGGGGTGCGAGGCGATCGCGTTCTCGACCTCGGCGCAGTAGATGTTCTCCCCGCCGCTGATGATCATGTCCTTGAGCCGGTCGACGACCCAGACGAAGCCCTCCTCGTCCTGCTTGACCAGGTCACCGGAGTGGAACCAGCCGTCGGCGAAGGCCGCCTCGGTCTCCTCCGGCTTGTTCCAGTAGCCCTGCATGACCGTCGGTCCGCGGTAGACGATCTCGCCCACCTCGCCGACCGGCACGTCGTTCATGGCGGCGTCGACGATGCGGTACTGGATGGTGGGGATGGGCTGCCCGACCGACCCCAGCTTGCGGAGGGAGTCCTCGCCCCGCAGCACGCAGGTGATCGGGGAGGTCTCGGTCTGGCCGAAGACCGCCACGTTGAGTGCCCGCGGGAAGGCCTCGCCCATCGCCCGCAGCGTCTTGTCGCTGGCCGGTGCCGCGCCCCAGCTGATGATCCGCAGCTTGAGGTCGCGCTTGTCGATGTCTGGCTGCGCGCAGATGAGGTCCCACTGCTGGGGCACGTTGAAGACGACGGTCGCCCCCTCGGCCTCGTAGGCGTCGAGCACGGCGGCCGGGTCGAAGGCGCCCAGCGGGTGGATGACCACGGTCCCGCCGAGCACGATGTTGGCGACGATCGAGCCCAGGCCGGCGATGTGGAAGAACGGGGCGGTGAGGAACCCGATGTCGGACTCGTCGAACATCTCCATCGCCCGGATGCAGGTGAGCGCCTGCACCTGCATGTTGCGGTGCGAGAGCATGACGCCCTTCGGGCTGCCGGTGGTGCCGGAGGTGTACATGAGCAGCGCGGTCGACTCCTCGCTGACGTCCGGCAGCTCGATCGGCTCCTGCGCCGCGACGAAGTCCTCGTAGGCGACCTGGTCGCCCTGGAGCTCGGCCTCCCCGATGACGACCACGGCGGCGATGTTCGCCGCGTTCGGCGTGGCGGCCAGCAGCGGGACCAGGGGCGCGTCGACGAAGATCGCCGAAGGCGTGGAGTCGCCGAGGATGTAGTCCAGCTCCGGCGGGGCGAGCCGGAAGTTCAGCGGCACGGCCATGGCGCCCAGGCTGTTGGCGCCGAAGACCGTCTCGACGAACCACGGGTGGTTGAGGGTGAGGAGCGCGACCCGGTCGCCCTCCCCGACCCCGCGGGCCGCCAGCCCCGCCGCGATCTGCAGCGAGCGGCGCGAGAGCTGGGCCCAGGTCGTGGTCTCGCCGCGGTAGCGCAGCGCGGCCCGGTCGGGGCGCATCAGCGCGTGCGTCGCGGTGTGCGCCATCCAGTGGTGCCGGAAAGTCCATGCGGGAGCCGCCATTGGCCACCCTCCTCGTCGGGTCGTCATGAGGGACGTTCCCGGCCAGTTGCCGGTTGTCGGCTCCCAAGGGAAGGAAAATGTAAATCTAAAATCACATGATGAGGGAGAGTGTGCGCGGCGCACCCCCCGCACATCCCCGGTGAAACCGCCACGGAGCCTCCGGGCGTGGTTAACTGACATTCATGCCCTCGCCGACCACCGCCACGCTCCCGGGCTCCACGCGTCCCCGGAACCGTCGGCAGCTGATCGTCGAGGCGGCAGGACGGGCCTTCAACGACCGTGGCTACCACGCGGCCTCGATGGAGGAGATCGCCGCCGACGTCGGCATCACGGCGGCGGCGCTCTACCGCCACTTCCCCAGCAAGTACCGCCTGTTCGTCGAGTGCGTCAACCTCCTGGCCGACCGGCTCGTCGACACCCTCGACGGCCTGCCCGAGGAGACCCCGCTCGCCGAGGCGCTGCGCGCCGTCACGACGGTCACCGTGGACCACCGCGCGACCGGCGGGGTCTACCGCTGGGAGGCGCGCTACCTGGAGGGGCCGGAGCGGCGCCGGCTGCGGGCGAAGTTCGCCCGCGTCGTGGCCGGCATCGCCGCCGCGGTGCGCGCCGAGGCGGGACCGGACGTGGCGGCGGGCATCCGGGACGCGGATACCCGCGGGGACGGGTCGCGCGCGGGGACCGGGCGAGACGCGCTGCGCGCGACCGCCGCGCTCGGCGCCATCGGCTCGATCACCCTGCACCGCACCGCGCTGGCGCGCCGGCGACTCGACGACACGCTGGTCGAGGCGGCCCTGCGGGTGGCGACCGGGACCGACCGCCCGGCGGTGGCCTCACCGGCCACGGACATCCCCGAGGTCCCGGTGCCGCGCACGCGCCGGGCCGAGATCCTGGCCGCGGCCATCCCGCTCTTCGAGCAGGAGGGCTTCACCACTGTGACCATCGGCGCCATCGCCCAACGGGTGGGCCTGACCCCCTCGGCGCTCTACCGGCACTACCCCGGCAAGGTCGACATCCTCGCCGCGGCGTGCCTGCAGGCCGCGGCCCTGCTCGACCAGTCCGTGAGCCGCGCCCTCGAGGGGGTCGACGACCCGGGCGAGGCGGTGTCCGTCCTCGCCCGCACCTACGTCGCCTACAGCTTCGAGCACCGCGCGCTGACGAGCGTGGCAGAGGCAGAGATCATCGGGCTGCCCGAAGAGCTGCGCACCCCGCTGGTGCTGGCCCAGCGCGAGCACATCGCGGTGTGGGAGGACCACCTGCGGGCCGCCCGGCCCGCGCTGGACGCCCGTCAGGCACGGGTGCTCGTGCACGCCGGTTTCGGTGTCGTCGTCGAGGCCGGGCGGTGGCTGCGCTGGGAGGACACCCAGGAGCACCGGGCGCTGCTCTCCGGTCTGCTGCTAGACGCCCTGGGGGTCGCGGGCTGAGAGGCTGAGCCGGTCCAGGATCTCCTCGGCCTGCCGCACCGTGCGGCGCACCACCTCACCGGCCGTCGGGACGTCCCGGATCAGACCCTGCACCTGGCCGACGCTCCAGATCCCGGCGTCCAGGTCGCCCTCCTCGAACACGCGCCGCCCGCGCGCCCCTGCGACGAGCTCCCGGACGTCGGCGAACTCACCGCCCTCCTCGAGGATGCGCACGACCTCCCGGCTGACGACGTTGCTCGCCACCCGCGCGGTGTTGCGCAGCGGCCGGAAGATGAGCTCGGTGTCGGTCTCCGAGGCCTCGACGATGGCCTGCTTGACGCTGTCGGCGATCTCGGACTCCACCGTGCACATGAAACGGGTGCCCATGTTGACACCGTCGGCGCCCAGGGCGAGGGCCGCCGCGAGGCCGCGTCCGTCGGCGAAACCGCCCGAGGCCAGGAACGGGATGGTCAGCGCGTCCCCGGCGGCGGGGATCAGCACCAGGCCCGGGACGTCGTCCTCGCCGGGGTGACCGGCGCACTCGAAGCCGTCGATGCTCACGACGTCCACGCCCACCCGCTCGGCCTTGAGCGCGTGGCGCACGCTCGTGCACTTGTGGATGACCGTCAACCCGGCCCCCTTGAGCTGCTCCATGAAGGGTTCGGGGTTGGCTCCCGCGGTCTCGATCACGGTCACCCCGGAGTCGACCACGGCCCGGACGTAGTCGGCATACGGCGGCGGGTTGATGGAGGGCAGGATCGTGAGGTTGACCCCGAGCGGCTTGTCGGTCAGGGCCCTGGCCCGGCCGACCTCGGCGACGAGGTCGGCCGGGGTCGGCTGGGTGAGCGCGGTGATGATCCCCAGGCCGCCGGCCTCCGACACCGCTGCGGCCAGGGGTGCCCGGCCGACCCACATCATGCCGCCCTGGACGACCGGGTGCTCGATCCCGAGGAGCTCGGTGACACGGGTGCGCACGACGGCCTACTCGAAGCGTCCGCCGGCGGCGGCCAGCTCGACGAGGGACTCCGGCGGCTCGAAGTGCGGCCCGTAGGCCGCGGCGAGCTCGCGGGCGCGCTCGGCGAAGCCGGCGGGTCCGCCGTCGTACTGGTTGACGAACTGGAGCACGCCGCCGGTCCACGGCGGGAAGCCGATGCCCTGGATGGAGCCGACGTTGGCGTCCGCGACCGAGCGCAGGACGCCCTCGTCCAGGCACCGGATGGTGTCGATCGCCTCGGCGAAGAGCATCCGCTCCTGCAGGTCCCTGACCGGCACGTCGGTCCCGGTCGTGAAGTGCTCCCGCAGGCCGGGCCACAGCCTGGTCCGGCGCCCGCTCTCGTCGTAGTCGTAGAAGCCCGCCCCGCTGGACCGGCCGGCCCGCTCGTGGGTGTCGATCATCGCGTCGACGACCGCCTCGGCCCCGTGCGCCGTCCACTCGCCGGTCTCGGCCAGGGCCGCGGCCCGGGTCTCCTCGCGGATCTTGCGGGGCAGGGTGAGGGTGAGCTCGTCGAGGAGCTGGAGCGGCCCGGTCGGGTAGCCGGCCTGGAGCGCGGCCTGCTCGACCCGGGCCGGCTCGACGCCCTCGCCCACGGCGGCGACGCCCTCGTCGATGAACCGCCCGATGACCCGGGAGGTGAAGAAGCCGCGCCGGTCGTTGACCACGATCGGCGTCTTGCGGATCTGTCGGACGAAGTCGAAGACCTTGGCCAGCGTCGCGTCGCTGGTCCGCTCGCCGACGACGATCTCGACCAGGGGCATCTTGTCGACCGGGGAGAAGAAGTGGATGCCGATGAAGTCCTCGGGCCGGCTCACCCCCTCGGCGAGCGTGGTGATGGGCAGCGTGGAGGTGTTGCTGCCCAGCACCGCGTCCGGCTCGACGACCGGCTCGATCTCGGCGAAGACCTGCTGCTTGAGCGGCACCGACTCGAAGACCGCCTCGATGACGAAGTCGACGCCGGCCAGGTCGGCCGGGTCGGCGGACGGGGTGATCCGGCCCAGGAGCGCCGCGGACTTCTCCTCGGTCGTCCTGCCCCGCTCCAGGGCCCTGGCCTCGAGCTTCTCGGCATAGCCCTTGCCCCGCACCGCGGCGGCCTCCTCGACGTCCTTGAGGACGACCTCGATGCCCGCCTTCGCGCAGACGTAGGCGATGGCGGCCCCCATCATCCCGGCGCCGATCACGCCGACCCGGCGCGCGGCATACTCCGGCTGCCCCTCGGGGCGGTTGGCGCCGCCGTTGACCTTCTGGGTGTCGAAGAAGACCCCGATCATGTTCTTGGTGACCTGCTCCCCGCAGATGAGACTGACCAGGTAGCGGGTCTCGATGAGGTTGGCCGTGTCGAAGTCGACCAGGGTGCCCTCGACGGCCGCCGCGAGGGCGGCCCGGGGTGCGGGGTAGGGCGCGCCCTTGGTCTGCTTCCGGACGTTCGCGGCGTAGGCCGGGAGCTGGCTGGCCATGCGCGGCGAGCTGGCCCCGCCGCCGGGGATCTTGTAGGCCTTGTCGTCCCAGGGCTGGGTGGCCTCCGGGTTGGACCTGATCCAGGCCTTGGCGGCCGGGACCAGCTCCTCGGGGGTGGCGACGAGCTCGTCGACGACGCCCTTCGCGTGGGCGTCGGCCGGGGAGTACTGCGCGCCGGTGAGGACCCACTCGGTCAGCGCGAGGTGCAGCCCGAGCATCCGGACCAGCCGGGTCACCCCGCCCCCGCCGGGGAGGAGGCCGAAGGTGACCTCCGGGACCCCGAGGCGGATGCGGGGGTCGTCCACGGCGACCCGGTGGTGGGTCGCGAGGGCGACCTCGAGGCCGCCGCCGAGGGCGCTGCCGTTGAGCGCGGCGACGACGGGACGGCCGAGCAGCTCGAGGCGGCGGAAGTGCGCCTTGATGTCGTTGATGTGGTCGGTGTGCTGCTGCGCGTGCTCCGGCGCGCCCTGCGCGAGCAGGCCGAGGTCTCCCCCGGCGAAGAAGGTCTTCTTGGCGCTGGTGATCACCACGCCGGTGATGGTGTCCTTCTCCTGCTCCAGCCGTGCGACCATCGCGTGGAGCCCGTCGACCCACGTCTGGTTCATCGTGTTCACGGAGCTGTCCGGGTCGTCCATCGTGACGGTGACGATGCCGTCGGCGTCCTGCTCCCAGCGCAGGCCCTTGAGGTCGGTCATGAGTGTGCTTCCTTCCGGGGTCGTGGGGTCAGACGCGCTCGATGACGGTGGCGATGCCCATGCCGGCACCGACGCAGAGGGTCACCAGGCCGGTGGCCAGGTCACGGCGCTCGAGCTCGTCGAGCACGGTGCCCAGGATCATCGCCCCGGTGGCGCCGAGCGGGTGGCCCAGGGCGATGGCGCCGCCGTTGACGTTGACCTTGTCGTGGTCGATGTCGAGATCGCGCATCCACTTCAGGACCACGGAGGCGAAGGCCTCGTTGAGCTCGAAGAGGTCGATGTCGCCGACCGACATGCCGGCCCGGCGCAGCGCCTTCTGGGTGGCGGGCGCGGGCCCGGTGAGCATGATCGTGGGCTCGCTGCCGATGACGGCGGTCGACCGGATCCGGGCGCGCGGGGTGAGCCCGGCGCGCTGTCCGGCGGCCTCGCTGCCCAGCAGGACGAGGGCGGCCCCGTCGACGATGCCGGAGGAGTTGCCCGCGGTGTGGACGTGCTGGATGCGCTCGACGTCGGGGTAGCGCTGGAGGGCGACGGCGTCGAAGCCGCCCTGGGCGCCGATCTGCTCGAAGGCCGGCTTGAGGGCGCCCAGGGACTCCAGCGTGGCGTCGGGCCGGGGGTGCTCGTCGTGGGCCAGGACCGGCACCCCGTTGAGGTCGCGCACCGGCACGATGCTGCGGTCGAACCGGCCGTCGGCAGCCGCCTTGGCGGCGCGCCGCTGCGACTCGAGCGCGAAGCCGTCGACGTCCTCCCGGCTGAAGCCCTCGATCGTGGCGATCAGGTCGGCGCCGATGCCCTGGGGCACGAAGGAGACGTCGTAGGCGGTCGCCGGGTCCTGGAAGTACGCCCCGCCGTCGGAGCCCATCGGCACCCGCGACATCGACTCGACACCGCCGGCGAGGACGAAGTCGTCCCCGGCCAGGATCTTCGCCGCCCCGGTGTTGACTGCCTCCAGGCCGGAGGCGCAGAACCGGTTGAGCTGGACCCCCGCCACGGTCTGCGGAAGGCCACCGACGAGGGCAGCGGTGCGGGCGATGTCGCCACCCTGCTCCCCCACGGGCGACACGACGCCGAGAACGATGTCGTCGACGGCGGCCAGGTCGAGCCCGGGGTTGCGGGGGGTCAGCGCGTCGAGCAGGCCGACCACGAGGTCGACCGGTTTGACGGAGTGGAGCGCACCGCCCCGGTTCTTGCCGCGGGGCGTGCGGAGCGCGTCGTAGATGTAGGCCGTGTCGGTCATGGCACCGTGCTTTCGGGACGGGTGGTCGGGGTGGTGGGTGTCAGGGGGTCACAGGCCGAGCCCGCGTCCGACGATCTCCTTCATGATCTCCGTGGTGCCGCCGTAGATCGTGCTGACCCGGCAGTCCTCGTAGTCCTTGGCGATCCGGAACTCGCGCATGTAGCCGTACCCGCCGTGCAGCTGCAGGCAGCGGTTGACCACGCGCACCTGGAGCTCGGTGGTCCACCACTTGGCGGCGGCCGCCTCCTCTGCGGTCAGGGCGCCGTCCAGGTGCTTGCGGACGCAGTCGTCGACGTAGGACCGGGTGACCGCCAGCTCGGTGTGGATCTCGGCCATCACGAAGCGGGTGTTCTGGAAGGTGCCCACGGGCTGGCCGAAGGCGGTGCGCTCCTTGACGTAGTCCAGGGTGCGCGCGAAGGTCCCCTCGGCCGCCGCGGTCGCGCCGACGGCGATGGAGAGCCGCTCCTGGGGCAGGTTGCGCATCAGGCCGGTGAAGCCGTCGCCCTCGGCGCCGAGCAGGTTGGCCACCGGCACCCGGACGTCGGTGAAGGACAGCTCGCTGGTGTCCTGGGCGTGCAGCCCGATCTTGTCCAGGTTGCGGCCCCGCTCGAAGCCGGGCATGCCGCGCTCGATCACCAGCAGGGACAGCCCCCGGTGCGGGTGGTCGCCCGTGCGCACCGCCGTGGCGACGAGGTCGGCGTTCTGCCCGTTGGAGATGAAGGTCTTGGCGCCGTTGACGACGTAGTGGTCGCCGTCGCGCACCGCGCTGGTCCGGATGCCGGACAGGTCGGACCCGGTCCCTGGCTCGGTCATCGCCACGGCGACGATCTGCTCACCGGCGGCGATGCCCGGCAGCCAGCGCTGTCGCTGCTCCTGCGTCGTCAGGTCGGTGAAGTAGGGGAAGACGATGTCGTTGGACAGGGCGACCCCGGCGGCCCCGCTGGAGACCGCGCTGCGCGCGAGCTCCTCGCCCATCACGGCGTTGAAGCGGAAGTCCTCCACGCCGCCCCCACCGAACTCCTCGGGGATGGCGAAGCCGAGCACCCCGTCGGCCGCCGCGCTCGTGAACAGCTCGCGGTCCACGACCCCCTGCTCGTCCCAGCGCTCGGCGTGCGGTCGCACGTGCTTGTCGATCCACCCCCGCACCGTCGCGCGGAACGCGTCGTGCTCGGCGTCGTACAGCGCCTGCTGAGCCATGGTGTGCCTCCTCGGACGACCACTCGGACGGACGCCCCATCATCACCTATCCGGGGCCATTTGTAAATCAGGATTCACATCCTAGACCACGTCGGAAGATTCCGGCCGAGGTGGGGTGCAACACCGGCGCCCTCCCGGACAATGGAGGAGGTAGAGGGCCACACGTCGTCGTGGGCCGCCGGAGTGAGGGAGGACCGATGGTGTTTGGCCTGTCGGAGGGGAGCGGCGTGGGTCCACCGACCCGGGACGCCGCGTGGTTCGACCAGCTGTTCGCCGAGCACGCCGTGTCGGTGCACCGCTACTTCGTGCGGCGCGCCCCGCGCCAGGAGGCCGAGGACCTCGTGGCCGAGGTGTTCTCGGTCGCCTGGCGGCGCCGGGACAGCATCCCGGAGGACTTCGTGCTCCCGTGGCTCTACAAAACCGCCTCCTACGTGCTCAGCAACCACCGCCGCAAGCCGACGCTGACGCTGCTGGCCGACGTGGGGAGCACGGCCGACGAACGGACCCGCAGCATGGACCCGGCCGACCTGGTCGTCGAGGACGACGACGTCCGCAACGCCCTGGCCCGGCTGAGCTCGCGGGACCGGAAGGTCCTCATGCTCCACGCCTGGGAGGGACTCGACGGCGAGGGACTGGCCAGGGCCCTGGGGATGACCCGGGGCGGCGCCGCCGCCGCGCTCTCCCGCGCGCGGGCCAGGCTCCGGGAGGCCTGGGTCTCATGAGCGACACCACACACCGCGGCAACAGCCGCGACACCCGGGACATAGAGCAGGCAGGAGGCCGCCAGGCAGGGCGGCCCGGCAGGGAGGACGCACGATGAACGACTACCAGGACGACGAGGCCCTGGCCCGGCTCCGGGCCGCCGACCCCGCGACGGGTGCGCACCCCGACCTGCACCGGATCTCCCAGCGGCTCCGGGGGCGGACCCCGCTGGGCAGCGGGCCGGTGGGCGGCTTCGCCCCGGGCACGGGCTACAGCTTCTCCGACACCAGCGACACCGCCGTCCGGGTCAGCGACCCGGGCGCCCGGACCAGCCGCGTCGGCTTCGTGGTCGCGGCCTCGGTCGCGGCGCTCGCCTTCGGGGGCGGCGGCTACGTCATGGGGGTCGCCAGCGGTGATGACGACCAGGGCGGACCGACCACCACGGCGGCGGACTCCGACGACGAGCGCGAGGCCAGCGACGGGTCGGACTCCGTCGAGGACCTGGCGGCGAGCGAGGGCGAGGCCTACGGGGGCGACGGCGACATCGGCTACGACTCCGCGGCCGGCGGCTACGCCGGCCCCGTGGTCCCCGTCGCCGGCGACGGCCTGTCGACGGAGCGCACGACCGGCACGGTCTACGCCGCGGACCAGGGCGGCGAGGCCGCGGACCCGGGTGCCCTGCTCGAGCAGTATGCCGGGGCGCTGGGGATCGAGGGCACGACCGAGTCGGACAGCCAGACGGCCTACGTCACCGACGCCACCGACGGCCGGAGCGTTCACGTCTACGCGCACGGCGGCCTCGTCTCGGTCGACTACTCCAACCCCGCCCTCGACCCCTACTGCGAGGACTACATGGCCGAGCCGGGCATGATGTTCGGCGAGGACGGTCCGGACACCATCACGTGCGTCCCGCCGGGCGAGGCACCCGACGAGGAGACGGCCATCGCCCTGGTGAAGGAGTTCGCGGACACCGCGGGGTTCAGCTACGACGACTACGAGTTCCGCTTCGAGGTCTTCGACCCGATGATCGCCTACGGCGAGGACTACGAGGAGCTCATGGGCGAGCAGGGCGAGGCACCGCCGGCGGACGACACGGTCGACACCAGCGCCTCCACGGCCGCTCCGGATGCCCAGGATCTGCTGGAGCGAGCCATCGAGGAGTGGGGGCCGGAGGGCTACCCGGACGTCCTCGACGTGTCGGTCACCGCTCACCGCACCGACGCGCCCCTGAAGAACTACCAGTCCTGGTACTTCGGGGTCACCGACCAGGGCGTGTCCTACGCCAGCTTCCAACTGGGCGAGTACGTCTCGCTCGGTGACTACCCGGTGATCTCGCCGGCCGAGGCGGTCGAGCGCGCCAACGACATCCGGTTCCAGCAGATCGGCGCCTACATCCCGGACCTGGAGTTCGACGCCAGCTACTTCGAGGAGTGGACCGAGCCGGAGCCGCTGCCGCCGCTGACGGCCGGGGAGCCGATCCCCTACCCGCTGACCGAGTCGACGGTCACCGGCGCGGAGTTGCACTCCGGCGTGGTGAACCTGTGGGACGGCACCGAGTTCATCGCGCCGGTCTACCACCTCACCGACGACGAGGGCAACAGCTGGCAGGTGCTCGGCCTCGCCGAGGACGCCCTGGACTTCACCCCCTGACCCGGACCGGGGCAGGCCCGGGTCACCAGCGGGTGCCGCGCGTGCTGCGCGGCACCCGCTGCGTGTCCGGCGAGAGTATGCCGTGGGGCGCGGTGCGAGGACCGGGTCAGGCGAAGGTCTCCCGCGAGCGCAGCACCTCGCGGAGCACCGACCGCTGGTCGACGAGGGCCCGCCGGACGGCGGGCGACAGTGACCCGCCGGCCAGGGCCTGCTCGGTCGCCTCGACCGTCGCCTCCTCCACCACGGCGCGCGGGTAGGCCAGGGAGGCCACCCGGGCCAGCGCGTCCTGCCCGACCCGCCCCTCCAGCGCAGGGACGTCGCGGTGGAAGCGCGCGACATACGGCCGGACCAGGTCAGTATGCCGACCGGTCCAGAACCCGGCGGCCAGCGCGTTCAGCTCGTGGTTGGAGCGGCCGTGGTCGCCGACCAGCTGCTCCCACGCCCAGGCCTTGTCGTCCTCGGTGGGCAGGGCGGCGCGGGCGGTGAGCGCGCCCAGGTTGCCCTGCAGCGAGTCGTCCTCGGCCCGGGCCGCCTCCAGCTCCGCGACCGTGGCGGCGCCGGTCACCGCGAGGGAGCGCAGCACCAGCCACCGGAAGTCCCGGTCCCCGGCCAGGCCGTCGGGCAGCCCCTCCCCCGCGGCCCAGCGGCGCAGCAGGTCCGCGTCCCGGCTGGTCGCGGCCAGCACTCGGGCCGCCGCCAGCACCTGCGTGGAGCCGGGCGCCGCCGAGCCCAGCCGGGCCCGCGCCGCCCCGGCCACCGCGCCCTGGGCCTCGGGGACCGCCTCGTCGGGGAGGTACTCCCCCAGCACGCGGGATGACAGCAGGGCCCCGGAGCGACTCAGGATCGAGGGGTTGTCCTCGGTGGGCCAGGCCGCGGCAAAGGTGTCGACGACGAGCCGCGGGTCGACCGTCGCGGTGGCCAGCCCGTCGGTGAGGGCGACCCAGACGACCGCGCGGTGCTGGGCCGATCCGACCGAGGCGAGCTGCCGCGGCAGGGCCGCGAGGCTCTCCTCCGAGAGCACCACGCGCGCCCAGGTCAGGTCGCCGGCGTTCGGGATGAGCAGGGCCGGCTCCGCTGCGGCACCCGGCACCTCTATATCCGGCACCTCTATATCCGGCGCCGCGGCATCCGGCGCCCCGTCCCCGACGCCGGCCTGACCGGCGCCCACCGGCACGGTGACCTCGTCGCGGTCCACCGTCGCCCCCACCCGGAGCACCTCTCGGCCGTCGGTCCACCCCGCCACATCCAGCGTGTGCGGGCGGTCGGCCGGCCG
>JAAYYA010000206.1 GCA_012515595.1 Actinomycetales bacterium
GTCTCAGCCATCACTCCCCACCCCCAATTTTGGTAGTGGTTTCGTTCGCGCTCCGCGCATTTTCGTAGGGGTTTCGTCCGTCGTGGCCGGCACGAACCGCCTCGAGGGCCCGCACCACCGCCGACACCAGGTCCTCGGGCTCCATGGCGACGGCGTCCGGGCCCAGGCTGGCCACCTCCTCGGCCAGGGCCCACAGCGAGCCGACCCGCACCTCGATGACGTCCCAGCCGTGGGGGCCGCGCTCCTTCTGGAGGTCGCCCCGGCGTCGGATCTGCTGCCCGCTGCCCATCCGCAGAGCCACCCGGGCGACGTGCTCCCCGCCCTCGCCGGTTGCGGTGGCGGTGATCATCGCTCGCGGCTCGTGCTCATCGGGGATCTCGTAGGCGCCCGGCTTCCCGGTCGCGCGGACCTCACCCTCCACGCGGTCCAGGCGGAAGACGCGGGGGGCCTCCCGGTCCAGGTCGTAGCCGGTCAGGTACCACCGGCCGTGCCAGGCGGTCAGCGCCCAGGGCTGCAGGTGCCGCTCGGCCGGACCGTCCGGCACTCCCCCGCGGTAGCGGAAGGCCACCTCCCGCCGGGCGAGCACCGCGTCACGGGCCGCGTCGAACGCCGGTTCGGCGGTGTGCAGCAGCGGCTCGACCCCGGCCACGGAGCCGACGTCCCGGGTCAGCCCGGAGGCCTCCAGCTTGCGCAGGGCCTGGGCCGCGGGACCAGCCAGGCTCGCCTGCGACCAGGCGCGGGACGCCACGCCGATGACGGCCAGCTCGTCCGGCTCGAACGAGATCTCCGGCAGGGCGTACTCACGCCGGTCGATGCGGTAGCCGGTCTCGTCGTCGAACAGCGGGTCGACGACCTCGGTGCGCAGCGGGATCCCCAGGTCACGCAGCTCGTCCTTGTCCCGCTCGAACATGCGGTCGAAGGCCTCGTCGGAGCTCGCGGCATACTGCGGCACCGCCGTGCGGATGCGGCTCTTGCTCATCGGCTGCCGCGTGTAGAGGAGGGCGATCACCAGGTTGAGCAGCCGCTCGGTCTTCGCTGCGGCGGGACTGGGACGGACCATGGGGGCGACGCTACCTGACCGTCGCGCCCGGTCCTGCGCGGCGCGACGGCTAGAGCAGGTGTGCCGCGTGCCGTCCCGCAGCGGCGGCGGCGAGGAAGGCCGCTGGGTCCTGGTCCAGCCCGCGTCCCATGGTGGACAGCCGCACCGGGGTGTGCTCCAGCACCTCGCCGAGCCCCTCCAGGCCGATGTCGTGCCGCACCAGGTGGGGACCCGCCGCGCACAGCTCCTCCGCCTGCCGGGCGACCTGGTGCGCCAGGGCCTGGTCGATGCCCGGGTGCCCCTCGAGCAGAGGGATGGGCAGGTCGGCGGGTCGGTTCAGGACCCGGCAGTATGCCGTGCGGCTGTGGTGCGAGATCCCGCGGTGCCGCTCCCTGGGGTCGGCTCCCGAGACGCGGAGGGCAGCGACCCCCGTCCCGCCCAGCGCCGCCGCCGCGTTCAGCGCCTCGCCGGCGGACACCCCGGAGAATCCCCACGTCGAACCCGTGCCCAGGTTGCCCGGGCCCTGGGCCACGACGACGACGTCGGCGCCCACGACGTGACGTGCGGCGAGCAGACCTGAGTAGGCGTTGACCGCCTCGTAGTCGCCGCCGTAGGCCTGGCCGCAGCTCACCACCGCCGCGAGCCACTCGCTCTCCCGCAGCACGGCGCACGTGCGGGAGAAGGCCGCGGGCAGGGCCCCGCCGTCGGTCATCAGGTAGGCGGCACGCGCACGCGGCGCGCGCTCCCGGAGCCCGGCGAGGACGGCCGGCAGGCTCGAGTGCAGGTCTGCCACGACGACCGGCATCCCGGCCAGCTCGCCCACCTCGGAGAGCACCTCGTGGTGCGGGCTGTCCTGCTCATCCACCCCGAAGACCATCGTCTGCAGCGGGGTGTA
>JAAYYA010000207.1 GCA_012515595.1 Actinomycetales bacterium
GCCGCGATCCTGCGCACCCGCCCGGAGTGGCAGACCGCCGCGCGCCGGGCCTGGGAGGCGCAGGGCATGAAGCTCCCGCTGCTCCTGCTCTACGGCCGCAAGGACGCCACCATCTCCTTCATGGGCGCCAACATCTATCCCCAGGACGTCGAGAACGGGCTGTATGCCGAGTCCTCCCGAGCCGCTCGTCTCGCCTCCTTCACGCTCACCCTGGAGGAGCGGGACGGAGGCACGGACAGCCAGCCCGTCATCCACCTGGAGCTGCGCGAGGACGAGTCGCCCACGGCGGACGAGCGCGCCGAGCTGGCCCGCGACGCCCAGGAGGGGGTCGTCGGGTACCTCGCCAGGGTCAGCCGGGACTTTGCCCAGTCGCTGGAGGAGTCCGCCCGCACCGGCGACATCGAGGTCCGCGTCCACGACTTCGGCACCGGGCCGTTCGCGGTCGAGAACACCAAGCTCAAGCGGGTCTACCTGCAGAAGGGCCCGGCGTGAGCGCCGGCGCCGCACAGCACGCCGGCGCGGTCTTCGTCGGGGCGACCCGCTACACCGGGCCGCTGGCCTGGCTGCGCCTCGCGCCGCAGTGGCTGCGGCTCGTCCGGCAGATGAAGCGGATGCCCGGCTACCTCCACCACCGCGTCTACTACGAACCGCCCTTCAGCCTGGGCACCCTCGGCTTCTTCGAGACCCAGGACGACCTGATGCGCTTCGCCCGCACCGGCGAGCACCGGGAGCTCATGGGGTGGGTGCTGTCGGAGCGCAACGCCAGAGGCGGCTACATCCGCATCTACCACGCAGACCCGACCGACGGCGTGCCGCACGCCGAGCGGACCGTGACCGGGGAGGGACACCGATGAGGACGCAGGACTTCAGCCAGGCACCCGACATCGCGCAGGCGGGGGTGATGTTCGTCGGCGGCACCCGCTACACCAGCCCCGCCGCCTGGCTGCGGCACGCCGGCCGCTACCGCACGATGATCGCGGAGATGAAGCGGATGCGCGGCTACCGCGGGCACCGCACCTACTGGCAGCCGCCGTTCACCCTCGGCACGATCGCCTGGTTCGACACCGTGGACGACCTCATGCTCTTCGCCCGCACCGGCACCCACCGCGAGCTCATGGCCTGGGTCACCGACGGCACCCGCAACGCCACCGGGGGCTGGATCCGGATCTACACCGCCGACCCGCACGGCTACACCAACGGGGTCTGGCGCGCGGAGGGCAATGTCATGCAGAACATCGAGACGTTCACGCCGATCGGCAAGGAGCAGGTCGGGCCCCCCGTCGAGCGCAGGAAGCGGGTTGCGAAGGAGCCGAGCACGGGCACGCCCGGTGACGGGCCCGTCCGGTGACGGCACCGGCACCGTCGTTCGACGTCGGGGGCCTGTCCATCGCTCCGCCGCGCACCAAGGCCGAGCTGCAGGAGTTCATCGAGCTGCCGCTGCGGCTCCACCCCCGCGACCGCTACGTCCCCCTGTGGCAGGACACCGTCACCTCCTGGTGGCAGGGGCTGGGCCCGCACACCGCGCACGGCAGCGTCATCGTGGCGCTCGCCCGGGACGCCCACGGCACGGTCGTCGGGCGCACCACGGTCCACACCGACAGCCGGATGGACGAGAAGCTGGGGGTGCGTGCCCAGCTCATGGGGGCCACCGAGTTCACCGGACCCGACGTGCTCGCCGGCCTCACGGCATACGCCGAGTGGGTGGCCCGGCAGGACGACCGGACCACCCTGCTCGGGCCCGTCTCGCTGCTGCCCAACCAGACCGGCGGCGTCATCACCTCCGGCTTCGGCGAGCGCGGCTTCGTCGACTCGCCGTGGAACCCGGAGCACTACCCCGCCGCGTGGGAGGCCGCCGGGTTCACCCCCGTCTGGCCGGCGGCGACGTGGGTCTGCGAGGACCTGGCAGCCCACGACCCGGACGAGGTGTTCCCCCGCGGCGCCGGCCCGCTGCCCGCCGGGGTTGAGCTGCACCACGGGCGACGGCGCGGACTGAGCCGGCAGCTCGGCATACTCCGCTCGATGCTCAACCCGAGCTTCGCCCAGCTGCCGTACTACACCCAGATCACCGCCGAGGAGCTCTCCGCCGCCACCGACGGGCTGGCCTGGTTGCTGGACGAGGACCTGCTGCTGTGGCTGACCGTCGACGGTGAGCCCTCCGCGTTCGTGCTGGTCGTGCCCGACCTGACGGCGTTCGTGCAGTCCACCGGCGGGCGGATGGCGCTGCGCGACCAGGTGCGGCTGCTGCTGACCCGTCGCCGCTACCGGCGGGACGCGGTGCTCATCATCAAGGGGACCGTCCCGGAGGCGCAGGGCCGGGGCCTGATGTCCGTCCTGTCGCACCGGCTGCTGGCGAACCTGCGGGCGGGCGGCTACGAGTCGCTGCGGGTGACCTTCATCGGCGAGGACAACCCGGCGTCGGCGGCGCAGTTCGCGGCGATGGGCGGGCGGCCGCTGCACGGCGTGACCTTCTACCGCAAGGACCTCGTATGACGCCGGCCGCGCGGCTGCTCTCCCGCGCGGCCGACTGGGGGCGGGCGCCGAGCGCGCACAACACCCAGCCCTGGGACGTGCGGGCCGACGGTCCCGACGCGCTCGTCCTGGGCTGGCACGCCGACCGGGTCCTCGAGGTCGGCGACCCGACCCGGCGCGACCTGCTCCTGTCGCTGGGGTGCGTCGCGGAGGCGCTGGCGATCGTGGCCGCCGAGGAGGGGTATGCCGTGCGCCCGGCCTGGCAGGTCCACCGCGGTCGGCGCGTGGCTGGGCGGTTGGAGCTGGGCCCGGTTGACGGTGTGCTGGGGAGCGTCGGTGCCGCCGAGGTTGCCGCACCCTTCTCCGTCGCGGAGTTGGTGGCCCGGCGCACCGCGCGCGCGGCGTATGCGGAGCCGTTCGTTACCGCGGAGCAGGTGGTCGAGGTGGAGGCGGCGGCAGGGCTCGGGGACGCAGGGCGGGGAGAGACGGCTCTGGGGGATGCGGGGATCGCCGCGCGTGCGGGCCTGGCCGTCCTCCCGCCGGACGTGGTCGAGACCCAGCTCGCCGTCGCGGACCGGTGGACCTTCGACGGCCCCGCGACCGGGGAGCTGCGGGACTGGCTGAGGCTGGA
>JAAYYA010000208.1 GCA_012515595.1 Actinomycetales bacterium
CGCGCGCCGACCCACTGGTCCTGGCGGTCGCTGAGGTCCAGGCCCTCGATGAGCGGCTCGGCGTTGGCCACGATCGACTCGATGCGCTGCACCGCCAGGGGCGCATCCGTCGGCTGGAACTCCATGGTGCCGCCCAACCGGATCCGCGTCTCGCCCAGCGGCGTGCACACGATCCGCTCGTGCGGGAAGTAGATCGGGTGGCGCACCGTGCGCTCGTCCTCCGGCTGCGCGACGGAGAAGGAGTAGCCGCGACCGGCCCGCAGGCTGGTGCGCACGCCATACTGCCTGGCCAGCGTCGGCAACCAGGCTCCGGTCGCGAGCACCACGGCATCGGCCTTCAGGGGCGCCGCCCCGACCAGGTCGACGGAGATGCCGCCGGGGCCGTGCCGCAGGCCGCGCACGTCCGCGCCCTTTCGGATCTCCCCGCCACGGGAGCGGACCGCGTCGGCCAGCCCGGCGACATACTCACCGGGGTTCATGAAGCGCTGGCCGTCGATCCGGATCGCCCGCGACACCTGCGGTGCCACCACCGGCGCGAGCTCCCTGATCTGGTCGCGGGGCACCTCGCTGAACTCCAGCTCCATCCCGGCCTCGTGGATCTGCTCGAACTCCGCGAGCAGCCCGTCCGCGTGGTCGTCCTCCCGGAAGGCCGCGATGATCGGCCCGCCGGACAGCCGCACCTTCAGCCCGGGGTCGGTCTCCAGCTCGTCGTAGGCGTCCAGGGACTGCACGTTGAGCGGCACCAGCGCCGCCATCGTCCTGCGCCAGGTCCGCCCGGTGCAGTGGGCGGCGAACCGCAGCAGGAAGCTCCACAGCCCGGGGTCGACCCGGATCGGCACGTGCAGCGGCGCGGAGGGGTCGAGCAGCGCCTTGATGCCGTATCTCAGCACGGCCGGCTCGGCGAGCGGGATCGCCATCGCGGGGGTGATCCAGCCGGCGTTGCCCCAGGAGGAGCCCGCGGCGACCCCCGAGCGGTCCAGGACGGTGACCCGCACCCCGCGCTGCTGCAGGAACCACGCGGTCGACAGGCCGACCATGCCGGCCCCGACGATGATGACGTGCTCGGGTGCATGCTGAAGGTGCGGCGACGTTGCCATGCTGCGGACGCTATCAAGGGCACCGGGTCTGCGCAGGGGCGGTCCCTCGGTGCAGACTGTCGGTGTGCCCCGAGACGTCCTGACCCGCCCGGCGCGCGACCCGGACCGCACGGTGACCCGCGGGCCGGAGCCGCACGAGGTGTATGACGTGTGGCTGGCCCCCGGGGCCGAGGTCACCGTGGTCCTGGTGCACGGGGGGTTCTGGCGCGCGCAGTGGGACCGGACCCACCTGCGGGCGACGGCCGAGGCGCTGGCCGGGCAGGGGTATGCCGTGGCGCTGCCCGAGTTCCGTCGCTCCGGGATGCCGGGGGGCACCTGGCCGGGGCCGGGGAGCGACCTCGCGGCGGGCCTGGCGGCGATCCGCGACGACCGCGAGCTGCCCGGTCCGACGGCGCTCGTCGGGCACTCCGCCGGCGGCCACCTCGCCGTGTGGCTGCTGCACCGGCCCGAGGCGGCCGGGGTGCTCGGGGCGGTGAGCCTGGCCGGCTGCCTCGACCTGCGGATGGTCGGCCGGCTGGGCCTGGACGACGGCGCGGCCGACGACCTGATGGGTGGCGGCGACTGGCTGCAGGAGGACTTCCTGGGGGCCGACCCGATGGACCTCGGGCCGACCCCGGTGCCGGTGCACCTGGTGCACGGACGCGCCGACGACCGCGTGCCCGTGGAGGTCTCGGAGTCCTGGATGACCCGGTGCGGCACCGCCGGGCGGGACACCCTGGCGGTGCTCGACGAGGTCGACCACTTCGACGTCATCGACCCCGACTCGGGCGCCTGGGCGACGGTGCTGCAGCGCCTGTCGGCCCTGACGGCGACGGTGTCCTCGTGACCACGGCCCGGGAGCCCCGTGCCGTGGCGTGGCACGGCACGAACGGTGCGCCGAGGCTGCACATCGTCACCGGCAAGGGCGGCACCGGCAAGACCACGGTCGCCGCGGCGCTCGCGACGGCGCTGGCCGGCGAGGGCCGCCGGGTGCTGCTGGTCGAGACCGAGGAGCGGCAGGGCATCAGCCAGGTGCTGGACGTCGCACCGCTGGGCACCGAGGAGACCGAGGTCGCCACGGGCCTGGACGGCGGCGCGGTCTGGGGACTGTCGATCGAGGCCGGGGCGGCGCTGGTCGAGTACCTCCGCCTGTTCTACCGCCTCGGCATGGCCGGCGACCTGCTGCAGAAGATGGGGGCGATCGAGTTCGCCACCACGATCGCGCCGGGCGTGCGGGACGTGCTGATCGGCGGCAAGATCTATGAGTCGGTCCGCCGCACCACCGCCGGCCGGGCTCCCGGTGCCCGCCGCGGGCGCGACCCGGACGCCCCACCGGCCTACGACGCGGTCGTGCTGGACGCACCGCCGACCGGGCGGATCGGCCGCTTCCTGGACGTCACCGGACAGCTGGCGGACCTGGCCAAGGTGGGGCCCATCCGCAACCAGGCCGACGCGATCCGCGGCCTGCTGCACTCCGGGACCACCGTGGTGCACGTGGTGACGCTGCTGGAGCAGCTGCCCGTCCAGGAGACGCTCGACGCCGTGCGCGACCTGGCCGCGGACGGCCTGCGGATCGGCGCCATCGTCGTCAACCAGGCCCGGGACGACTCGGTCCGCTCCACCGTCGACGTGGTCGCCACCCAGGAGCCGGACCCGGCCCGGATGGGGCCGCAGCTGGAGTCGGTGGGGATCCGCACCACGCCCGCCATGCTGGAGGGTCTGGCGCTGACCGCTGCGGAGGCGGTGGAGCGTCGGGACCTGGAGCTCTCGCTCGAGGACGCGGTCGCCGGGGCCGGGCGGCCGGTCCTGACCCTGCCGCACCTGCCGGAGGGCGTGGGGCCCGACGCGGTGTGGCGCTTGGCGGCGGAGCTGGCCGACCAGGGGGTGCGGCCGTGAGCGACCTCGACCTGGGCGCGCTGCTCGACGACCCCGAGACCTCCGTCATCGTCTGCTGCGGCGCGGGCGGCGTCGGCAAGACCACGACCGCCGCGGCCCTCGCGCTCCACGCGGCCGAGCGGGGCCGCCACGTCGTGGTCCTGACGATCGACCCCGCCCGCCGCCTGGCCCAGGCGCTCGGCCTGGAGGAGCTGGACAACACGCCCCGCCCGGTGGCGTCCGTCGACACCTCGGCCGGCGGGTCGCTGGACGCGATGATGCTGGACATGAAGCGCACCTTCGACGAGGTGGTGCTCACCCACGCGGACCCCGAGACGGCGCAGCAGATCCTGGACAACTCGATCTACCAGGCCCTGTCCTCCTCGTTCGCCGGCACCCAGGAGTACATGGCGATGGAACGCCTCGGCCAGCTCCGCCACCAGGCCGACGCCGAGGGCACCTGGGACCTCATCGTCGTGGACACCCCGCCGTCCCGGTCCGCCCTGGACTTCCTGGACGCCCCGACCCGGCTCGGCTCCTTCCTCGACGGCCGGTTCATCCGGCTGATCAGCGCCCCCGCCCGGGCCGGGGGCCGGGTGGGCGCCCGGGCGCTCGGGGTCGGGATGTCCCTGGCCGCGGCGACCATCGGCAAGCTGCTCGGCAAGCAGTTCATGCTCGACGTCAGCACGTTCGTCGCCGCGATGGACACGGTCTTCGGCGGCTTCCGGGCCCGCGCGGACGAGACCTACGCCCTGCTGCAGGCGCCCGGGACCCGGTTCGTCGTGGTGGCCGCGCCCGAGCGGGACGCCCTGCGCGAGGCCGGCTACTTCGTGCAGCGCCTCGCCCGGGACCAGATGCCGCTGGCCGGGCTGGTGCTCAACCGGGTGGCGGTCTCCCGGGCCAGGATCTCCGCGGACCGGGCCCGAGATGCAGCGGAGGCGCTCGAGGAGGCGGGCGACCGGCATACTGCCGCGGTGCTGCGAGTCCACGCCGACCACGCCGAGGTCGCAGCCCGCCACCGCCGGCTGATCAGGGACACCGCCGCGGCGTACCCGCGGCTGGCCACCGTGCAGGTGCCGCTGGCCGGGGCCGACATCGCGGACCTGCCGGCCCTGCGCGACGTGGCGGCCGCCCTCACCACCCCCTGAACCCGCCCCGCACCCCCGCCACCGCAGCCCGCCCCGCACCCCGGCCACGAGCCCCTTCGCGCTGGCCCGCCACAACAGGCCCCTCCCACAGCCAGCCTCTATCTTAGAGCGCCTTCCGTATCTCAGGGCCGGTTATTTCCAGCCCGAAGAACTCAAGGGCGCTCGAAGACGCGGTGCGGCGGGCGAGTCGGGGTGATCGGCGCAGGAGGGGCGGGCGAGTCGGGGTGGTGGGGGCGCTGAAGGGGGCGGGCGAGGCGCCAGAGGGCGAGGAGTGCGGAGCAGAGGTGACAAGGGGCCGGGAGGGGCGGCGCTCCGGAGGGCCGAGGTGGGCGGGGCCTACCCGACCTCACGACCACGGTTTTCTCAGGGTCGGCCGGTACTCTTGGTGCCCATGCGTGCCACCTCCCTTGCCCGCGTGGCGTCCCTGCTGGGGGCGTTTCTCGCCATCTCGGTGCTGATGGGCCTCATCGGTGCCGGGCTCCTGCTGCCCGTCGTCGGTGCCGGTGGCACGGCCGCCCGCGAGGGCGTGGGCCTGTTCGAGGAGCTCCCGGGCGACCTGGAGCAGAACCCGCTCGCCCAGCAGTCGCGCATCCTGGCCGCCAACGGCAACCTGATCGCGACCCCGGCTCAGGAGAACCGCATCCTCGTCGGGCTGGACGATATCTCGCCGTTCATGAAGAACGCGCAGGTCGCGATCGAGGACGAGCGGTTCTACAACCACGGCGGGCTGGACCTGCGCGCGCTGTCCCGCGCCCTGGTCAGCAACGCCACGTCCGACTCGACCCAGGGTGGCTCCACGCTGACCCAGCAGTACGTCAAGATGCTGCTGGAGGACGAGGCGCTGCGCAAGGAGGACGCCGAGGCGCTCAAGGGCCTGCGCGCTCGCAGCGGCATCGAGGGCTACGTCCGCAAGCTGCGCGAGCTGAAGTATGCCGTGACCCTGGAGCAGCGGCTGACCAAGGACGAGATCCTCGAGGGCTACCTGAACCTCGCCTACTACGGCGACCGCGCCTACGGCGTCGAGGCCGCGGCCCGGCACTACTTCGGGGTCAAGGCCAGCGAACTCAACCTGGCGGAGGCCGCGACGCTGGCCGGCATCGTGCGAGCGCCCAGCGTCACTGACCCCATCAACTACCCGGAGAACGCGCTCGCCCGCCGCAACGTGGTGCTGGACAAGATGCACCAGCAGGGCATGATCACCGAGAGCGAGTGGCAGAAGGCCCGCAACTCCGAGATCGAGCTCAACGTCACCAACAACCAGCGGTCGTGCATGAACTCCCGCTACCCCTACTTCTGCGACTACGTCACCGAGTGGCTGCTCCAGAACCCGGCGCTCGGGGCCACCCGTGACGAGCGGGTCACCAAGCTCACCACCGGCGGCCTGACGATCACGACGACGCTCGTGCCCGAGCTGTCCAACCTCATCGCGGAGAAGACCAACGAGTACGCCCCGCCCGGCAACGAGTACAAGCTCGCCTCGGCGGCCGCCATGGTGGAGCCCGGCACCGGCAAGGTCCTCGCCTTCGGCCAGAGCTCGGAGTACAACATCCAGGAGTCCCGCGACCGGTTCAGCCAGACCGCGGTCAACTGGAGCGTGGACAACCGCTACGGCGGCAGCACCGGCTTCCAGATCGGCTCCGTGGCCAAGGCGTTCACGCTCATCACCGCGCTGGAGTCCGGGGTCCCGATCGAGGCGCAGCTCAGCATCCGGGACGCCGTCCAGGTCGACAAGAACAACAACTGGGCCAACCCCGAGGTGCCGGGGTCGCACCCCGAGGGCAGCACGCAGCCCGCCGTGATCTTCGAGCGGGAGGACTTCCAGGACGGCTGCTCGATCGGCACCGACGAGTGGGCGGTCCGCAACGCCGAGGGCGCCAACCACGAGTCGGTCATGGCCCTGCGCAAGGCGACCCGGTCCTCGGTCAACACCGCCTTCGCGACGCTCGCCTCGCAGGTCGGCACGTGCAACATCCGCGACACGATGACCAAGGTCGGCCTGCACGCCGCCAGCGGCGACCCCTATGGCTCCGGTGACGCCAGCGTGGCGCCGACCTTCGTCCTCGGCGCCGACAACGCCAGCCCGCTGACGGTCGCCTCCTCCTACGCGACGATCGCCTCCGGCGGCCTCTACTGCGAGCCGGTCCCGGTCACCAAGATCGTCGACGCCGACGGCAAGGAGATCCCGCTGGAGCTGCCGGAGTGCCAGCAGGTCATCGACCCCGACGTCGCGGCCGGCACCGCCGAGCTGATGCAGGGGGTCGTCAGCCTCCAGGGCTCCGGCTTCCGCGCCGTCCTGGCGGGAGACCGACCGGCCGGCGGCAAGACCGGCACCGCCGACGAGAGCAAGCACACCTGGTTCGCCGGCTACACCCCGCAGCTGTCGACGGCCGTCTGGATCGGCAGCCCGGGCGCCAAGTACGAGGGCGACCTGAAGGACTTCACCCTCGGCGACCACTACATCGACGGGTGGTTCTACGGCTCCAAGCTGGCGGCGATCCTCTGGAAGGACCTGATGGACACCGCGCTCGAGGATGAGCCGGTCCTACAGTTCGACGCGCCGTCCAACGAGGTCATCTTCGGCGAGGAGCGGCCCGTGCCGGACGTGCGGGGCGAGCAGATCGAGGACGCGGTGCGCATCCTCGGGGAGTCCGGGTTCATCACCGAGCAGTACACCCGCAGCTCCTCCCAGCCGGAGGGCACGGTCCTCTACACCACGCCCTCGCCCGGGACGATGATGCTGGCCGGCAAGACGGTCTACGTCTACATCTCCGGCGGCTACATCGCGCCGCCGCCCCCGCCGCCGGTGACGCAGCCCGACCCTCCGTCGTCACGGCCAGACCCGGCGCCCGAGCCGGAACCCGAGCCGGAGCCGGAACCAGAGCCCGAACCCGAGCCGGAGCCCGAACCGGAACCCGAGCCCCAGCCCGAACCACCGATCGTCCAGCCACCTCCGGGCATCGACCCACCGGGCGGACGCGACTGAGCGGCTGACTGGCGGTGGGCGGCCGCCACGGCCGCCCACCGCGTCAGGCGCCCAGCGCCCGCTTCACCGCAGCAGCGATCCGGCCGCCCTCGGCCCGGCCGGCGACCCGCGGCTGCAGGACCTTCATGACCTGGCCCATCTGCGCCATACTGCTCGCCCCGACCTCGGCGACGGCCGCGACGGCCAGCTCGTCCAGGGCGGCGTCCTCGAGCTGCGCGGGCAGGTATCCCTCGAGCACCGCGAGCTCCGCGTTCTCCTGGTCGGCGAGCTCCTGACGGCCCGCCCCGACATACGCCTCGGCGGCCTCCCGGCGCTTCTTGGCCTCCTTGGCCACGACCTTGAGGACCTCCTCGTCGCTCAGCACCCGCGCGTGGGTGCCCGCGACCTCTTCGTTGGAGACGGCCGTCAGCGCCATCCGCAGCGTCGCCGAGCGCACCTTGTCCTGGGCGCGCATCGCGTCGTGCAGGTCGTGCTGGAGGGTGTCCTTGAGGCTGGTCTGCTGCTCGGTCATGGGCCCCAGTCTCTCACCGGCGCGCGGCGGGGCGGCACCGGTTTGCGATGATCGACCGGTGAACGCCGTATGCCGTGTGCTCGCCGGTCTGACCGGTCTCGGAGCGGGGGTGCTCGCCTGGAGCACGCTGGTCGAGCCCCGGGCGTTCGCACTCCGCGAGTTCGAGGTGCCGGTCCTGCCCAGCGGAGCACGGCCGCTGCGGGTCCTCCACCTCAGTGATCTGCACCTGGTGCCCGGGCAGCGCGCGAAGCAGGAGTGGGTGCGGTCCCTGGCGGCGCTGCGCCCCGACCTCGTGGTGACGACCGGTGACAACCTGGCCCACCTGGACGCGGTCCCGGCCGTGCTCGACGCCTACGAGGGACTGCTGGACGTCCCGGGCGTCTTCGTCCTGGGCAGCAACGACTACTTCCCCCCGACCCCGAAGAACCCGCTGCGCTACTTCAACGACTCGCACGAGAAGGGTGAGAACCTGACCGAGGCCCGGTTGCCCACCCAGGACCTCGTGGACGCTTTCACCGGCGCCGGGTGGCTCGACCTGAACAACGCGAGAGGGCGGCTGGAGCTGGGCGGCCTCCGGCTGGAGTTCGTCGGCGTCGACGACCCGCACCTGGAGTACGACCGCTACGACGTTGTCGCCGGACCGGCCGGGCCCGACACCGACCTCCTCGTCGGCGTGACGCACGCCCCCTACCAGCGGGTGCTGGACGCGATGACCTCTGACGGCGCCCGGCTGGTGCTGGCCGGTCACACCCACGGCGGCCAGGTCTGCGTGCCCTTCTACGGCGCCCTCGTCACCAACTGCGACCTGGAGACCGGCCGGGTCAAGGGGGTCTCGCGATGGTGGCCCGGGGCTGGCAGCGCCCCCTCATCCGCCGCTCCCCCGGGCGCCGCCTGGCTGGAGGTGTCCGCGGGACTCGGCGCCTCGCCATACTCCCCGTTCCGTCTCGCCTGCCGTCCGGAGGCGACGCTGCTCACCCTCGTGTGAGGACGATTCGTTAGAGCGTCCGATCCTGGGTTAACATTGCCGACGCTGCGTGCCGCACGGCACGAGCCACGGGGTGTGGCGCAGCTTGGTAGCGCGCTTCGTTCGGGACGAAGAGGTCGCAGGTTCAAATCCTGTCACCCCGACCA
>JAAYYA010000209.1 GCA_012515595.1 Actinomycetales bacterium
CGGCACCGGACCACAGGCGAAGTACTGGAAGCGGCGGAACCCCTCAGGCAGGTGCCGGGCCAGGATGTCAGCGTCCAGGTAGCCGCTCTCCCCCGTCCAGCCGGGCGGCGGGTTCTCCAGCACGTAGACGACGTGCAGGTCGAGCCGTTGGCGGAGCTCCTCGATCCGCTCGCGCAGGATGATGCTGTCCTCGTCGCGGCTGCCGACGAACAGCACGACAGGGCGCGCGTCCGACCGGTCGGCGAGCGTCTCGACCATGCTCAGCGCCGGGGCGACCCCGACACCACCGGCGATCAGCCCGTAGCCGGCCCCCTCGTACTGGTCCGGGCTGAAGACCCCGTGCGGGCCGTCCAGGTGCACCACGGTCCCCGGCCGGGCCCCGGCGACGCTCGAGGTGAAGTCGCCGACCGCCTTGATGGCCATCGACACCTCCCCAGGCCGCTCCGCGCTGGAGCTGAACGAGAACGGGTGCGAGGTGACCAGGAACGGAGAGCGGTCGATGGAGATCCACGCGAACTGCCCCGGTGCGAACTCCATCCCGTCGTGGCCCTGCGGCCGCAGCGTGATGCATGTCGTCCGGTCCTGCTCGGCGACCACCTCGTGGACCACCCACGGGCGGCGCCGGAGCCGCAGCGGACGGATGACGCGCACCCACAGCAGCACCCAGACGAAGGCCGCGGTCATGACGACCCACAGGACGCGCTTCCACGCCGTGTCGACGTAGTGGTCCACGAGGATGACATGCACCACGGCAGCGACCACCGCCACGACCGCGAGGACCGAGTGCAGGACCTGCCACACCTCATACGACAGGCGCAGCCGGCGCCGCCAGAGCGAGGTCACCATCAGCAGGAGCAGCGCCGCGACGGCCAGACCTCCGACGACGACCAGGGCGGGCGTGTCGCTGGGGGTGAACGGGTTCGCCTGGCTCCAGTCGGCCGACAGTGCCACGTGCACGAGGACGAAGACGAGCCCGGTCGTGCCGATGTAGCGGTGGAAGTCGATCACCGCGTCCGTCCCGAACGGCTCGGCGATCTGCCGGACGCGGGCGACCAGCGCGAACTCGATGCCCATCAGCGCCAGACCGACGAAGCCCAGGGCGACCGAGAAGTCGGTCCAGAAGCCCTGTCCCGGTTGGCTGGCGCCCACCAGGGCAAAGACCAGCGGGGCGACGCAGACCCCGATGAAGATCGCGATCCACGACATGCCTCGGACGACGCTGGTCATCGTGCTCCCTTCACGATCAGTGGTGACCGCGTCAACGGCCACCACTGATCGTACGGGTCGGAGGCCGATCGGTCCTGCGACGTCGGTGATCGTGGCGAAGCCGGTGCCTTGGGGCTCAGTCCCGCATCGTGAGAAGGTCACCGGTCAAGGTGATGAGGCGGTCTGCGTTGTCCCTTGTGAAAGGAAGCGGAGGCTTGAGCTTGAGGACGTTGTCTCCTGGCCCGTCGGTGGAGCAGAGCACGCCGTGCCTGCGCAGTTGCATGACCAGCCAACGTGCGAGCTCGCCGTCGGGTCCACGTGTCCCTCGGTCGGTGACGAAGTCGACACCCAGAAACAGGCCGCTGCCGCGGACGTTGCCGATGGCGAGATGGTCGTCCGCAAGGGCGCGGAAGCCAGCCGTGAGGTGCTCGCCCACGTCACGGGCGTGCTGACGGAGGTTCTCCTCCTCCATCACGTCGAGCACAGCGAGTCCCGCCGCGCAGGCCACGGGCGTGCCTCCGAAGGTGCAGAAGAACTCCATGCCGTTGTGGAAAGACTCGGCGATCTCCGGCGTGGTCACTACAGCCCCGAGCGGGAATCCGTTGCCGATCGGCTTGCCGAGAGTGACGATGTCGGGCTGGGCACCCTGAGCTTCGAAGCCCCAGAAGTGGGTCCCGATACGCCCGAAGCCGATCTGGACCTCGTCCGCGATGACAACCGCGCCATGCGCTCGAGCAGCGGCGTACGCGCCCCGAAGGTACCCGGCCGGTGGTTCGACCTGGCCGGCCGTGCCCATGATGGCCTCAATGATGAGTGCACCCGCAGGCACACTCGCGTCGGCTCGAAAAAAGGCGTCGTCAACCTCGCTGATGTAGGCGTGGGCCGCGTCCGTGTCACGGTGGACGCCGGCATAGGGATCCGGGGTCGGTGCTACCTGGACGTGCTCGGGTCGACCAGCGCCTCCGCGGCCCTCGAACTTGTAGGGGCTGACCTCGACCAAGGAGGTTGTGTTGCCGTGGTAGGCGCCACGGAGAGCGACGATACCCTTCTTCGTGGTGTGCGCCCGCGCCAGACGGAGGGCTAGTTCGTTGGCCTCGCTACCCGAGTTGACGAAGAAGCACACGGAGAGGTCGCCCGGCATCAGGGCGGAGAGACGTTCCGCGTAGTCGACCAGCGGCTCGTAGAGGAACCGGGTGTTGGTATTCAGGCGAGCGAGCTGGTCGGCGATGGCGTGGTTCACCTTCGGGTGGCTGTGACCAACGTGCGGAACGTTGTTCATGCAGTCGAGGTACTCCACCCCATCCGCGTCGTAGATGTACTGTCCGCGCGCGGAGACGGCGTGGATGGGGTCGTCTCGGTACAGCACCGACAAGCTCGGCGAGATGTGTTGGGCGCGGCGCCGGAGCAGGTCGTCAGTCGTGGCCATCGGCGGTCTCTTCCATCAGCCTCTCAAGGAGGTCCCACGCAGGCTGCTCGGAGATCCGGAGGTACGGATTGTCGGGCTCGAGCGTCTGCTGGTACGCGGAGATCGACACACTCATCGCCAGTCGCGTGCGGATCAGGACGGGGAGGACCTCCCGCTCCAGCTGAGACAGCTCGCGCTGCGCCTCATAGCCACGGGTGATCGCCTGGGCGACCTCCCGTGGTTCAGCACGCCCGAGCATGGCGTACGAGCATGCGATGGCCAGCTCGTTGACGGTCACAGTGTGCAGGGCGTCACCGAAGTCGATCAGGCCGGACACTCGGTCACCCTGCACCAGGATGTTGTGGTCATTGGCGTCGTTGTGGATGAGGCTGCGGGGCAGATCGTCGATCACCGGGACGACGAGGTCGCGGAACTGCGCAAGCACGGCGTCGGCGATCTCTCCACGGCGGGCACCCACGATCGAGCTGCGATAGGTGGCCAGGACCTCCTCGGCGTTCACCACGTCCCACTGCAGCCACCTGTGGGCGGCCGGGTGCTCGACCTCGGCCAGCACGATGGCAAGACGCCCAAGGACGGTGCCGAGGTGGTTCCAGAGATCCGTTGAGGGCAACGGCTCATCAGCGAGCTTCCTCCCGGGGAGTGCCGTGATCACCCATCCGAGGTTGCCGTCCCAGGACGCCGTCGACCCGCATGACCTGGTATGCACGACCTCTGGGCACGGAAGCCCCGCTGCGCGTGCTCGAGCGAGCATGACCTGCTGCAGTTCCAGCACGGCCGGGTCCTCGCCTGCGTTGGCGACTTTCAACACCAGACGCGGTTCCCCGTCCACGCTCGCCATCCAGTTCTGGTCGCGCTCGGACTCCAAGGCCCGGACGTCCATCTGGAAACCCCAGTCGCGGGCGAGCCATTCGGCCGCCGTCGAAGCCGACAATGACGGCCGCTGGTTCACCAGGCTCAGCGACTGCGGTTGTTCGATGTTCTCGGAGTGCGGCACTAGGGGTCCCTTCTCGGTGCTCGGTGCGACGCGTCGCATGAGGCCAACCTGGTCCACCTTGGCAGGAAATCATGGTGAGCGGCAGACTTCGCCCTCCGCCCCTGGACGCCACCGACATCAACGACTTCCAGGAACTCGTCGCGGGGGCGAGCCGCCGCGCCAGCACGATCGTCACCCCCAAACGCGAGCCCCCC
>JAAYYA010000031.1 GCA_012515595.1 Actinomycetales bacterium
GACGCACTCACCTAACGTATTGCAGTGTAATACGTAGGGTTGATGTTGTCCACAGGCGGCTGTCCACAATTAGGTCAGCAACTTCCCCTCGCGCCAGATGCTGGTCGGGACGAGGTCCTCGCCCAGGACCAGCAGGTCCGCGGGAGCGCCCGGCACCAGGGCGCCCCGGTCCAGGCCGAGGGCCCTGGCGGGGGTCAGCGTGGCCGCGACGACCGCGTCGACCAGCGGGACCCCGGCGGCGTGGGCGGTGCGCACGGCGCGGTCGAGCGTGAGGGTGCTGCCGGCCAGGGCGTCACTGTCCTCGAGGCGCGCGACGCCGTCCACGACGGAGACGGCCAGGCCGCCCAACTGGTAGGCCCCGTCGGGGCACCCGGCCGCGGCCATCGCGTCGGTGACCAGGGCCACCCGCGCCCGCGCTCCGCGCTGCAGGAGCGTGACGACGTCGGGGTGGACGTGCACGCCGTCGACGATGAGCTCGACGGTGAGCTCCGGCTCGGCCAGAGCGGCCGGGATCGGGCCGGGGTCGCGGTGGTGGATCGGGCGCATCGCGTTGCACAGGTGGGTGACCACGCCGGCGCCCGCCCGCACCGCCTCGCGCAGGCCGTCGGCGTCGCAGTCGGTGTGGCCCACCGCCACGGTCACCCCAGCCTCCCGCAGGAGCGTGATCGCCTCGAGGGCACCGGGCAGCTCCGGGGCGATGGTCACCATGCGCAGGTGCCCCTCGGCGGCGCGGAGCAGCGCCTCGATCTCGTCGCGGGTCGGCGGACGTAGCAGCTCCGGGTCGTGCGCGCCGCGGTGCAGCGGACTGAGCCACGGGCCCTCCAGGTGGACCCCCGCGATCTCCCCCTCGCGCGCCAGCGGCACCAGGGTCTCGACCTGGCGCAGCAGATCGTCGGGCGCGGCGGTGACCAGCGAGGCCACAACCGAGGTCGTGCCGTGCCGCCGGTGGAGGGCCAGCGCGGTGCGGGCCTCGTCCGGATCGGTCGTGGCGAAGCTCGCCCCCGCCCCGCCGTGGCAGTGGATGTCGACCAGGCCCGGCACGACATACGGCCCCTTGGCGTCCACCGGATCAGGTGCCTCGCCCGTGCCCACCTCGGTGATCACGCCCCGGTCCGTGTCGACCCGGACCCAGCCCGGCTCGAACGCACCGCCCGGGCCCAGCAGCCGCTCGCTGCTCACGATCATCGCCACACCTCCGGCCCCGAACCTATCCCGCTGCCGCGCCCTCCCGCTGGGGCGGTACCGTGCCGACATGGCTGAGCAGATCTCGTTCCTGACCGTGCCCGGGCGCGACGACGTCCCGGAGGGCGTGACGCGCCTGTGGGACAAGTCGCAGGAGGCGTTTGGTTTCGTGCCTAACGTCTTCCGCGCGCAGGCGGTCAACGGCGACCAGTTCCTGGCGTGGTGGGGCTACTTCAACCTCCTGGTCAACAAGGAGGGATACCTGACCAACGCCGAGCGGGAGCTCATCGCGGTCGTCGTGAGCGGCATCAACCGGTGCACCTACTGCACCGTCTCGCACGGGGCGGCGCTGCGGGAGTACTCCGGTGACACCGTCACGGCCGACCTGGTGGCGGTGAACTGGCGCCAGGCCGACCTGCCGCCGCGGGAGCGGGCCATCGCGGAGTATGCCGAGCTGCTCACCCGGGCGCCCGACGAGGTGGGTCCGGAGGACCTCGAACCGCTGCGTGAGGTCGGCATGGACGACCACCAGATCATGGAGGTCGTGCAGGTCATCGGCATGTTCAACATGACCAACCGGGTCGCCAGCGCCATCGGGATGGTGCCCAACGTGGAGTACCACTCCCACGCGCGCGGCTGAGCCGCACGCCGGGCTCGACCCGAGGCACCCACGCTGCCGCCGCGCGCGGGGGTGACACCGCGGTTACCTTGGCTGCGGTGGCGGGAGCGCTACCGGGAAGGGGAACCCGTGGGTTGGAAGAACCTGCTCTCCACGAGCGCACAGACGGTGGCGACCGCCGTGGCGGGCAGCGCCGCGACCTCCTCCGGTGTCGACAGCGAGTGGTACCGACGGCTGCGCAAACCGGCCTTCCAGCCCCCGCCGGCGGCGTTCCCGATCGTGTGGACCCTGCTCTACGCCGACATCGCCGTGACCTCGGCCCGGGTGCTCGGCGCGCAGCAGGAGGCGTCGCCGACGCACGGCTCCTCCGGTCGTGGCGCTGCGCGCGAGGCGCGTCGGGACGAGCGCGGATACCGCCGGGCGCTCGCACTGAACCTGGCGCTCAACGCGGGCTGGTCCTGGACCTTCTTCGCCAAGCGCGACACGGGACTGGCAACCCTGACCGCGGCGGCGCTGACGGTCTCCTCGGCGGACCTGGCGCGGAGAGCCGGCGCCGTGCGCCCCGCCTACGGTGCCGCCCTGGCGCCCTACGCCGCCTGGTGCGCCTTCGCCACCGCGCTGAGCGGACGGATCCACCAGCTCAACTCCTGACGCGAACTCTCCCCGGTGCGATACTGCGGGGACGTCGGGACGGAGGTGAGGCATGGCCTGGGCGCCGCCCCGCAAGGCAGTCGTGGGCGCGCTGGTCGTCCTCGTCCCCGTGCTGGTCGTCACCGCGCTCGCCGCGTGGTGGCTGGGCCTGGCCGCCGCGGTGTGGGTGGTGCTCGGGGTGGCCGCCGGTGCCAATGTCGCGATCGCGTCCGTGCCGCCGCCCACCCGGGCCGTGGCCCTGGTCGTCCTGGCGCTCGCCGGCCCGCTCGGCCTGCTGACCGCGGACCGGCCCTGGATCGCGGCCGCGGTGATCGCGCTGACCGGCCTGGTCCAGGCGCCGCTCAACCAGGTGAGCCGGGGGGTGGCGGCGCTGGCCCCGATGCTGGTCGCCTTCGGGTTCACGGCCGGCTTCCCGCAGGAGCCCTGGGTGGCGCTGGCCGGGACCGCGATGGGCGTGCTCACCGTGGGGGTCACCGCCCGGGCGCTCGGCATCACCAAGGAGCCGGAGCCGGTGGGTCAGGTCGACGCCGTGGTCCACGGCCTGGGCATGGCGGTCGGCGCCGTCGTCGCACTCCTGGTGGCCGACTCGCTGGACGCCGACCACGCCTACTGGATGGTGCTGGTGCTGGCGGTCGTGCTGCAGCCCCGTGGTCACCTGACCCGGGAGCTCGCCCGGGACCGGCTGGTCGGGACGCTGGTCGGCGTCGTCATCGCGGCCGCCATCGTCCTGCTGGTCCCGGGGGCCCTCGCCTGGGTGCTGGCGCTGCCGTGCCTCCTGCTGTTGCTGGCCTGGACCCTGGCGGGAGACGTCCGGCGGTCGGTCATCTGGGGGGTGCCGATGATCGTGCTGACCTCCTCCTCCGACCTGGTGTCCCGTGCGGACGTGGCCGCCGAGCGGCTGCTGCTCACCGGGGCAGGTGTCGTGCTGGCGCTCCTGCTGGCGTGGGCCTGCGACCGGGCGGTGGCACGGTTCGCGCCGTCGTTCCCAGGTGGGGGTGGGACCATGGCGGGATGAGCCGCCGGCCGACTGGTGCGCTCGTGGGCGTCGCCGCGGGCGCGGTCACCCTCGCCGTCGCAGAGATCGGCGCGGCGCTGCTGGTGCGCGGCGGGCTAGAGGGTGGCACGGCATCGCCCCTGGTGGCGGTCGCCGAGGCGTTCGTCGACCTGACGCCGCCGTGGCTCAAGGACTTCGCGATCGGCACGTTCGGGACCTACGACAAGCTCGCCCTCGTCATCGGCATGGTCCTGGTGCTGACCGGCCTTTGCGCGCTGATCGGCCTGGTCGGCGCATCGCGTGCGAAACCCCTGAAAAGATCCGTGGAGGGTGCACGAAACCCCAATATTTCTTGGGGGCTGGCGGCGTTCGCGCTCGTGGGGGTGATCGGGGTGACCGCCGTGGCCAGCCGCCCCGACTTCGCATGGCCGGACGTGGTGCCCACGGTCGTGGGGACCATCGCTGGGCTGGTCACGCTCGACCGGCTCTGGTCGCGCCTGGCGGAGGCCGGCGCGGAGCGCCTCGACACCGAGCCGGGCGTGATGGGCGCAGGTGCCGCGAGCCGACGCGCCGTGCTCGCCTGGGGCGGCGGGCTGACGGTCGTCGGCGCGCTGGGGGTCCTCGCGGGGCGGACGCTGAGCCGGGCCGGCGAGGTCGTCGAGGCGGCGCGCGCCCAGCTCGGTCGGCTCCGGGTGCAACGGCCGGTGACGGTCCCGGAGGCCGCGTCGCAGCGGGTGCCGGGACAGACCGCATACCTCACCCCAGCCGAGGAGTTCTACCGGATCGACACCGCGATCAGCGTGCCCCAGGTCGACCCGGACACCTGGCGGCTCCGGGTGACCGGCATGGTCGACCGGGAGATCGAGATGACCTTCCAGGACATCCTCGACGAGGAGCTCGTCGAGGCCCTGGTGACGCTGACCTGCGTCTCCAACTACGTGGGCGGCAACCTCGCCGGGAACGGGCTGTGGACCGGGCTGCCGGTCCGCGAGGTGCTGGCCCGCGCGGGCGTGCAGGAGGGGGCGGACATGGTGCTGTCCACCAGCGTCGACGGCTTCACCGCTGGCACCCCGCTGGAGGCGATGACCGACGACCGCAACGCGCTGCTGGCGGTCGCCCAGAACCGCGAGGCGCTGCTGGCCGAGCACGGCTTCCCGGTGCGCCTGGTCGTGCCGGGTCTCTACGGCTACGTCTCCGCCACCAAGTGGGTCACCGAGCTCAAGGTGACCCGCTTCGACCAGGACGAGGGCTACTGGACCCCGCGCGGCTGGTCGGCGCTCGGCCCGATCAAGACCGCCTCGCGGATCGACGTGCCCCGGCCGGGCGAGCGGGTGCCGGCCGGCGCCGTCGTGATCGCCGGGGTCGCGTGGGCCCAGCACCGTGGCATCCGCCGCGTCGAGGTGCGGATCGGGGACGGCGACTGGCAGGAGGCCACCCTCGCCGAGGAGCCGACCATCGACTCCTGGCGCCAGTGGATGCTCACCTGGCAGGCCGAGCCGGGGGAGTACTCCGTGACCGTCCGGGCCACCGACGGCACCGGCGAGGTGCAGACCGAGGAGCGGGCCTACCCGGCGCCGGACGGCGCGACCGGGTGGCACACCGTGACCGTCATGGTCGAGGGGTCCTGACCGCGCGGATGGGTCCGAGCGCCGTCGCCGCCGTCTGGGTGACCTTCCTCGCGGGGTGGGTGGTCCTGAGGGGGGCCGTCCTCCGCGGCTCGGACGTCACCAGCGGCCGGGACCTTCTGCGCAGGATCGTGCCGCGCCCCTGGGCGGTCGCCCTGTGGTGCGCCGTCGCCGTGCCGTCGCTGGTGCAGCTGGTCGCCGCCCCCGGGCTCCTGGGGTGGGGTGAGCGGGCGAACCCGGAGGTGGCCGCGGGTCAGTGGTGGCGCCTGGCCACCGCGGTCGTGCTGCAGGACGGCGGCTGGGCCGGCACCGCGTTCAACCTGTCCGTGCTGGCCGTCACCCTCGTCCTCGTCGGGGCCGTATGGCGTGCGCTCCCCACCGTCCTCGTGTTTGCCGTGGGTGGGGTGCTGGCCAACCTGTTGACGGTGCTGACCTCGGGGCCGGCCGGGGCCGGGAACTCGATGGCGACGCTGTGCCTGGTGGCGGCCGCGGCGGTCACGACCGTGCTGTCCGGGGAGTGGTCGTGGGGAACGGCGCTGCCGGTCCTCCTGATCGTGGCGGCCGCGGCCACGCTCCTGGTCGTCCACGACGAGCACGGCCCGGCGGTGGTGCTGGGCCTCGTGACCGGGCTCCTGCTCGACCGGTCGGGCGTCCGGGTGGGTCAGGACGCGTCCGTGGTCCCCTCGTAGAGGCCGATCTCGTTGCCGTCGGGGTCGGTGAAGGAGGCGAACCAGCTCGTCTCGCTGACCGGGGGGGTGAAGCCCTCGCTGCGCGGAGCCGGGCCGCCGCCGCTGATCTGGTTGGGTGCCTGCCACATGGGGTAGCCCTCGTAGCCGGGCATCTTGGCGATCTCCCAGCCGAACAGCCTGCTGTAGAACTCGGTGGCCCGCGTGGTGTCCGCGACCGGGATATCGATGTGGGTGATGTCTCCGCGGGAACGGAGGTCGCGGTCTCGGTCTCAGGGACCTACCCGGCGGCCGGCCGTCGCTCTCGTCCGACGTCGGCACCACGCGTCGGCCCCCGAAGACCGGTCACGGCGAACGTCCGCACCGGAGCGTGGCCCCGCAGCGCGTGCTCCCCCTCCGCCTTGCCGTCGCAGCGGCCGCGCAGCAGCTCCCAGGTCGACTCGCTGATGTGGACGAGGCCGGGGCTGGCCTGGGCCTGAAGGCGGCTGGCGACGTTGATCGTGTCGCCCCACAGGTCGAAGGCGAACTTCCGGGAGCCGATGACACCGCCCACGGCGGGCCCGGTGTGGACACCGATCCGCAGCTGGACCGGCTGATCGAGGACCACGTGACGCGCAGCCTCCTCGAGCATGTCCAGGCCCAGCCCGACGACGCGCCCCGCGTGGTCGTCGCCCGGGTCGCCGATGCCGCCCACGGCGAGATAGGCGTCGCCGATCGTCTTGATCTTCTCCACCCCGCGTGCTTCGACGAGCTCGTCGAAGGCGGAGAAGAGGCCGCTCAGCACCTCGATGACGTCGTGCGCGGTGAGGCGGGCAGCCAGCGGGGTGAAGCCCACGATGTCGGCGAAAAGGACCGTGACGGAGGGGTAGTCGTCCGCGATCGTCCGCTCACCGGCGCGCAGGCGCGTGGCGATCGGCTGGGGCAGCATGTTGAGGATCAGACGCTCGGACCGAGCCATCTCCTCGGCCAGCCGCTCGCCCTGCTCCTGGATTACGACGTTCTGGACGAACAGCCGTCGGCGGTTGCGCTCCAGGATGCGCAGCCCCAGGCGGCCGCCATGAAGAGCAGCAGGTCGAGCGCCAGGACCTCGCGGTCCGGGTAGAGGAGCACGGCGACGATGAATCCCGCCCCCATCACGACCGTGCGGATGCCGGCATAGACGAAGCGCGTCCGGGCGACGATGCCCCACACGAAGAGCAGCAGCATCGCGGCGATCCCGTACCCGGGCAGCACTCCGCCGGCCAGGGCGAGCCCAAGGATGACCAGGGCGTTGGCCGAGGTCAGCAACGCGGCCAGGGCGTGCTGCCGGTCGAGCGTCGGCGCCCACCGGGAGAGCACGACGCCGACAAGGCTCAGTACCGCCATGGTGGTGGTCGCAGTGGTCGACACCGCCGGTGCGAGCCCGGTGGCCACGGGCAGCAGGAACGCGGCGACCGCCCAGATCACCGCGGAAGCGAGGGCGATCATGCGAAACCCGCTGATGCCCTCCTGGCCGCCCGCGAGCTGGTAGCGCTCCTCGAGCTTCCGGTCGAGGAACGCCAGCGACAACCGGCGCTGTGCCCCCCGCTCGGGCACGTCCACTCGTCAAGGGTACTCGGAGGGGGGAGACGGCGTCCGTCGCGGAGCGCCATGACGTGCGATTGTGCCGCCAGGCCGACCGGTGGACCTGGATCATCAGCGCCGCCTACACCCAGCTACGCCTGTCCCGCACCCTCGTCGACGACCACCGCCGGCCCTGGGAACGACCCCCGACAACCACCCAAAGCCTCGCGGCACCCGAACCGGCCGCCGGCCCCGACATCCAGCGATCAAGAAGACCGCATGGGGGTTAGACGCAAGCTCAGCCCTCCGGTTCGTCCTCGTCGCCGTCCGTGCCCAGCACCTCGAGCGCGATCTCGTCGTACTCGTCGAGGTCCTGCCCCTGCTCCTGGCGCAGGTGGAACCGGCCGACGCAGAGCAGGGAGTAGGTCGAGGTGTCGTCCTGGTCGGTGCGCTCGGCGAGGTCCAGGCCCCGGTTGAACCAGCCCAGTGCGCGCCGCGGGTCGCGCGCCGACCAGGTGCGGCCCAGGACCGAGTAGGTGACCAGCTCCTCCGACCGGCGCTTGCGGACCTCGTTGTCGAGGCTCCTGGCCTCCTCCACCCGGTCGGTGTCCAGGTAGAGCTCGACCAGGAAGCACCTCGGGTCCAGCCCCTCCCCGTCGTCGAGGTCGACGGACAGGAGGAGCAGCTCCTCGGCCGTCTCGTGGTCACCGGCGTCGCCGAAGTACTGCCCGGCCATCCCGAACAGAGCACCCGGGGCGTGGTCGTCCTCGGCGTGCGGGTCCTCGGCCAGGGCCAGCAGTGCGCGCGCCAGGGGGAGGAGCTCCTCGCCCTCCGCCTCGGCAAAGGACATCTCGAGCTGGACCACGTCGTTGAAGGAGACCGGATCACGCACGCCACGACCCTAACGCGCCCCGAGCGGCCCCGGGAGCCCGCCGCCACCCGGGCGCCCTGTCGCGGACAGATGTGTCCGATCCCCGGCCCCCCGGTGCGAGGCACCTAGAAACTTAGGTTAGCCTTGCCTCGCCTAATTGCCTGTCGGAGGAGAAAACCGCCCATGTCCCGCACCTCGCGGACGCTCCGCGTCCACCCCATTGTGCTGCGCCAGGTCCAGGTGGTGGACGTCCGGGACGTCACCCCCAACCTGCGCCGGCTGACCCTGGGCGGCGAGGAGCTGCGGGCCGGGACGATGGGCGACGGCCTGGCGCGGCCCCCCTTCGTCTCCGACGGGTTCGACGACCACGTCAAGCTGGTGATCCCGCCGGACAACGCCGAGCTGCCTCCCGTGGGCACCCAGGAGGAGACCCGGTTCGAGTGGAACCGGGGGGTCCTGGAGTTCACCCGCGACTACACGGTGCGCTCCTACGACGAGGCGGCCGGCACCTTCGACATCGACGTCGTGCGCCACGCGAGCGGCCTGGCGGCCGACTGGGCGTTCCGGGTCTCTCCCGGCGACGCCATCCGGTTCGCCGGGCCGAAGTCGTGCGCGCCGGTCAACCACGACGTCGACTGGCACCTGCTGATCGGTGACGACACGGCGCTGCCGGCGATCGGCCGCTGGCTGGAGGAGGCACCCGCGGGCACCCGCGCGACGGTCATCGTCGAGGTGCCGACCGCTCAGGACGTGCAGGAGATCGCCACCCGGGCCGAGGCGAGCATCACCTGGCTGGTGCGCGGGGACTACGCCGCCGGGGAGAGCGGCCAGCTGTTCGAGGCCCTTCGGGCCACCGAGCTGCCGGAGGGGCGCGGCTACGTCTGGTGCGCGGGCGAGGCGCTGACGATCGCTCCCATCCGCCGCTACCTGCGCCAGGATCTCGGGCTGCCCAAGGAGGACGTCGAGGTCGTCGGCTACTGGCGCCGTCCCGCCGCTCCCGCCGCCGCGGGCGAGGCGCCGCAGGACGCCACCGCCGAGGTGCTGCACGACGTCCACGAGATGACCGAGCTGCTCCCGCCGGTCCTCACCCGGGTCGCCGCGACCCTGGGCATCGGCACGCACATCGCGGCCGGGGTCACCAGCGTCGAGGGCCTGGCCGCGGCCACCGGCATCACGCCCGCCCGCCTGCTGCCCGTCGTCCAGTCCATGCAGGCCCTCGGGTTGCTCACCGACACCGACGGCGTCCTGGCCAACACCGCGCACGGCCGGGTGCTGACCGAGACGGAGTATGTCGAGGAGCTGAGTCTCGACAACCCCGCCAACAGGCAGGTGCTCGCCCTGGTCGACCTGCTCGACGTCCTGCGCACCGGCACGCCCTCATCGGCCGCCCCAGAGACGCCCGAGGCCGCGGATGCGGTGCGCGACCGCGAGGCCGACCAGCTCTACTACGTGCTCGAACCGCTGGGCCGTATGCCGGAGGTCGCCGCAGCGGACCTCCTCACCGTCGCCGGTCGCACGGGTGATCTGGCTGCGAGCCAGATCCTCGCGGCGGCCCCCCGCCCCGGACGGTCGGTGCAGGTGGCGTCCGGTCCCGGTGCCGGCGCCTGGGAGCGGCACGACGGTGCGGTGCTGCTGTGCGTGCTGGAGGGCCGGACCGACGAGGACGCGGTCGCGCTGCTGCGGGCGGCGCTCGACGCCGGGCCCTCCGTCGCCGTTGTCGAGCGGGTGGCCGACCAGGTGCCCCACGACGACCACGCGGCCGAGGACGCGCTCACCACGCTCGCCCTGACCGGGGTGCCGGCCCGCACCAGCGCAGACCTGGAGGCCCTCCTCCGCGAGGCCGGGGCCGCCACGGTGCAGACCCGCGAGCTGGGCTGGGGCTTCGGCGCCTACAACCGTGTGACGGTCGCGCATGCCTGAGACCGTCGCGACCGGCGCGGCTGTGCGGACCCTGGAGGAGCAGGAGCTGCCCACGCGGGAGCGCCAGCGCCAGACCGCCGGCCGGTTCCCGCTGGTCCCGGTGGTGCTCGCGCTGGCGGCCGCGCTTCTCGCGGCCTGTTGCGCCAGCCTGCTGATCGGCACCGAGAGCGTCGCGCCGGCCCGGCTGCTGACGGCCGTGCTCGACGGGCGCGACGCCGACGCCGAGGCGTGGAGCCTCGTGGTCGACTACCGCCTCCCGCGCACCCTGGTCGCGGTCGCCGTCGGTGCCGCGCTCGGCGTGGCCGGCGCGGTCATCCAGGCCTACACCCGCAACCCGCTGGCCGATCCCGGCATCCTCGGTGTCAACGCCGGCGCCGCGCTGGCGGTGATCGTGGCCATCTGGTTCGGCGTCGCGAGCAGCACCGCAGCTCTCGTGTGGCCCGCGCTGGTGGGTGCCGCCATCGCCACCCTGCTGGTACTGCTGCTGGCCGCTGCCGGACGGGGGCCGGCGACGCCGGTGCGGATGGTGCTGGCCGGTGTGGCCATGGCCGCCGTGTTCGGTGGCATCACGACCGGCATCCGGCTCTCCGACGAGCGGACCTTCGAGCGCTTCCGGTCCTGGGCGGCGGGCTCGGTGGCCGGGCGCGACCTGACCGACCTGGCCGCCGTCATCCCGGTCATCATCGTGGGGCTGATCGTCGGCATACTCCTGGTGAAGCCGCTGAACGCCGTGGCCCTGGGCGACGACGTCGCCGCCGCGCTGGGGGTCAGCGTCGCCACGGTGCGCCTGGCGACGGTGGCCAGCGTCGCGCTGCTGGCCGGGGCCGCCACGGCGGTCGCCGGGCCGATCGGCTTCGTGGGGCTGATGATCCCGCACACCGTCCGGCTGCTCGTCGGCAACGACCAGACCCGCATCATCCCGCTGTCGGTGCTGGCGGCACCGACCCTGCTGCTCGTCGCGGACACCCTGGCACGGGTCGTGGTCCCGCTGCGCGAGGTGCCGGTGGGCATCGTCACCGCGCTGATCGGCGGGCCGGTGCTCATCGCGCTGATCCGCAACAAGGCGGTGGACACCCAGTGAGCCTCGACCAGCTCAGCCCGCCGCGTGCGCTCACCCTCCGGGTCCCGTTCGGCGGGCGTCGGCTCGTGTCCGCGCGGCTGGCGCTGCGCCCGATGCTGGTGTGCGCGCTGCTGCTGGTGCTCACCGCTGTGGTCGTGCTGCTGGCCCTCATGCTCGGCAAGATCGTCTACAGCCCCGGCGAGGTGCTGGCCACGCTCCGCGGGCTGGGGACCCCGCAGCAGGAGCTGTTCATCCTGGACTACCGCCTCCCTCAGGCGGTGGCCGGGCCGGCCTTCGGCGCGATGCTCGGGGTGGCGGGGGCCCTGTTCCAGACGATCACCCGCAACCCGCTCGGCAGCCCCGACATCATCGGGTTCACCGCCGGCTCGTCGGCCGGTGGTGTGGCCGTGGTCGCGCTCGTCGGGTCGTCGCACTACCTGGTCGCTGGCGGCGCCCTGCTCGGTGGTGCGGTCGTGGCGGTTCTGGTGATGCTGCTGTCCCGTGGCGGTGGGGTGGCGGGCTTCCGCCTGATCATCGCCGGCATCGCGCTGAGCGCGATGCTGACCAGCATCGAGACCTGGATCGTGCTGACCGCGGACCTGCAGCTGGCCCAGATCGCAGCGCTGTGGGGGGCGGGGTCGCTGAACGGCGCCCACTTCTCCTACCTGCTCCCGCCGATGCTCGTCGGACTCGGCACCGTGCTGCTGGCCGTGATCTTCCTGAGCCGTCGGCTCGACCTGGTCGAGATGGGCGACGACGCCTCCTCGGCGCTGGGCATGTCACCCGCCTCGACGCGCCTGCTGGCGGTCGCCGCAGGTGTCGTGCTGGTGGCGATGGTCACCGCCGCGGCGGGACCGATCGCCTTCGTCGCCCTGGCCGCGCCCCACATCGGCCGACGTCTGGCCGCCTCCTCGGGCGCCGCCCTGCTGCCGGCCGCCTGCGCCGGCGCCTTCCTGCTGGCCAGCGCCGACCTCGCCGCGCAGCACGCCATCCCCGGGCACACCTACCCCGTAGGCGTGGTGACGGTGGCCGTCGGTGGCCTCTACCTCATCGCCCTGCTGATCAACCAGAACAGGAAGGCGGCCGTATGAGCGCCAACCAGCCCAGCCAACCCCACCGAGCGCACCGTGGTGCGGCCCACGACCCCACCGAGCGCACCGTCACACCGGGATCCAGCAGCCTGCGGGCCGACGGGATCACCATGGCGTACGACAAGCGGGTCATCGGCACCGACCTGAGCGTTGACATCCCCGACGGGCAGTTCACGGTGATCATCGGCCCGAACGCCTGCGGCAAGTCGACCCTGCTGCGCTCGCTGTCGCGGCTGCTCAAGCCGTCTGCGGGCACGGTGTACCTGGACGGCAAGGACATCCACCACCGGCGGGCCAAGGACGTGGCCACCCGACTCGGACTGCTCCCGCAGTCGGCCATCGCCCCGGCCGGCATCACCGTCTTCGACCTGGTCCGCCGCGGCCGGTACCCGCACCAGTCGATCCTGTCCCGCTGGAGCGCGGAGGACGAGGACAGCGTCACCCGCGCGCTCGAGGCGACCGCGATGACCGACCTGGCCGGGCGCGACGTCGACGAGCTCTCGGGCGGTCAGCGCCAGCGCGCCTGGGTGGCCATGGCGCTCGCCCAGGAGAGCCCCATCCTGCTCCTCGACGAGCCCACCACGTTCCTGGACATCTCCTACCAGGTGTCCCTGCTCGACCTGTTCGCCGAGCTCAACCGAGGGGCCGGACGCACCGTCGTCGCGGTGCTCCACGACATCAACCACGCCGCTCGCTACGCATCTCACCTCATCGTGATGCACGAGGGCCAGATCGTCGCGCAGGGAGCACCTGCGGACGTGATCACCGCGCCGCTGCTGGCGCAGGTGTTCGGCATCGACGCCACGATCATCGAGGACCCGCTCAACGGCGGCCCCCTCGTGATCACTGCCCACCGGGGTCACAACTCCGCCCCGGTGCCCACCCTGGAAAGGACATACAGCGCATGAAGCGACACACCCACTCCTCCGTCCTCACCGCCACCGCGGTGACGCTCGGGCTCCTGCTCACCGGCTGCGGTGGTGCGGAAGACACCCCCGAGGAGGAGACCACACCGGCGGCCTCCGAGGACGCCGGTGCCGACGAGGGCGAGAGCACCCAGGAGGAGTCCGACGGCCCGGCTGAGGACGCCGAGGAGGGCGGGGAGGCCAGCGGCACCCGCACCGTCGTCGACGCGACCGGTGCCGAGGTCGAGGTCCCGGCGGACCCGCAGAAGGTCATCACCCTGCACTACGCCGCGACCCAGCCGATGTACGACCTGGGCCTGATGCCGATCGGCCAGGGCGACGTCAACGAGGCGATCGTGCCGGAGGACGTGTGGGCCGAGCTGTCCAACGTGCCCGTCGTCACCGACCTGGGCGAGCCGCAGCTGGAAAACATCGCGCTGCTGGAGCCGGACCTGATCCTGGCGCCGAACACCACCGAGGACGACGTCCTGGAGCACCTGCGCAGCAACGCACCGGTCTACGTCTTCACGCTGCGCGGCGGTGACCGCGCCAACTGGCAGCAGCGCACCGTCGAGATCGCTGACGCGATCAACAAGACCGACGGTCTGGACGAGCTGCAGTCCGCGTTCGAGGCCCGACAGGCGGAGATCGCCACCACCTACGCCGACCAGATCGCCGACACGAAGGTGGCCGTGGTCGGCTCCTTCGAGGAGAACAACATGTACGTCTGGGGCGAGGCGAACATGACCGGCACCATCCTGCTGCCGCTGGGCTTCACCTGGTCCGAGCAGGCCAATGCGATCGTCGCGACCGAGGACGAGGCCGAGGTCACCGTCTCCTTCGAGAAGATCGGCGCCGCCATCGGCGACGCCGACCTCATCTTCTACGACACCGACCTGCGCGGCGGGCTCAGCGCCTTCACCACCGCGCTGACCGAGACGCCGCTGTTTCAGGAGCTGGCTGCGGTGCAGGCCGGCAACGCCTTCCCGGGCGGGAAGAACACCATCGCCGGCTACAGCGACGCCAACTACCTGCTGGACATGGTGGAGGAGGCGCTGGCCGCCCAGGGCTGAGCGATCCACCAGGGAGTATGACGGCCCTGTCCGGTCTCGCTGACCGGGCAGGGCCGTTCGCATCTGCGGTGGTCTGCACCCTCGCGACGTCGTTCGTCAGGGGCGCTGGCGTCCGACCCGGACGGCGGACGTCCTTCGTCAGAGCTTCCGGCGTCCGGCCCGGACGGCGAAGTCGTCCACGGCGTCTGTGATCTGGGGACTCCACCAGTAGGCGGACCGCGTCGCATGGTGAGTCCCGGACTGCACCACTCCGGCCTCTCGCAGGGGTGCCATGGCCCGGGGGACATTGGTGGGGGAGATCTTCAGGTGTGTGGCGACGGTCTTCGCTGTGACCACAGGGAAGCGCAACATCAGGTCGGCAACCCGCCAGGTCGTCGAGTCACGCCGAGCGCGCACCAGGCCGTCCCACGACTGCCGGATCTCACGCACCTCGGCCACGAGACGAGTGGCGTTGCCCACCGCCTTCAGGGCACTGCTCGTGAAGAGCCGCACGATCGGTTCTGGGTCACCGATCCGGTAGGTGTCGAGGGCCTCGTGGTAGCCGCGGGTGTCAGTCAGGAGGCCTGCGGAGACCGGCACCACCCCGTGCTTCACCAGGCCACTCTCCCGCAGCATGACATGCATCAGGGCCCGACCCGTCCGCCCGTTGCCGTCGGTGAAGGGGTGGATGGTCTCGAACTGGGCATGGGTGATCGCGAGCTGGGGCATTCGTGCGAGATCGGGCCGTGTGGCAAAGCTCGTCAGGTCCGCGACGGCGTCGGGGACGTGTTCGTGGTGCGGTGGCACGAAGTGCGCACCGACGGGAGTGGACGCGTGACCGCCCACCCACACCTGCTCGGTGCGAAAGGACCCGGCGTCGTGGCGCGGGTCGTCGCGCATGAGGTGTTCGTGGAGGGTGAGAACACCGCGGACATCGGGTGCTGTCGTGTGATCGATGGCCTGACGCATGGCCCGCACGTTGGCCGCCACCAGGCTGGCGTTCCCCGTGCGATCGCCGCCCGTCTCCTCCGCCAGGCTGATGTTGCGTGCGGAGGAGGTGATGTGCTCGATGTCGGAGGACGCGATGGCTTCGCCGCGGAGGAGCACGGCGGAGTAGGGCCGCACCTCGCTGCCCATCCCCTCGTCGAAGCGGGCCATTTCCGCCACGGCGTCCTCGGCCTCGGCGAGGACATCCGGAGCCAGGGATGGCACGAGCTCAGCGATCATCGGAACGAGTGTTGCGGTGTAGCTGGTCTGCGACGCGGCCTGGCGTTCGCGTCGGGTGAGGCCGACCGCACCGCGGACGGGGGTCCACTGGCGGACTTCATGCCTGAGTGCCGGCCACGACTGAGTGGTCATGAGACGTATGTTATCAGTTATTGTACTAACTGATAACTCATGGCCTGTGACCTGTGAAAACGCATCGTCGACTTCGTGGTAGGGAGGCGTCACTGGTCTTCGGCCGGCAATGGAAAGACGTCCAGATAGAGCCGGACCTGTCGGGTCTCGTCGGCGGAGTCGGCGGCCTCGTGCCGGGCCTTGGCCGCCTCGGTGTGCTCGTGGATGGTCTCCATCAGTGCCCGATTGAGGTCGGTTGCCTCCTGGGCCGTCAGCTTGGCCGTGCTCCGCGCATTGATCGAGCTCTGGCGCCATCGCTCGGTCTCGTCCTCTGAGCGTTGGAACCAGTCCTGGAGCGCCTCGGCGCGCTGCGTGACCTGGTTGCGGAGCATCGCCGCGACCGCGGGCCGGGTCTCAGAGTCCTTGGCGAGGTCGTCCCCGTC
>JAAYYA010000210.1 GCA_012515595.1 Actinomycetales bacterium
CGGCTCGCACAATAGAGCCGTGCTGACGATCGGCCAGCTGGCGGCCTACGCCGGGGTCACGGTGCGGACCGTGCGCCACTACCACGCCAAGGGGCTCCTGCCGGAGCCCGATCGGACCTACTCCGGCTATCGGCAGTATGACGCGGCGGCCGTGATCGAGCTCGTCAGGATCCGGACACTCGCCGAGGCAGGGGTGCCGCTCTCGCGGGTGCGCGAGCTCCTGTCCGCGGACGAGGAGGCCTTCGCCGCGGCGGTCGAGCAGATCGACCGGCGGCTGCGCACCGAGATCCGGGAGCGGCAGCAGCACCGCACCCGGATCGCCCAGCTCGCCGCCGGGGACAGCCTGGCGCTGCCGCCGGAGGTCGTCTCCTACCTGGAGCTGATGCGCGAGTCCGGCTTCCCCGAGCCGATCATCGAGATCGAGCGGGACAGCTGGATCCTGCTCGCCGCGAAGATGCCCGAGGAGGTGCCGGGCATGATGGCGATCAAGCGGGCACAGGTGGAGGACGAGTCCCTGCGCGGGCTCTACTACGACGTCGCCGACCTGGCCGACTGCTCCCTCGACGACCCACGACTGCCCGAGCTGGCCAACCGGGTGGTGACCTTCATCGAGGCGGCGACCGCGGCGGCCGAAGGTGTGCCGGACGAGCACAAGGTGAGCCAGGACCTGGTCGACCTCCTCGACAGCGCCTTCCTCGATGCTTTCCCCGCCGCCCCGCGGCTGTTGGAGCTGCTCGAGGAGCGGGGCTGGACCGGCTGGACGAACATCCGCCGGATCGAGCCCGGCGACTGAGCCGGCCGACCGGTCGGCAGTGGCACGCGAGCGGTCAGACGGGAAAGGCCACCGGCCAGAACTCGACGGCCAGCACGACGGCGGTCGCCACCAGCAGGAGGCCTGCGACGACCAGCGCCCGGCGGTAGCCCCGGTCGCTGAGCAGGTGCCGTCCGCGCGCCACCGCCATCGCCAGGAGCACCTTCGTGCCGACGATCGCGACGTAGAAGGCGGTCACCAGTCCGATCGCCGAGGCCGGTGATGACGACCAGGCCTTCAGCGTGAGTGGGCCGCCGACGGTGGCCCAGAACACCCACGGGTGCGGGCTCAGGAGGTTCATCAGTCCCGCCCGCCACAGCGCCTGCCGGGCCGCCGCCCGCCGAGCCCCGGGGTCGACGGCCAGGGTCACGCCCCGGGCGTCCAGCATCGTGCGGATCCCAGTCCAGGCGATGAACAGGGAACCACCCAGAGCGAGCCAGCCCACGGCATACTCCGGCAGCTGGTTGAGCACGAGCAGCGTGGCCGCGACGACCAGCCCGTCCGAGATCAGCGGCGCGCAGGCCGCCAGTGCACCGGCGAGGAACCCGCCCCGCAGGGCGGAGGTGATCACGAGGACGAAGAGTGGGCCGGGGCTGACCCCGGCCGCAGCCCCCATCGCGAGACCGAGCAGGACGACTTCCACGGGCTGAGACTATGCACCCGCGTTCTGGCGCGGACGGCGGGTCGGTGTGTCAGCCGCCGAGGTCGCGTCGACGTCGCTCCAACGTCCGCACCAGGTCACGCTGGCGGCGGGCGTCCCAGGGGATGACCCCGTCCCGCACCTGGTCGACCACATCGACAGTGGCCCCGAGCACGTCGTCCAGGACCCGCTCGACCACGGGGCCCGGCAGTCCGATCTCGTCGCCGAACTGCCGGAAGGCCTTTGCACTCAGGTTGTCGCGGCGGCCCGCGAGCGGCAGCGCGAACGTCGTGTCGCCGTAGGGCACGGTCGACGGCACGTCATAGATCGGGGCGACGGCACGGTCGGCGGAGCCCACGACCGACACGTTCTTGGCGTGCAGGTCCCCGTTGCCGGTGGCCCAGGCGAGGACCGCCTGGTGCAGGACCGCGCGCAGGGCGAGGGGACGGGAGCGACAGGTCGCGGCCACGCCGGTCGCCAACCGCTCCATCGTGACGGCGTACTTGTCGGCCGGGTGGATGCCCAGGACCTGGGCGCCGTCCTCGACCGCCAGGCGCCGGAGCCGGTCGTCGTCGGGGACTCGGTCGAACCGGGTCACCAGCAGCCCGGCCCGTCCGGTGCGGTCGCGCACGACCTCGGACTCCACCACCGGATGCCGCAGTCGTCGTGCGATGCCGAGGAAGAACGCCTCGTTCTCGATGACGTGCGGGAACTCGGGGACCTCGAACTTCAGCAGGTGTGACCGCCCCTCGTGCGCCAACGGCACGGTGAGCATGCGTCCGGAGACCTTGTCCTGGACACCGGCCAGGGCGGACGGATCCCCGATGCCCTGGGCCTCCAGCAGCTCGGCGAAGTCGAGGTCGCCGAAGCTCCCCTCGACCGCCGCTGGCGCCGCACCGACCTGCTCGTCCGGTTCGGTCAGCACCTGCACGTCCCCGACCGGGTCGGTCCCGATGGCGAGCAGCAGCGACAGCTCGTCGTCCGCGCTGGTCTTCACCGCGCGCCGCAGGGCCGTCAGCCGTCGCCCCTCGGGCAGCAGGTTGGCGAAGTATGCCGGCACCGCCCCCGCCGTGGTCCGCACCGGTTCGTCGGTGAGCGGGAGGGTGGTGGCCACGGCGCGACCGCCCGACTCGAGGTATGCCGTGGTGTAGGCGAACTCGACCCCGCCGTCCACGCGCGTCAGGGTCGCCGCCGGCCGACCGTCCTTGAGCACGTGAGCCACCCGGACGTCACGGGGGTCGGGCCCGGCGGGCTGCTCCCCGGGTGCCACCGTCACGGGGTCTCCGCTGGGACCAGTTCCAGCCGCAGACCAAGAACCTCGAGCACCGGATCCACCTTGTCCAGCCGGACGCTGGGCTTGCCCGACTCAAGCAGCCGGACGAATCGCTCCGAGACGCCCGCCAGCTCGGCCAGGTCGACCTGCCGCAGACCCAGCTCACGCCGCCGGGCGGCGATCTGGTCGTGCCATGCCTGCACGTTAACCTCCTCCACCAGCACGATCGTGCCGGTTACGTCGAGTGTGGCGCATCGAGCCCCGATTGTCCACCAAGAACGGCACGAACGTGCCGCCATGCGCTGATCCACGGGCTGACCGTTCGCAGGAGGCCCTGGATCGGCACGATCATGCCTCTCACTGCCTCGGGCCGCTGCCGGGTTCGCGGTACGCCGCGGCCCGCCGTCGCGGAATGCGCGTCATCCCACAGGACTACGCCAGACGTCGTATACCGCCGGACACCCCTCGAGCGTCACCGTAGAGGTGTCACCTCAGGTGCCCGGACAGTCCGCCCGGGCGGGGTGCTCGAAGAGAGGACAGGCGAGATGAACCGTGACTCCACCACCGCCGCTGCCGGTGCTCTCCTGGTCTGCGCTGTCGCCCTGGGCGGCTGCGGGGAGCAGGCGGAGCCGAAGCAGGAGACCCTCGGCTACGGCAACTACCAGCCGCGGGGGCAGCACCAGAAGAGCCCGCAGACCGAGTCCCTCGGCTACGGCAACTACCAGCCGGGACTCCAGGAGCAGCCGGGGCAGCAGGACGAACCCCTAGGGACCCCCGACCGCTTCACCCACGACTACGCGCACATCGCTGAGTGAGAGGAGGGATCCCATGTCTCAGCTTGACTACCTCGCGGCCCAGTCGATCGCCCGTGAGCGGGAGCGCGACCTGCAGCTCGCACTCCGGCAGCGGCAGGCCGACCGCGACACCGTCCGCCGGCTGCCCCGCCAAGTGGCCCGGCGGCACTGGTTCCAGGACGTGCTCGTGCACCTGCACGTCATGCACGCCGTCAAGCACTGATCTCTGACGCCGGGCGGCAAGCCCCGAGGTCACGTCGATGGCGCGCAACGACAACCCTTGTGTCAGGCATCTGCAGGGTCACAGCCCTGGGGATGCCTGACACAAGACACGTCGCGATTCGGCTAAGGCAGCCGCTCGTGCACCCACGCCCAGTCGATCCGCTCCTGCTCAAGGCGCAGCCGCTCGGCGAACCGGTCGGAGACCAGGTCCGCATAGAGCGCGGTCTCGTCGGTGGTCAGCCGGTCCAGGTGCGCGGCGGTCGGGCTCGGCTCCTGCCCCCAGCGGTCCCGGTGCTCCAGCAGCGTCTGCCGGTCCATCAGGACCGACCGGGTCTGCGGGAGCCAGGCCCGGAGCCGGTGCAGGATCGCGAAGCCGTGGGTGTCGAGGTCGCCCCAGTAGTGCACCTCGGCGTCCCGCAGCCACGGCAACGAGCCGGCCCGGTCCACCTCGAAGCCCTTGCCCCAGAGCACGACGCCGCCCTCTGGGACCGGGACGCTGAGATAGCTGATCTCGTTCTCCACGATCAGCGCCGTCCGCACGGCCACCTCGGCGGCGGCCAGCTCCTCCGCCCGCACGACGGCCTCGGTGAAGCCGGCGAGGAGGCCCACCGAGGGGTCGGCCCGCAGCCGCACGAACTCCGGCTTGCCGGCCAGACCGAGCGCGGCCACGAAGCCGGTCGAGCTCGACGGCACCCCGAGCAGCTGCGCCAGCAGGGAACGGTGCTGGTCGATGAACTTGGTGTCGACGCCGGGGGCATCGACCTCCCGCAGATAGCGCCCGCTCCCCCGCGCGGACACCAGCCACCGATAGGCCCGCAGCACCCGGTCCCACGCCGACCCCACCTGCAGCGCCTTCAACGGGTTGGCCGCGACCCAGTCGCGCAGGGCCGGTTCCTCCGACACCAGCGCCAGGATGCGGTCGAGCTCGCGCACCTCGGCCGCGACACCCAGCAGTGCCCAGGCGTGGTCGAAGGAGCTCACCACCGCCCGGCTGGGCAGCTCGTTGCGCCCGATGACGCGCCCGCCCACAGACTCATAGGTCACGTCATAGTGCGCACCACCCCGCGAGCCCGCGTCCACGGCCGCGACCCAGTCCCGCACGGCACCCAGGTCGTCACCGATCTCCGAAGCGCGCGGGCGGCGCAGCGGCACCTCGATGACCGGGAACGCCTGACCCGTCGCGTGGTGGCGCAGCAGCGTGCCGTCGTCCCACCGCCGCCGCACCTTCGCCCGGATGTCGGCGACCGTCGACCACGAGGAGCGCGACCGGCTCACCCGCCAGCTCCGGCGAGGACCTGCTCCACGTGCCGGGTGCGGACCTCCTGGAACTCCTCGATCGTCAGCGTCTGCAGCCGGGAGTAGCTGCCCGTCGGGTTGTCCACGAACCCGATCGCCTTCACATACGGCTCGATGACGTGCACCTTCTGCAGCGGCGTCACGATGAGCAGCTGCAGACCGAGCTTGGCGAACAGGTCCAGCGCATAGCGGGTCGACACGTCCGAACCGCGCCCGAACGCCTCGTCGATCACCGCGAAGCGGAAGTCCCGCGAGCGCTCGGCACCCCACTCCAGCCCGAACTGGTAGGCCAGCGAGGCCGCCAGGATGGTGTAGGCCAGCTTCTCCTTCTGCCCGCCGGACTTCCCGTCGGAGTCGCGGTAGTGCTCCCACTCCTCGTCGGTCTCCCGGTCGCGCTCGGACGCCGAGAAGGTGAACCAGTTGCGCACGTCGGTCACCCGCCGGGTCCACGCCCGGTCCGAGTCGGCGTGCCCCTCGCGCCCCTTGAACCGCTCGATGAGCCGCTCGACGTCGAGGAAGCGCTGCTCGGAGTACTGGTCACCCTCCGGCCCCAGCGTGTCGTCGGTCGCCTTGCGCAGGTCGGTGCGGAACGCCTGGATCTCGGTGTTGACGGTCCGCTCGCTGACCAGCTTGATGTAGCGCCCCTCGTTGTAGGGGATCGCCCCGAGCGCCTCGTTGATCTTGTCGACCCGGCCGTGGATCTCCTCGGACTGCCGCCGCAGCCAGCTGTTGAACTGCGCGAGCTCGCGGATCGTGTTGGTGTTGAGCTGCCGCTTGAACTCCTCCTCGAAGCGCGGCAGGTCGTCGTTGGCCACCCGCTCGTGGAAGGCCATGAAGTCCGCGCGCGCCTCGACGCTGGCGTCCATCTCGGTCGTCGCCTCGGGCCAGCGCCGGCGCACCTCGCCCATGTACTGCAGCAGGCTCTGGGTGTAGCCGCCGATCTCGCGCCCGATCCGGTCGATCAGCGTCTGCAGGTCGCTGGTCAGCGACTCCTGGGCCGGGCCGCACGC
>JAAYYA010000211.1 GCA_012515595.1 Actinomycetales bacterium
CGCCGGCGACCTCACCGAGTTCGACCTGCCGCTGGCGCCCCGGGGCACCGACTTCCAGCGCCAGGTGTGGGCCCTCCTGCTGACCATCCCCTACGGCACCACGACCAGCTACGGCGCGCTGGCCGCATGGCTGAGCGGGCCCGGAGCGTCCCGGGCGGTCGGGCTGGCCAACGGGCGCAACCCGATCTCCATCGTCGTCCCGTGCCACCGGGTGGTCGGCGCGGACGGTGCGCTCACAGGCTACGGCGGCGGCGTCGAGCGCAAGCAGACCCTCCTTGCCCTGGAGGGGGTGGCCGGGCTCACGCTCTGGTGAGTGGCCTGTCGGGCGAGGCCAGCTACGTCGCCCGCCCCGGCGCCGCGATACGCGCCACGTGCGAGGGGTCCACCGAGCATGAGGTGCATCACGCTGGGGCCGGTGCGGCCGCCGCCGACTCTGCCCGGGCGCGGGTGCTGGCCTACCCTGGAGCGGTGACTCAGACCCCCGCCCCCGTGCCCGAGGCCGACCAGGCCGCCGACGTCCCCGAGCAGGTCCGGGTGCGCACCGCCAAGCGGGCACAGCTGCTGGCGGAGGGCAAGGAGCCCTACCCGCCGGGCGTCCCGGTGACCCACACGATCGGCGAGGTCCGGGAGCAGTGGGGGCACCTGGAGACGGGAGAGGAGACCACCGACGAGGTCGGTGTCTCCGGGCGCGTGGTCTTCGTCCGCAACACCGGCAAGCTCTGCTTCGCCAGCCTGCAGTCCGGCGACGGCACGCGGCTGCAGGTGATGCTCAGCCTGGCCGAGGTCGGGGAGGAGTCGCTCGCCTCGTGGAAGGCCCTGGTCGACCTGGGGGACCACGTCTTCGTCCACGGCCGGGTCATCTCCAGCCGACGCGGTGAGCTGTCGGTCATGGCGACCTCCTGGCAGATGGCGAGCAAGGCGCTGCGTCCCCTGCCGGTGCTGCACAAGGACCTGTCCGAGGAGGAGCGGGTCCGCCGTCGCTACGTTGACCTGATCGTCCGCGACGAGGCCCGGCAGATGGTGATCGCGCGGGCAGCCGCGACTCGGGCGATCCGCGGGGTCCTGGAGGACGACGGTTTCATCGAGATCGAGACCCCCGTGCTCCAGCTGGTGCACGGCGGGGCGACCGCCCGACCGTTCCACACCCGGCTGAATGCCTTCGACCTTCCCATGACGCTCCGGATTGCGCTGGAGCTGCACCTGAAGAGAGCCGTCGTGGGCGGTATTGAAAGGGTGTATGAGATTGGGCGGGTCTTCCGCAACGAGGGGATCGACTCCACCCACAGCCCCGAGTTCACCATGCTCGAGGCATATCAGGCATATGGCGATCAGGTGTCCATGGCTGATCTCACGCGGCGGATGATCGTGGCGGCCGCCGACGCGATCGGTTCACGACAGATCGAGACCCCTCGGGGAGTCGTCGATCTCGATGGTGAGTGGCAGTGGCTTCCCTTCTATGATGCGCTTTCCACGGCGTTAGAAACCCCCATTTCTGTTGAAACCGAAACTAGTGAACTGGTCCGGATAGCAGCCGAGCGCGAGGTCGCGATCGACGAGAGCTGGGACGGTCCCAAGATCGCCCTGGAGCTCTTCGGCGAGCTCGTGGAGCCGACGCTTCTGCAACCGACGTTCGTCTGCGACTTCCCGGCCGCGGCACAGCCGCTGGCCCGCCAGCACCGGACCACCCCTGGCCTGATCGAGGCGTGGGACCTCATCATCGCCGGCACCGAGCGGGCCACGGCGTTCACCGAACTGATCGACCCGGTCATCCAGCGGGAACGACTCACCGAGCAGTCCCTCCTTGCGGCACAGGGTGATCCGGAGGCCATGCAACTCGACGAAGACTTCCTGCGGGCCCTAGAGCACGCGGCGCCGCCGATGGGCGGCATGGGTCTGGGTGTCGATCGCGTCCTCATGCTCCTCATGGGGGTCGGCATCCGGGAGACGATCCTCTTCCCGTTCCTGAAGCCGGAGGCCTGACATGGCCCTGTGGGACACCCTGTGGCCCATTCTGGCTGCGCTGATCCCGTCGATCGGCTTGCTGGGCCTCTTCTTCTTCCTCATGAAGCGCATTGTTGAGGCCGATCGGAGAGAGCGGGCAGCGGAGCGCCGTTGGCAGGCCGAGCGCGAGGCGATGGACGGGGCGCAGGACTCACCGACCGAGTGATTCCCACCGGGGTGAATCACGCCCTCCCCAGACCATTCCCAGCGATCTGGGTTAACAGCGAATGGCCCCGGATTGCGTAAATCGCGTTTCGCTTTGTTATCGAGTGGAATAGCCTGTACCTTAATGCGTGCCGCCGAGGGCGGCC
>JAAYYA010000032.1 GCA_012515595.1 Actinomycetales bacterium
GGCCACTCCGCGGAAGCGCGGGTCGGCCGCGAGCTCGCCGGCGACGTCGGTGACAACTGCCTGGAGGTATGCCGTGTGCCGGCCTGCGAAGGTCGTGTCCGGGTTGGTGGATGGCAGGGTGTCGACCGCCAGGCGGTAGGGGCGCCCCACCACGCGCAGCGCCTTCACGGCCGGTGACGCCAGCGCCAGGATCGCGGGTGAGCTTGCGCGGTAGGACATGAGGGTCACAGCCCCGGCCGCCCGCGCGACGGTGGCGAACCCGTGCGGGTGGGTTCGTGCCAGGTGCGGGGCCAGGTCGATCTCGACTGCTGACCCGGTCGCGGTGGTCGCCAGCCTGACCGCAGCTTCGGTCCCACTGAGGAGGCGGTCAGCGTCCGTCGACCAGTGGGGCAGGGTCCACGCCTCGATGTCCAGGTGCACCGATCCGAAGGCGTTCCCGGCCGTCGCGCGCCGGGCCCAGTCCCCGGCCCGCTCTGGGTGCTCGGCCCAGTCCGGGCTGCCACCGAGCGCGACCACCGCGATCCCGTGGAGTCGCAGGGCCTGGGCCACGGCCCGCACGCGCTCGTCCGGTCCGGCCCAGGGGACGCTCACCCAGGCGGTCCGCACCCCGTGGTCGCGGGCGAAGCGGGCGGCTGCGTCGGGGTCCACGGGGCGGTTCTCCCGGACCCAGACCCAGGTCGCGTTGACGGCCATGGGTGAGTCTCCCAGACGCAACGCCGTGCGCCCGGTCAGCCTCTGGGACGCAACGCCGTGCGCTCGGTCGGGTCCTGGGACGCAACGCCGTGCGCCCGGTCGGGTCCTGGGACGCAACGCCGTGCGCCCGGTCGGGTCCTGGGACGCAACGCCGTGCGCCCGGTCGGGGAGGGCGAGAGGGTCAGAGGTTGATCATGTGGCCGGCGATGCCGTGCAGGGCCTCCTTGACGGCCTCGCCCAGGGTCGGGTGCGCGAAGACCACGCGGGACAGCTCGTCCGCGGTGAGGTCCCAGGTCTGGGCGGCGTTGAGGATCGGCAGCAGCTCGGTGGCGTCCGGGCCGATGATGTGGGCGCCGATGATCTCGTTGTGCTCGGCGTCGGCCACGATCTTGGCGAATCCGACGCCTTCGCCCAGGCCCATCGCCTTGCCGTTGGCCGAGAACGGGAACTTGGCGACCTTGACGTCGAAGCCCTTCTCCTTGGCCTGCTCCTCGGAGTAGCCCATCGACGCGATCTGCGGGTGGCAGTAGGTCGCGCGCGGGATGAAGTCGAAGTCGATCTCCTGGGTCTCGGCGCCCGCGATGGTCTCGGCGGCGACGATGCCCATGGCCTCGGCGGTGTGCGCCAGCATCAGCTTGCCGGTGACGTCGCCGATCGCGTAGACGTTCTCGACGTTGGTGCGGCCGCGACCGTCGATCGCGATGGCCCCGCGCTCCGTGGTCTCGACGCCGATCGCGTCCAGGCCGTAGCCCTCCAGGCGCGGGGCGAAGCCGATCGCCGAGAGCAGCCGGTCGGCCTCGAGCACCTGGCTGTCGCCGCCCGCGGCGGGGGAGACAGTCACCTTGACCCCACTGCCGGTGTCCTCGACCGACTCGACCTTGGTGGAGGTCAGCACCTTCACACCGAGCTTCTTGTAGTGGCGCGCCAGCTCCTTGGAGACCTCGGCGTCCTCGGTGGGCACCATCCGGTCCAGGAACTCCACGATCGTCACGTCCACCCCGAAGTTGGCCATCACGTAGGCGAACTCGACGCCGATCGCGCCCGACCCGGCGATGACGATCGAGCCGGGGAGGTTCTCGTCGAGGATCTGCTCCTCGTAGGTCACGACGTTGTCGCTGACCTGCACGCCGGGGATCATCCGGGTGGTCGCGCCGGTGGCCAGGATCAGGTGGTCGAAGGTCAGCTCCTGGGTCCCGCCGTCGTTGAGCTCCACGCTCATCGCCGTCGGCGAGGTGAGCGTCCCCCACCCGTCGACCTCGGTGATCTTGTTCTTCTTCATGAGGAAGTGGACGCCCTTGACGATGCCCGCGGACACCTGGCGGCTGCGCTGGTGGGTCGGGGCGTAGGACATCGTGGCGTCGCCCTCGATGCCGTACTTGTCCTTCTCGTGGTTCAGCGTGTGCGCCAGCTCGGCGTTCTTCAGCAGCGCCTTGGACGGGATGCAGCCGACGTTGAGACAGACCCCGCCCCAGTACTTCTTCTCCACGACGGCGACCTTCTTGCCCAGCTGGGACGCGCGGATCGCCGCGACATACCCACCGGGACCAGCACCGAGGACAACGACGTCAAAGTGATCGGCCATGCCGACAGTATGCCGTGAGCCCGGGCCCCCGGCAGCCGCGGGCTGGGAGGTGCTCAGCGACGCGACCCGGACCCCGCGAGGCGCAGCACAACGAGATTGGACTTTATCCAGAAATCTACTAAACTGGACTTAGTCCAAACGAGACGGAGGAGGGCAGCGTGAGTCACGGCATACTCGATCACGCCGGTGCCCTGCGGACTGCCGGTCTGCGCGTGACCAAGCCGCGCCTGGCCGTCCTGACCACGCTCGAGGACGCCCCGCACAGCAGCGCCGACACCGTGCACGCCCGGATCCAGGAGTTGGAGGGGCCGGTGTCGCGGCAGGCCGTCTACGACGTGCTGCACGCGCTCGCCGACGCCGGTCTGGTGCGGCGCGTGCTGGTGGGCACCGCCTCCCGCTACGAGCTGGACACCCACGACAACCACCACCACCTGCTGTGCCGCGACTGCGGCGCGCTCCTCGACGTGCCGTGCGCCGTCGGGGAGGCCCCCTGCCTGCTGCCCAGCCACGACCACGGGTTCGACGTGGAGGTCGCCGACGTCCTCTATTCCGGACTCTGCCCGACCTGCCGCGCGGACCGCACCGCCACGAAGACCACACCCACGAAGACCACCCACACCAACACCACGGAGGATGACGACCTTGTCTGACCACGCCACCTATGCCGGGGGCACGCACGAGAACGGTGCGCCCCGTCAGTCCGACGCCCACTCCCTCAGCCTCGGCGCCAACGGCCCGCTGCTGCTGCACGACGTCGCCCTGGTCGAGAAGCTCGCGCGCTTCGACCGCGAGCGGATCCCGGAGCGCAGCCCCCACGCCAAGGGGTCCGGCGCCTTCGGTGAGTTCGAGGTGACCGAGGACGTCAGCGCGTACACCAAGGCCGGCTTCCTGCAGAAGGGCGTCAAGACCCCGATGATGGCGCGGTTCTCCACCGTCGCCGGCGAGCTCGGGTCCCCGGACACCTGGCGCGACGTGCGCGGCTTCGCGCTGAAGTTCTACACCGAGCAGGGCAACTTCGACATGGTCGGCAACAACACGCCGATCTTCTTCCTCCGCGACCCGATGAAGTTCCCTGACTTCATCCACTCCCAGAAGCGCACCCCCGACTCGGGCCTGCGCAGCGGCAACATGCAGTGGGACTTCTGGACGCTGGTGCCGGAGTCGGCCCACCAGGTCGCCTACGTGATGGGCCCCCGTGGCCTGCCGCGCAGCTGGCGCGAGATGAACGGCTACTCCTCGCACACCTACATGTGGGTCAACGAGGCCGGCGAGAAGTTCTGGGTCGTCTACCACTGGCTGTCCGAGCAGGGCGTCCACAACATGACCAACGAGGAGGCCGCCGAGCTCGCGGGCAGTGACAGCGACTACCACCGTCGCGACCTCTTCGAGGCCATCGAGCGGGGCGACTTCCCGAGCTGGCGCCTCGAGGTCCAGGTCATGCCCTACGACGAGGCCAAGGACTACCGCTTCAACCCGTTCGACCTGACCAAGACCTGGTCCAAGAAGGACTACCCGCGGATCCCGGTCGGCCGGTTCACCCTCTACGAGAACCCGACCAACCACTTCGCGGAGATCGAGCAGGCCGCGTTCAGCCCGTCCAACACGGTGCCCGGCACCGGTGTCTCCCCGGACAAGATGCTGCTGGCCCGCGTCTTCTCCTACCCGGACGCGCAGCGCAACCGGCTGGGCACCAACTTCAACCAGCTGCCGGTGAACGCGCCGCGGACCAGGACCAACTCCTACGACAAGGAGGGCGCGATGCAGTTCCACCACAGCGGTGCCGCGCCGGTCTACTCGCCCAACTCCTACGGCCGCCCCTACGCCGACGAGCAGAGCATCTCGGACACCGGCTGGGAGGCCGACGGCCAGATGGTGCGCGCCGCCTACACGCTGCACGCGGAGGATGACGACTTCGGCCAGGCGCACACCCTGGTGCGCGAGGTCTACACCGAGGAGGAGCGCCAGGAGCTCGTCAAGACGGTCGTGGGTTCGCTCGCGGACGTCGAGGAGCCGGTGCTGAGCCGGGTCTTCTGGTACTGGACCCAGATCGACCAGGAGGTCGGTGCCGCCATCGAGGCGGCCTACCGGGCGGGCGCCGAGCAGCGGGTGCCGGGCAACCTCTCGGTCGACATCGACGCGTGATGCGCTGAGCGCCACAGCTTGACAGGGCCTGTGGAGGAGTCAGTGTGCCGACTCCTCCGCAGGCCCTTGTCGTATGCCGTAGGTCCCGGGCGGAGTGCGCGTCCGGGGCGGCCGATGGTTCCGGGCGGCCGATGGTCCCGGGCGGCCGACGGTTCCGGGCGGCCGACTCAGCCCACGCGGTCCAGCAGCCCCTCGACCGTGGTGAGGTTGGTCGTGCTCACCCACACGCCCATCTCCTCGGCGGTCATCTCCGCCGGGTGCGCCACCAGGACCACCAGGGTGGCGGCCCGCAGCTCCCCCTCGGCGTTCAGGATCGTGGTGGGCCCGTCCAGCGAGGCCGAGAGCCGGAGTCCGTCCACCTCGCAGCTGTCCGGCTCGGCGAACGCCGGCTCGGCCCTGGCGAGCAGGGCGCACAGGTCGGCGTCGGTCCCGGCCCGCAGGTTCAGGGCCCGGACGCCGGTCATCGGCTCGCCGTCGTCGTCGGCGTATCGGATCTCCAGCCCGACGTTGTCCTCCAGCGGTTCCACGGAGTGGATGGGGTAGCCCCAGTCGGGCGCCCCGACCGACAGCAGCCCGGTGCGGCGCAGGGCGTCGAGCTGCGCCTCGTGCTGCTGTCGCTGCCACAGGAACACGCCGAGCGCGGCGCAGGCCAGCAGGAAGAGCGCGATGATCGCCACGATCACGATCCGCCCCCGCCGCTGGACCCGCTGGTCGTCCGTCACGTCCGCGATCACTGCCGCCCCTTTCTCGCTGCCGCCAGTATGCCGTCCCCACGACCGGGCGCGTGGGGTTGCGCTCCCAGACCCGACCGGGCGCGTGGGGTTGCGCTCCCAGACCCGACCGGGCGCGTGGGGTTGCGCTCCCAGACCCGACCGGGCGCGTGGGGTTGCGCTCTCAGACCCGACCGGGCGCGTGGGGTTGCGCTCTCAGGGCCGACCGGGCGCGTGAAGCGTCGCTCCCTACTGTGGCCGGCACGGATAGGACGTCCCATGGGTCCATCCGGTGCCCTGCAACGACCCTGAACTTCCCCACGAGCGCACCGGGTGCCTAGGCGACGGGCTGAGCTGGGTCTCGATGCGCTCGGCAAGATGTGGGAGCGACGCCCCGTGCGCTCGGTGGGGTGTGGGGGCGACGCCCCGCGCGCCCGGTCGGGGGTGGGGGGAGGGCCTGTGACGGGCCTCACAGAAAATGGCCCTTGCAAAAAGATTCAACTAGGTGCATGGTTATGTCCATGCGTTTCAGCATCGTACTTATTACCACAGGGCGCGTCGCGCGGTAGCCATACCGAGACGCGTCCTACCTCCGTTGCCCACCGGGCCGGAGGTTTTTTTATACCCCGAACCAGCCAGAGAGAAGAACATGACCGCTCAGCCCACCAACGCAGCGCCGGCCCGGACCGCCGCTGTGCCGAGCACGACGACCGGAGCCGACGCCCTGGTGGACGCGCTCCTGGCCGTAGGGGCCGAGCACATCTTCGGGCTCCCCGGCGGCGCGGTGCTCCCGCTCTACGACGCGCTGTACGCCCGCCCCGAGCTGCGGCACTTCCTGGTCCGCCACGAGCAGGGCGCCGGCCACGCCGCCCAGGGCTACGCCGCGGCGTCCGGCAAGGTCGGCGTCTGCCTGGCCACGAGCGGCCCGGGCGCGACCAACCTGGTCACGCCGCTGGCCGACGCCAACATGGACTCGGTCCCGATGGTCGCCATCACCGGCAACGTGCCGAGCACCGCGATCGGGTCGGACGCCTTCCAGGAGGCGGACATCCGCTCGATCACCATGCCGGTGACCAAGCACAGCTTCCTGGTGACCGACCCCGCCCTGATCGCGCCGACGGTGGCCAGCGCCTTCCGGCTGGCGGCCAGCGGGCGGCCCGGCCCGGTCCTGGTCGACGTGAGCAAGGACGCGCTGGTCGCCCGGACCGCGCGGACCCCGCTCGCCGACCTGGAGCTGCCCGGCTACCGCCCCGTCCTGGAGCCCGCCGCGCCGGCGGTGCGGGACGCGGTCAGCCTGATGACCTCCTCCCGGCGCCCGGTGCTCTACGTCGGGGGCGGCGCGATCCGCTCCGGGGCGCACCGCGAGCTCTTCGAGCTGGCCGAGACGACCGGTCTGCCGGTGGTCACCACGCTGATGGCGCGCGGGGCCTTCCCCGACAGCCACCCGCAGCACCTGGGCATGCCCGGGATGCACGGCACGGTCGCCGCCGTTGCCGCCCTGCAGAAGTCCGACCTGATCATCGCGCTCGGCGCCCGGTTCGACGACCGGGTCACCGGTGCCCGCGACTCGTTCGCGCCGCACGCCACGGTGATCCACGCCGACATCGACCCTGCCGAGATCGGCAAGGTGCGCGACGTGGAGGTCGCTCTGCTGGGCGACCTGCGCCCCACGATCGCGGCGCTGGTCGCCGAGTTCCGGCGTCAGGTCGAGGTCGGTGCGTCCCCGGACTACGCCGAGTGGGTCACCTTCTGCCAGGGCACCAAGGCCCGCTACCCGTTGTCCTACGACGCGGCGCCGGACGGTCAGGTCGCCCCCCAGCAGGTCATCCAGCGGATCGGCCAGATCGCCGGACCGGAGGCCGTCTACGCCTCGGGCGTCGGGCAGCACCAGATGTGGGCCGCCCATTACCTGGGCTTCGAGAACCCGCGGACCTGGATCAACTCCGGCGGCCTGGGCACCATGGGCTACGCGGTCCCGGCCGCGATGGGCGCCAAGGTCGGCCGCCCGGACGCCACCGTCTGGGCGATCGACGGCGACGGCTGCTTCCAGATGACCAACCAGGAGCTGGCCACCTGCTCCGTGGAGGGCATCCCGATCAAGGTCGCCATCATCAACAACGGCACCCTCGGCATGGTCCGCCAGTGGCAGACCCTGTTCTACAACGAGCGCTACAGCAACACCGGGCTGCGCGGGACGCCGTCCCGGCCGGAGGTGCGGGCGCCGATCCACGTGCCCGACTTCGTGATGCTGGCCCGCAGCTACGGGTGCGAGGCGCTGCGCTGCACCGACCCGGCGGACATCGACAAGACGATCGAGGCCGCCATGGCCATCGACGACGTCCCGGTGGTCGTGGACTTCCAGGTTCACCAGGACGCGATGGTCTGGCCGATGGTCGCCTCCGGGACGAGCAACGACGACATCAAGTACGCCCGCGACCTGGCCCCCCACTTCGACGAGGACGACTGATGGGACGACTGATGAGCATCCGCCACGGCCGCCACAGCCTCCTGATTACCCGAGTCCGGGTAGGGGCCGGGCATGCCAGCTAGACGACCACACGACCGGTCCGCGTTGCGCGGGCCCACCACAGACTCACCGGTCGGCAACGACGCCGGCCGAGCACACGACATACCACCGTCGCCGCGGCACCGCGGGGACGCCAACCCGTTAGGGAGCACAGCATGAGCCGTCACGCACTGTCCGTCCTGGTCGAGAACAATCCGGGTGTCCTGGCCCGGGTCTCGGTCCTGTTCGCCCGCCGCAGCTTCAACATCGACCACCTGGTGGTCGGCCCGACCGAGGACCCCAAGGTCTCCCGCATGACCATCGTCCTGAACGTGGGCGACGAGCAGCTGCACAAGGTCACCAGCCAGCTGGACAAGCTGATCGAGGTCATCCACATCGAGGAGCTGTCCGACCCGGCCGCGATCCGCGACCAGCTGTGGGCGATCAACGACAACGGCCCGCGCCCGGTCGGCGCCATGGCGGCAGCCTGGGCCTGACCCCCTCCGGAACCCGCAGCAAAACCGCTACGAAAATGCGGGATCGACCAGCAAAACCACTACCAAAATTGGAGAACGACTTCACATGGCCAAGATGTACTACGACGACGACGCCGAGCTCGGTCTGATCCAGGACCGGGCGGTCGCGGTCATCGGCTACGGGAGCCAGGGGCACGCGCACGCGCTGTCGCTGCGTGACTCGGGGGTGGACGTGCGCGTCGGTCTCCCCGAGACCTCGCGCTCGCGGGCCAAGGCGGAGGCCGAGGGTCTGCGCGTGGTGACCCCGGAGCAGGCGGCCCAGGAGGCCGACCTGATCATGATCCTCACGCCGGACCACACCCAGCGCAAGCTCTACGCCGAGGCGATCGAGCCGCACCTGGAGGAGGGCGACGCGCTCTTCTTCAGCCACGGCTTCAACATCCGCTTCGACTACATCCAGCCGCCGGCCGGGGTGGACGTGTGCATGGTCGCCCCGAAGGGCCCGGGTCACCTGGTCCGCCGTGAGTATGTCGACGGGCGGGGTGTGCCGGTGCTGGTCGCGGTGGAGCAGGATGCCAGCGGGCGCGCCTGGGACCTGGCGCTGTCCTACGCCGCGGCCATCGGAGGCCTGCGCGCCGGCGGGATCAAGACCACCTTCACCGAGGAGACCGAGACCGACCTGTTCGGTGAGCAGGCGGTCCTGTGCGGCGGCGTGAGCCAGCTGATCATGAAGGGCTTCGAGACCCTCACCGAGGCCGGCTACCAGCCGGAGGTCGCCTACTTCGAGTGCCTGCACGAGCTCAAGCTCATCGTGGACCTCATGTACGAGGGCGGCATCGCCAAGCAGCGCTGGTCGGTCTCGGACACCGCGGAGTACGGCGACTACGTCTCCGGGCCGCGGGTCATCGACGACAAGGTCAAGGAGAACATGCAGGCCGTCCTGGAGGACGTGCGCAGCGGGGCCTTCGCCCAGCGGTTCATCGAGGACCAGGACGCTGGCGCGCCGGAGTTCAAGCAGCTCCGCTCCGAGGGCGAGACCCACCCGATCGAGGGTGTCGGCCGCGAGCTGCGCCAGATGATGTCGTGGGTGAAGTCCCACGACTCCGACTACGTCGAGGGGACTGCGGCGCGGTGACCCAGCAGGTTTCTGCCACCACGGGATCGAGCGTCAGCTCGGGGGAGTCGGCCGATCCCAAGCCGCGTTCCCGCGACGTGACCGACGGCCTGGAGCGTGCCGCTGCCCGCGGCATGCTCCGGGCCGTCGGCCTGGGCGATGAGGACTTCGCCAAGCCGCAGGTCGGCGTCGCGTCGTCGTGGAACGAGATCACCCCCTGCAACCTGTCGCTCGAGCGGCTGGCCAAGGCCGCCAAGGACGGGGTGCACGAGGCCGGCGGCTACCCGCTGGAGTTCGGGACCATCTCGGTCTCGGACGGGATCTCCATGGGCCACGAGGGCATGCACTACTCCCTGGTCTCCCGTGAGGTGATCGCCGACTCCGTGGAGACGGTGATGTCGGCCGAGCGGCTGGACGGGTCTGTGCTGCTGGCCGGGTGCGACAAGTCCCTGCCGGCGATGCTGATGGCTGCGGCTCGCCTCGACCTGGCGGCCGCGTTCGTGTATGCCGGGACGATCCTTCCCGGGCAGGCGAAGCTCTCCGACGGGTCGACTCGCGAAGTCACCATCATCGACGCCTTCGAGGCGGTCGGCGCCTGTGCGCGGGGCCTGATGTCGCGGGAGGACGTCGACGCCATCGAGCGGGCGATCTGCCCGGGCGAGGGCGCGTGCGGCGGGTTCTACACCGCGAACACGATGGCGGCCGTGGCCGAGGCGATCGGGATGGCGCTGCCCGGGTCGGCGGCCCCGCCGGCCACCGACCGGCGCCGCGACGGCATCGCGCGGGCCTCCGGCCGGGCCGTGGTCGAGATGCTCCGCAAGGGCATCACCGCGCGCCAGATCCTGACCAAGGAGGCCTTCGAGAACGCCATCGCCGTGGTGATGGCCTTCGGCGGGTCCACCAACGCGGTGCTGCACCTGCTCGCGATCGCGCACGAGGCCGAGGTCGAGCTGACCCTCGACGACTTCCGCCGGGTCGGGGCGAAGGTGCCGCACCTGGCCGACGTCAAGCCGTTCGGCCAGCACGTGATGGTCGACGTCGACCGGGTCGGCGGCATCCCCGTGGTCATGCGGGCCCTGCTGGACGCGGGCCTGCTGCACGGTGACTGCCTCACCGTCACCGGGAAGACCGTGGCCGAGAACCTGGCCGACGTGCCGCCGCCGGACCTGGACGGCACCGTGCTGCGGGCGCTGGACAACCCGATCCACAAGACCGGCGGGCTCACCATCCTGCAGGGCTCCCTGGCCCCCGAGGGTGCGGTCGTCAAGTCGGCCGGCTTCGACTCCGAGGTCTTCCGCGGCACCGCCCGGGTCTTCGACGGCGAGCGCGCCGCGATGGACGCCCTGGAGGACGGCACCATCACTACCGGTGACGTGGTCGTCATCCGCTACGAGGGTCCGCAGGGCGGTCCGGGCATGCGGGAGATGCTCGCGATCACCGGGGCCATCAAGGGCGCCGGACTCGGCAAGGACGTGCTGCTGGTGACCGACGGCCGGTTCTCCGGCGGCACGACCGGGCTGTGCGTCGGGCACATCGCGCCCGAGGCCACGACCGGAGGCCCGATCGCCCTGGTCGAGGACGGTGACGGCATCGTCCTGGACGTCTCCAACGGGACGCTGGAGCTCGAGGTGAGTGACGACATACTGACCCAGCGGAGGGCCGTGTGGGCGCCCCCGGCACCGCCGGACCGGTCCAAGCGGGGCGTGCTGGCGAAGTACGTCCGCCTGGTCGGCTCCGCCTCCCAGGGCGCCGTCACCTACTGATCGCCGACGATGGCCTGCCCCGGACTCGGGGCGGGCCGTCGTCGTCATCTCACCCGGGAGCACGGAGTCCTCCTCTTTATCGGGTCAACTGGGCGGAACCACCCGGACTGCGGTGACGGGGACACATCTTTACCCGCAGAGGATGGCCAAGGGCGGCGCAACGCCATAGGGTGACCGGAAGTTGTCTCCTCCGGAAGGGGCGCCCATGGGGCCTCGGATCGTGGCACTCGGCACGGTGATGGTGGTGGGCCTTGGCCTCACTGCATGCGGGGGAGGAGGTGCCGGCAGCGACGTGATCATCCTCCGGGTGGCGCTGAACCAGACAGAGACCCACCCGTCCTACGTCGCGCTGGCGAACTACAGCGACCGGCTCGAGGAGCAGACCGACGGGCGGATGCGTCTGGACATCTTCCCCAACGAGACGCTCGGCGCGCAGGCCGAGGTGCTGCAGCTGCTCAGCGACAACATCATCGACCTGGGCATCATCTCCGGCTCGCAGATGGAGAACCTGAGCGCCGACTTCCTGGTGCTCAACATGCCCGGCGTCTTCGACTCCGTCGAGCACCAGATGCCCGTCGTGCACGACCCGGCCATCGTCGGTGACCTCTACACCTCCCTGGAGGGCAGCAACGACATCACGGTGATGGGTGGTTTCACCCAGGGCTCGCGCAACATCTACGTCAAGAACGAGATCTCCTCGCTCGCGGACCTGGACGGCGTCAAGATCCGGGTCCAGGAGAGCGAGCTCAACCTGGCGATGATCCGCGCGCTCGGCGGCTCGCCGACGCCCATGGCGTTCGGTGAGGTCTACACCGCGCTGCAGTCCGGGGTGCTGGACGGCGCGGAGAACAACGAGGTCTCCTTCTTCACCCAGAAGCACTTCGAGGTGGCTCCGTACTACACGAACTCCAACCACCTGGTGGGCCTGGACTACATGGTGGCCAGCACCGAGATGCTCGAGGGCCTGGACCCGGCCGACCGCCAGTTGCTCGAGGACGAGTGGATCAACACCTACCAGGACCACACCCAGCTGTGGGACGCCGCCACCCAGGAGGCGATCGACGGGGCCAAGGCCGGCGGGGCCCAATGGATCGAGATCGACCAGGCGGAGGTCCAGGAGGCCCTCGCGCCGCTCGCCGACGAGTTCCTCACCACGCCGACGCAGCGGGAACTCTACGACAAGATCCGCGCCGCGGCGCCGGGGCAGGAGGGTTGACGTGGAACCGATCAAGAAGGGTCTCGACCGGGTGCTGCAGCTCGCCTCGGTCGCCCTGTTCGCACTGTTGGTGCTGGTGGTCGTCTGGCAGGTGTTCACCCGTCAGGTGCTCAACAGCCCGAGTGCCTGGACCGAGGAGCTGGCCCGCTACACCTTCGTCTGGGTGGGGTTGTTCGCCACCGCGCTGGTCTTCTCCGAGCGCGGCCACATCGCCGTGGACTTCGTGGTGAAGAAGTTCTCGCCCGCCGCGCAGAAGGTCGTTGCGGTGGTGGTGCAGCTCGCGATCATCTTCTTCGCCGTGGCCGTCCTGGTCTACGGCGGGATCCGCGCCGCAAACGGCGCCTGGAACCAGTCGCTGAGTGCCTTGCCGACCCAGGTCGGGGTGATGTATCTCGCGATGCCGATCTGTGGTGCGATGATCGCCTTCTACGCGATCTATCACCTGCTCGCCGTCCTGCGGGACACCGAGGAAGCCATTGCCGTCGACGAAGACCCCCAGGTGGTGTGAGCTATGGACCCCATTGCCATCGCAGCCGTCGTCCTGGTCGGGACGATCGCCCTCGGGATCCTCTTCTCGGTCCCGATCGCGGTCAGCATCGGCCTGGGTTCGTTCTTCGCAGCGGTTGTGCTGCTGGACTTCGAGAAGGCTGCGCTGGTCTCCTCCCAGCGGCTGTTCACCGGCATCAACTCCTTCACCCTGCTCGCCATCCCGTTCTTCGTGCTGGCGGGCGTGCTGATGAACACCGGTGGCATCGCCGGGCGATTGATCGACTTCGCCAAGGTGCTCGTCGGCAAGATGCCGGCGAGCCTGGCCAACACCAACGTCGTGGCCAACGCGATGTTCGGAGCGGTCAGCGGCGCGGCCGTGGCCGCTGCGGCCGCCATCGGCACAGTCATGACGCCCCGGATGAAGGAGGAGGGCTACGACAAGTCGTGGTCCGCCGCGGTGAACGTGGCCTCGGCGCCGGCGGGCATGTTGATCCCACCGAGCAACACCTTCATCGTCTACTCACTCGTGAGCGGGGCCTCCGTCGGCGCCCTCTTCATGGCCGGGATCATCCCCGGCCTGATCTGGGCGGTGGCCTGCATCGTCATCGTCATGCTGACCTACCGGAAGTTCAGCAACCCGCAGCCAGGCCAGTGGCTCCCGCTCAAGGACGCGCTGCTCGTCTTCTGGCGCGCGGTGCCCTCCCTGCTGATGATCATCATCGTCATCGGCGGCATCGTCGGCGGCATCTTCACCGCCACCGAGTCCTCCGCCATCGCCGTCGTCTACTGCCTGGTCCTGGGTTTCATCTACAAGACCATCAAGCTGTCCGATCTGCCCAAGGCGCTGCTGGACGCCGCACGCACCACCGCCATCATCATGCTCCTGGTCGGTGTCTCGACCGCCCTGTCCTTCGTGATGTCGTTCTCGCACATCCCGGACGCCGTGTCCGACGCGCTGCTGGGGCTGACGGACAGCCCCCAGATCATCCTCTTCCTGATGCTGGTCATCCTGCTGCTGGTCGGCACCTTCATGGACCCGACCCCGGCCATCCTGATCTTCACCCCGATCTTCCTGCCGATCGTCAGCACCTGGGGCATGGACCCGGTCCACTTCGGCACGGTGATCGTCTATGCCCTGAGCATGGGCGTCATCACACCCCCTGTCGGCAACGTCCTCTTCGTCGGTGCGCGGGTGGCGGGCATGGGGATCGAACCGGTCGTGGGCAAGCTGGTCTGGTTCCTGCTCGCCCTGTTCGGCGGGCTGTTGCTCGTGACCTACATCGGGCCGTTGTCGCTGTGGATCCCGGATGCCCTCGGCCTCCTGAGCGACTAAGCGACTGAGCGGGGCGGGCTGCGCCTGAGGGCGCGTGTGCCCGTCCGATACAGTGTGCCGTGGTGTGCCGGGAAGTCTGGTCGGCGTCATGTCGCCGAGCCACGAAGGACACCGATGTCTGAGGACCAGCATCCCCCGCAGAAGCCCACCACGCTCGGCCGGGGGAGTTACTCCGAGGTCGTCCGGATCAGCGACGTGCTCCGCAAGGAGACGGTCGGTGGCATGCTCCTGGTCACGGCAGCCGTGGTGGCGATCATCTGGGCCAACTCGCCCTGGGCCGACAGCTACTTCTCGCTCCGGGACACCGAGATCGGCTACGAGCCCTGGCACCTGCGGCTGACCCTCGGCACATGGGCCGCCGACGGACTGCTGGCGATCTTCTTCTTCCTGGTCGGCCTCGAGCTCAAGCGCGAGATCATGATCGGCGACCTGCGTCAGTGGGACCGGGCCATCGTGCCCGTGGCCGCAGCCTTCGGTGGCGTGATGGTGCCCGCACTGATCTACGTCGCGATCAACTGGGGGAACGGGGAGGCCTTGCGCGGGTGGGCGATCCCGACCGCGACGGACATCGCCTTCGCTGTTGCCGTCCTGGCGATCATCGGCTCGCACCTGCCTCCCTCGCTCCGGATCTTCCTGCTCACCCTGGCTGTGGTCGACGACCTCATCGCGATCCTCATCATCGCGTTCGTCTACTCCTCCGGGATCAGCCTCCCGATGCTGCTGTGGTCGCTGGTCCCGCTCACGGCCTACGCCCTGCTCGCACGTCAGCGGCGGTCACTGTTCCGCCACCAACGGGTGTTCTCCTGGGTCCTGCTCCTGCCTATCGGGGCCGTGTTCTGGGCGTTTGTTCACGCCTCCGGCATCCACGCCACCATCGCCGGCGTCGTCCTCGGGTTCACCGTGCCGGCTCGACTGAGGCCGGACAAGGGCGAGCCGGAGGGCGAGCACGAGCACGGCCTGGCCGAGGTGTTCGAGCACCGGCTCCGACCGATCTCGGCCGGCTTCGCCGTCCCGGTCTTCGCCTTCTTCTCCGCAGGCGTCGCGATCGGCGGGCTGGACGGGCTCGGCTCCGCGCTGGGCTCCAGCGTGACGATCGGCATCATCGCCGGACTGGTCCTCGGCAAGCTGATCGGCATCACCGGCACGACCTATCTCGTCACGAAGGTGAGTCGCTCCAGCCTGGACCCGTCTCTGCGCTGGATCGACGTGGTCGGGGTCGCCGGCCTCGCCGGCATCGGGTTCACGGTCTCTCTCCTGGTCGCCGAACTGAGTTTCGGCGTGGGCACAGTGATGGGGGCCCAGGCCAAGGTCGGCATCTTCCTCGCATCGCTCCTGGCCGCGGTGGTCGGGTCGATCATCCTGACCGCGCGGAACCGGCACTACCGACGCGTCGAGGAGGCCGACAGCGTCGACCTCGACGATGACGGCATCCCTGACGTCTATGAGCGGAGCGACGGCTGAGGATCCGGAAGCTCCAGGGTCAGCCGCTGGCCGCGATCTGCGCAGCTAGGTGCCCGGCGCCGTAGCCGTTGTCGATGTTGACGACGGCCACGCCAGGCGCACACGCGTTGAGCATCGAGAGCAGCGGAGCAAGCCCGTCCAGGGCTGCGCCGTAGCCCACCGAGGTGGGCACGCCCACTACCGGTGCGGAGGCCAGCCCCGCCACCACGCTCGCCAGGGCCCCGTCCATGCCAGCCACCACGACGATGGCCGACGCGGCGGCGATCTGGTCGACCCGTGCCAGGACGCGGTGGAGTCCCGCCACTCCCACATCGACTACCAGCTCTGCAGGGCGGCCCAGGTGCTGGGCCGTCAGCCACGCCTCCCGCGCGACGGGGATGTCCGCGGTCCCGGCGCAGAGCACGAGTACGGTCCCGCCGCTGGGTTCCGGCGCCGGCCCCGGCCAGGCGACCATCCGCGCGACCGGGTCGTGGACGGCGCCGGGGAGCTCACGGCATACTGCCTCGGCCTGGTCGGGCGAGGCCCGGGTGAAGAGGATCGTGCCCAGCGGCTCGTGCCCGTTGGAGCTCGAGCGGTCGCCCACGGCCCGTGCGATGGCCACGAGGTGGTCCATCGTCTTGCCCTCGCAGAGGACCGCCTCGGGATAGCCGCGGCGGGCGGCCCGGCCGAAGTCGAACTCGGCGATGCCCTCGAGACCGCCAGACGGCGCGCTCGGTGGGGCCTGAGAGCGCAACACCGTGCGCCCGGTCGCCTCTGGGGCCGCCACACCGTGCGCCCGGTCGCCGTTCCGTGAGTCAGTCACGGGTGACCAGCGGCATCGTGAAGGCGCCGGACTGGATGCCGACGAGGTCCAGCGCCACGAACCGGAAGCCGGCCGCGCGGACGCCCTCGACCAGCGCGGCGCGCACCTCCGGATCCGCGGCGCGGGCCAGCTCGTGGTCGGTCAGCTCCAGGCGCGCGACGTCGTCGTGGTGGCGCACCCGGCAGTCCGAGAAGCCCAGCGCGCGCACCGCCGCCTCGGCCCGGTCGATCTGGCTCAGCTTCTCCGGGGTGACCTCCTTGAAGTGCGGGATCCGCGAGGCCAGGCACGGCGCGGCGGGCTTGTCCGCGTTGGGCAGCCCGAGCGCCGCCGCCACCGCGCGCACGTCGGCCTTGGTCAGTCCCGCGTCGGCCAGCGGCCGCAGCACCAGGTGCTCGGTGGCCGCGCGGGCGCCCGGGCGGTCGGGCCGCACGGCGTCGTCGGCGTTCTCGCCGTAGCTGATCGCGCTCAGCCCGTGCGCCACCGCGACGTCGTCGCCGATCCGGGTGAACAGCTCGTCCTTGCAGTGGAAGCACC
>JAAYYA010000212.1 GCA_012515595.1 Actinomycetales bacterium
CGGCCCGCGAGGACCGTCCCCACCGCGGGGGTCACCAGCGCGACGGCTACCGTCGCGACGACAACCGGGGCGAGCGCCGGTCCGGTGACCGTCCGTACGGCGACCGTCCGCAGCGTTCCTACGACCGGGACGACCGCGGCCCCCGCCGCGCCTGGAACCGGGACGACCGCCAGCAGGGCAGCGGACGCTACGGCGACCGCCCGCAGCGGCGCGACTGGGAGGACCGCGGCGACCGTGGACCCCGCCGCGAGTGGAACCGGGAGGACCGTCCGCAGCGTTCTTACGACCGTGACGACCGCGGTCCCCGCCGTGACTGGAACCGGGAGGACCGTCCGCAGCGGTCCTACGACCGTGACGACCGCGGCCCGCGCCGTGACTGGAACCGGGAGGACCGTCCGCAGCGGTCCTACGTCCGCGACGACAGTGGCTCCCGCCGCGACTTCCGCCGGGACGACCACCGTCAGGGTGGCGGCCGTTACGGCGACCGGCCCCAGGGCCGCGCCTGGGACCGCGAGGGCCGCCCGCAGCGTCGGGACTGGGACTCGCGCGACGACCGCGGCCCGCGCCGCCACTGGGACCAGGACGACCGTCCGGCCCGTCGCGAGTCGCGTGACGAGACGCGGGCGCACCACGAGTGGGAGCGTCGCGAGCGCCGCGACAACCGGCACTTCTCCGAGGACCGTCCCGGACGCGAGCAGCGGGTCAAGCCGGCTCCGCGGCAGGAGCGTCCCGTCCACGAGGGACCGAACGAGTTCGGCGCCCTGGGCCTGAACGAGCAGCTGGTGGGTCGCCTCACCGAGCTGGGTCTGGTCAAGCCGTTCCCGATCCAGGCCGCGACCATCCCCGACGCGATGGCGGGCCGTGACCTGCTCGGTCGCGGGCAGACCGGCTCGGGCAAGACCCTGGCGTTCGGCCTGCCGACCCTGCACCAACTGGCGGAGATGGACCGCGCCAAGCCGCACAAGCCGCACGCGCTGATCCTGACGCCGACCCGTGAGCTGGCCATGCAGATCGTGGACGCGCTGCGTCCGCTGCTGTCCACCCTGCGTCTGCGCCACCAACTGGTGGCGGGCGGCATGTCCTACACGCCGCAGCTGCGCAGCCTGGAGCAGGGCGTCGACCTGCTCGTGGCGACGCCGGGCCGGCTGTCCGACCTGCTCGAGCGCGGTGCCGCCGACCTCTCTGACGTGCGGATCACCGTGCTGGACGAGGCCGACCACATGGCCGAGATGGGCTTCGTCGAGGCGATCTCCGAGATCCTCGACCTCACCCCGGCCGACGGCCAGCGACTGCTGTTCTCGGCGACGCTGGACCACGGTGTCGACGCGGTCGCCCAGAAGTACCTGACCGACCCGGTGACCCACCAGACGGACAGTGCGACCGCGAGCGTGGCGACCATGGAGCACCACGTCTTCCTCATCGACCCGCAGCACAAGAAGCCGGTCACCGCGACCATCGCCAACCGCGACGGCCGCACCGTCGTCTTCGTGCGCACCAAGCTCGGTGCCGACCGCGTCGCTCTCCAACTGCGCGAGTGCGGCGTCTTCGCTGCGGCCCTGCACGGTGGCCTGAACCAGGCACAGCGCACGCGCGTCCTCGAGGCGTTCAAGTCCGGCGAGTTGCCGGTCCTGGTCGCCACGGACGTCGCCGCGCGCGGCATTCACGTCGACGACGTGTCCCTGGTGCTGCAGGCGGACCCGCCGGCCGACCACAAGGACTACCTGCACCGCGCGGGCCGCACGGCACGCGCCGGTGAGACCGGACGCGTCGTGACCCTAGCGCTGCCGCACCAGAAGCGTCAGGTCCAGCGCATGCTGGACCAGGCCGGTGTGGACGCCGCTCCGACCAAGGTGACTCCGCAGGACGCGGAGGTCCTGGAGACCGCGGGCGGGCGGGAGCCGTCCTTCGAGGCGATCCCGCAGTCCGTGCTGGACAACCTGCTGCGTCCGAAGCGGCCGCAGGGGCGGGGCAACTACCGCGGGCGTCCGCAGCGGCGCAACGGCGGCTTCAGCCGTGAGCGCGGCGCGCGCGTCGGTGGCGGATACCGCGGTCACCGCGGCGATCGCTGACCCTGACACGACCGAACGCGGCCCCCGACCAAGTGGTCGGGGGCCGCTGTCGTGCGTCACGACATACTGACTGGGTTGTCGTGCTCTCGTTGTCTCAGTCCCCGTAGAGGCGGTTGTTCGAGGTGAGCACGTCCAGCGGACTGAGCGGCCCGTCGATCGTCGCGGTCCCCGGGATCGTGCTCCACGGTCCTCCGTCGACGCTCACCTCACCGCCGTAGACCACCGTGATGTGGGGCTCCACGGTCACGGCACTGGTGTATTCGTGCGTGATGTCGCCGTCCGGGTACGGGCCGCCGAGCGAGGCCGTCGGGCCCGAGGACTCGCCGTCGCCGAAGTGGTAGGTGGCCGAGTCCAGGGTGGGCCGGATCCGCACCTCGAAGCCGATGATGTCGGTCGTGTCGATCTCGCCCGGCTCGTATCCGTCGGTGGGCCAGATCAGTTGGTAGAAGACCGGAAGGTTCACCAGGGTGCGGCCGTCCGGCGGCTCGATGGACATCGTCGGGAGGGCGAAGTCCGTGCGGTGGAACTGCTCCAGGATCATTTCCTCGGTCAGCTCGGCCGGGGACTCGCCGGACCGCGGCGGCACGTCCGTGCGGAAGCA
>JAAYYA010000213.1 GCA_012515595.1 Actinomycetales bacterium
CCGAGACTGAATCGACCCCTGACGCGCCAGCCGCCGACACGGTCCCCGACGTGCCCAGTCCAGACCCGTCCACCGTGCCTGTCCCCGGGGCGCCTGAGCCGGTCGAGCCGACACCTGACCCGGAGCCTGTCGTGCCTGAGCCCGTCGAGCCGACACCTGAGCCTGCCCCGGTGCCCGAGCCGGCCCCGGAGCCTGTCGTGCCTGAGCCCGCGGAGCCGACGCCCGCGCCCGTGCCAACTCCGGGGCCGGTGGTGCCGGATGGCTCGGAAGCGCCGGTTGGGCCGGAGTCCGCTGCCGCCTCGGCGACACCTGCCGCGGACACCACTGAGACGGCCGCGATTGAAGCCCTGACCGACGCGGACGCGACGCCGGAGGCCGCTCCTGAGCCGGTCCAGGCCCCGGAGGGCCCGGAGGTGACCGCCGAGTCGGAGGCCGTGCCCACGTCTGAGTCCGCTGACGTCTCGCCGACACCTGCCGCAGACACCACTGAGACGGCCGCGACCGAGACCCCCGCCGACGCGGAGGCGGCACCGCAGGCCTCTCCTGAGCCGGTCCAGGTCCCGGAGAGCCCAGAGGCGACCGCCGAGCCGGAGGCCGAGCCCACGCCTGAGTCCGCTGACGCCTCGCCGACACCGGCCGCGAACACCACTGAGACGGCCGCGACCGAGACCCCCGCCGACGCGGGGACGGCACCCCAGGCCTCCCCCGAGACCGCCGAGGTGCCGGAAGCGGAAGCGACCGCCGAGCCGCAGCCCACGGCCGAGTCCGCTGACGCCTCGCCGACACCTGACTCAGACACCACTGAGACGACCGCGACCGAGGCCCCCGCCGACGCGGACGCGACACCGCAGGCCTCCCCCGAGATCGCCGAGGTGCCGGAGGCAGAAGCGACCGTCGAGCCGCAGCCCCCGGCCGCTGAGGCGGCCCCGGCCCCCAAGCCGGCAGCTCCCAAGCCGGGCCCGATCCCCTCGCCGGCAGCTCTCGCCGGCCGCAAGCCTGCGGTGACGCCCGTCGTGCCGCCGGCCGCCACGCCGGTGTCCACCTCGAACTCGATCACCTTCGGTCGAGTCGCGGAGGACGGCACCGTCTACGTCAAGGACGGCGAGGAGGAGCGGGCGGTCGGGTCCTACCCCGAGGCGACCCACGAGGAGGCGCTGGCCTACTTCGCCCGCAAGTATGACGAGCTCGCGGCCAACACTCTTCTGCTCGAGCAGCGGCTGGAGCAGACCGAACTCTCCGCCCACGAGGCGCGTGAGTCGCTCAAGACCCTGCGTGACCAGATCGGCGAGGCGAACGTCGTTGGCGACCTCCCCGCCCTGCGCGAGCGGGTCGCCCAGATCGAGGTCGCAGTCAAGGAGCGGCAGCGCACCGAGACGGAGCGCCGGACCCAGGCCAAGGCGGAGGCCACAACGGTCCGTGAGGCCCTCGTGGTCGAGGCAGAAGGCCTCGCCGCTGCGGACGTCCACCAGATCCAGTGGAAGTCCGCCAGCGCCAAGATGCGCGGCATGCTCGACGAGTGGCGCAATCTCCAGAAGAAGGGCCCCAAGCTCGACAAGGACGTGGAGAACGCCCTGTGGCACCGGCTCAGCTCGGCCCGCAGCTCCTTCGACAAGTCGCGCAAGGCGTTCTTCAGCGAGCTGGACACGCAGCACGCCGAGGCCAAGCGGACCAAGGAGAAGCTGGTCGCCGAGGCCGAGGCGCTCTCCACCAGCAAGGACTGGGGCCCGACCGCCGGCGCCTTCAAGCGGCTCATGCAGGACTGGCGTCGCGCCGGCCGTGCCCAGCGGGCGGACGACGACGCTCTGTGGGAGCGCTTCAAGACCGCCCAGGACGCCTTCTTCGACGCCAAGGACGCAGTTGTGGCCGCGGAGAACGAGGAGTTCCGCGCCAACCTGGCCGTGAAGGAGGAACTGCTCAAGGAGGCGGAGGCCCTGGTCCCCGTCAAGGACCTCGAGTCGGCCAAGACCCAGCTGCGCACCATCCAGGAGAAGTGGGACGAGGCCGGCAAGGTGCCGCGCGAGGACATGTCCCGCATCGAGGGCCGGCTCCGCAAGGTGGAGCAGGCAGTGCGCGACCTCGAGGACGCGAAGTGGACCAAGACGAACCCGGAGCTCAACGCCCGGGCACAGTCGATGGTCGACCAGCTGGAGCGGGCCGTCCAGGGGCTGGAGCAGGACCTCGAGGCGGCTAAGGCGAGCGGCAACGACAAAAAGATCGCCGAGGCCCAGGCAGCCCTCGACGCGCGGCGGCAGTGGCTGGACTCGGCCCGCGACGGGCTGACCGAGTTCGGTGGCTGAGGTGACCCACGCCTTCGACGAGGACGACATCGCAACTCGCCTGGCGGCATACCTGGATGGCTCCCCCTCCCCGTTCCACGCGGTGGAGAGCGCCGCCGCGCTGCTCGCGGACCACGGGTTCGTGCGGGTCGCCGAGACAGAGGCAACGCCCAGCGCCCCGGGCCGCTACCTGACCGTCCGCGGCGGCTCGCTGATCGCCTGGTCCACCGAGTCAGACCTGGGACCGGCCACCCCGTTCCGCGTGGTCGGGGCGCACACGGACTCCCCCAACCTGCGGATCAAGCCACGCCCCGACGTGCTCCGCGCCGGCTGGCAGCAGCTGGCCGTGGAGGTCTACGGCGGGCCACTCCTGAACAGCTGGCTGGACCGGGACCTGGGCCTCTCGGGACGGGTCGCGGTGCGTGCCGCGTCCGGCGTCGAGCCGGTTCTGCTGCTGGTCGACGAGCCGATCCTGCGCGTGTCGCAGCTCGCGCCGCACCTGGACCGCACGGTCAACACCGACGGCCTCAAGCTCAACCCGCAGCAGCACCTGGTGCCCCATTGGGGCCTGGGTGATGAATCGGCCGACTTCGTCGGATTCGTCGCCGAGCGCCTCGCCGTGGAGCGCGAGGACATCCTCGGGTGGGACCTGATGACGCACGACCTCACGCCCGCGCGCCGCATCGGCCGTGACCGGGACCTGCTCGCCTCCGCCCGCCTGGACAACCTGGCGACGTCGTTCGCGGCCACGCTCGCGTTGGCGTCCGCCGTCGACGCCGGCCCACCGTCCGGACTCGTGCCCGTCATCGCCCTGTTCGACCATGAGGAGGTCGGCAGCACCACCGAGCGTGGTGCCCACTCCACCTTCCTCCCGGCCACGCTTGAGCGGATCGTCCTGTCCCGCAGCGGCTCCCGCGAGGACTTCCTCCGCGCCCTGGCTGGCACCGTGATCGCCTCGGGCGACATGGCGCACGCGACCAGCCCGAACTACGCCGACCGCCATGAACCGGGCCACCACGTGCGGATGAACGGCGGGCCGGTCCTGAAGGTCAACGCCCAGGCGCGGTACGCCACCGATGGGCTCGGCGCCGCCGCGTTCCGTCTCGCCTGCGAGCAGGCCGGGGTCCCGGTGCAGACCTTCGTGACCCGCACCGACCTGCCCTGCGGCTCGAC
>JAAYYA010000005.1 GCA_012515595.1 Actinomycetales bacterium
CGCCGACCCGGTCGTCTCGCTGCCGCTGGACCGGCTCGGCGGTGAAGACCGCTACGAGACCTCGGCCCGCATCTCCTGGAGCGCCTTCCAGCAGGGGGCCGACACCGTCTATCTCGCGCGCGGCGACGTCTTCGCCGACGCCATCGCCGCCGGCTCGCTCACGGACGGGCCGGTCCTGCTGGTCCGCAGCTGCGGCAGCGTCCCGGCCGCGGTGCGGGCGGAGATCGCCCGGGTCGACCCGGTGCAGGTGGTCGCGCTCGGCGGCCCGACCTCGATCTGCGACACCACCCTCGAGGCAGCCGCGAACGGGCGGCCCACCGACCGGGTCGACGGCGCCGACCGCTTCGACACGGCGGCGCTCATCGCCGCCCGCGCCTTCCCCGAGGGCGCGGGCACCGTCTATCTCGCCGAGCACCTCAACTCCGTCGACGCCGTCGCCGGCGGTACCCTCACCGACGGCCCCGTCCTGCTGGTGCGGAACGGGGCGACCACGGTGCCGCAGCGCACGCTCGAGGCGATCGAGGCGCTCAACCCGACCGAGGTCGTGGCCCTCGGCGGACCGGTGGTCGTGACCGACCAGGCGCTGACCGCCGCCGCCGGCACACGGCATACGGACCGCGTCGCCGGAGACGACCGCTATGCCACCTCGGCGGCGATCGCGGCCCGGGCCTTCCCGCACGGGAGCAGCCGCACCTACCTGGCCAACGGCTCCTCGGTCGCCGACGCCGTCGTCGGTGGCGTCCTGACCCGCGGCCCGATCCTGCTGGTGCCCGGGACCTGCCGGGTGGTCACCGAACCGGTCTGGCGACGCGTGGCCACCCACCCGCCGGACAAGGTCGTGGCGCTCGGCGGGAAGTCCGCCGTCTGCTCCGAGCAGCTGCGGACCGCGGGCCGGCTGGGCGTCTTCTCCGGCATGGAGTCCGGCGACACCTCGCGTCTTTACGACCTGCTCACCAAGGCCCTGACGGTGGAGCCGCTGAAGTACGTCCCGCCGGACCTGGTGTCGTGGCGCGGCACGTCCCACCGGCTGCGGCCGGAGACCGGCGTGATGCTGGAGGAGCTGTTCGACGGTGCAGCCGCGGCCGGCCGGGGCGGGCTCTACGTCACCAGCGCGTTCCGCTCGTACGAGACGCAGCAGGCGACGTACGAGTACTGGGTGAGCGTCTACGGCGAGGAGGTGGCCTCGATGCTGTCGGCCAAGGCCGGCCACAGCGAGCACCAGCTGGGCCTCGCCGTCGACATCGCCGGGCCGACCTGCGGTGGCAGCTGCTTCGGCACCAGCCCCGAGGGGAAGTGGGTGGCCGCCAACGCGCACCGCTACGGGTTCATCATCCGCTACCCCGAGGGCGGGACGCCGGTCACCGGGTACTACTACGAGCCCTGGCACCTGCGCTACGTCGGGCCGCGGGCGGCCTGGATGATGCACGTGCGCGACGCCCGCTACTGGGACACCTACCAGCCGATCGCGGTCTCCGACAGCATCTTCTGACAGGGCACGGGCCGGGGGCCGCCGTTAGTGTCGGGGGATGATCCGGCTCGAGGGCGTGACCAAGCAGTATGCCGAGGGGTCACCGGCGGTCGACAACCTCACCCTGCAGGCGGGCACCGGCGAGATCACCGTGCTGGTCGGGCCGTCCGGGTGCGGCAAGACGACCTCGCTGCGGATGATCAACCGGATGATCGAGCCCACCAGCGGGCGGATCCTCATCGACGGACAGGACACCGCGCAGGTGCCGGCGGCGAAGCTGCGACGCGACATCGGCTACGTCATCCAGCACGCCGGGCTGTTCCCGCACCGCACCGTGCTGCACAACGTGATGACCGTGCCGCGGCTCAACGGCTGGTCCCGCGCGCGGGCGGAGACACGGGCCCACGAGGTGCTGGACCTGGTGGGGCTGCCGGGTGACTTCGCCTCCCGCTACCCCGCCCAGCTCTCCGGTGGGCAGCAGCAGCGGGTCGGAGTGGCGCGGGCGCTGGCCTCCGACCCCTCGGTGATGCTGATGGACGAGCCGTTCAGCGCCGTCGACCCGATCGCGCGCGAAGGGCTGCAGGACGACATCCTGCGCCTGCAGGCCGAGCTCGGCACCACGATCGTGCTGGTCACCCACGACATCGACGAGGCGATCAAGCTCGGCCACCGGGTGGCGGTGCTGAGGCAGGGCGGCCTGCTCGCGCAGTTCAGCAGCCCGGCCGACCTGCTGGCGCACCCGGCCGACGACTTCGTGGCCGACTTCGTGGGGCGTGACCGCGGCTACCGTGCGCTGAGCTTCCAGCGGCACGACGTGCCGGTGCACCCGGAGGAGCCGGTGCCACTCGGGCAGCCGCTGGCGCGTCGCGGCGACGCGTGGCTGCTCGCGGTCGACGCCGAGTCCCGGCCCCAGGGGTGGGTGGTGCCGGCCGAAGTGGGGGAGGCCCCGGTCGGTCCCGAGCACCTGCACCGGGGCGGCACGGTGGCCTCGGCCGACGGGTCGCTGCGTGCCCTTCTGGACGCCGCGCTCTCCTCACCCAGCGGCCGGGGAGTGGTCGTGCGCGACGGGGCGCTCGCCGGGACGGTCCGTGCCGAGGAGGTCCTCGCGGCGATCCAGGCCGCGCCGCGCGCGGACGGCACGAGCATCCGGTCCGAGGACCTTCGCACGCCCGCGGATGACGGCAGCGCCGTGCGGGGCGACCACCCGTGAGGATCTTCGGCACCGACCTGTCCGAGGTACTGGACCTGGCCGTCAGCCACGCCTGGCTCGCCGGGCTGCCGCTGCTGATCGGCCTGCTCATCTCGCTGCCGCTGGGCTGGGTGGCGCTGCGCCGCCGCTGGCTCTACCCGCCCGTGATCGCCGGCACCGGGCTCCTCTACACGATCCCCTCCCTCGCCCTCTTCGTGCTGCTGCCGGGCATCCTCGGCACCCAGATCCTCGACCCGCTCAACGTCATCGTGGCGATGACGCTCTACACCATCGCGCTGCTCACCCGCACCGTCGCCGACGGGCTGGGGTCGGTCCCCGACCACGTCCGTCAGGCGGCGACCGCCATGGGCTACGGCCCGGTGCGGCGCTTCTTCGTCGTCGAACTGCCCCTGGCGGTGCCGGTGATCTCGGCGGGACTGCGCGTCGCGGCCGTCAGCAACGTCTCGATGGTCTCCGTCGCCGCGCTGATCGGCGTCTCCCAGCTGGGGATGCTCTTCACCGACGGCTTCTCCCGCTCGGCCATGGGACCGATCGTGGTGGGGGTCATCGCCTGCGTGCTCCTCGCCATACTCTTCGACCTGCTCATCCTCCTGGTGACCCGCGTGCTCACCCCGTGGCTGCGGGTGGTGCGCGCATGATCGCCACCATCTGGGCCTGGCTCACCGACCCCGCCAACTGGTCCGGCGCCGGCAGCATCCCCGACCAGACCCTGGAGCACCTGCGGCTGTCGTTCATCGCGCTGGCCGTCGCGGCGCTCATCGCGATCCCCATCGGCCTGTATGTCGGGCACACCGGCCGCGGCCGCGTCGTCCTGGTCAACCTCGTCAGCGCCTTCCGCGCCATCCCCTCCCTGGGCGTGCTGTTCATCGCCGCGCTCCTGCTGCTGCCCCGGCTCCGCGGCGAGCTGGCCTTCGAGCTGCCCAGCCTGATCGTGCTGGTGCTGCTCGGGATGCCGCCGATCCTGTCCGGGGTCTACGCCGGCATCCAGCAGGTCGACCCCGCCGCCCGGGACGCCGCCCGCGGCATGGGGATGACCGGGCAGCAGCGGCTCTGGCAGGTCGAGGTGCCGTGCGCGCTGCCGCTGATCTTCTCCGGCCTCCGCTCCTCGATGCTGCAGATCATCGCCACCGCCACCATCGCTGCGGTCGTCGGGCTGGGCGGGCTGGGCCGGTTCCTCATCGA
>JAAYYA010000214.1 GCA_012515595.1 Actinomycetales bacterium
CGTGAGGACGACGACCCGGCGCTTGCCGGTGAACCGGTCGAGACCAAGGGCCGGCTCGACCTGGCGCGTGCGGCCTACTCCGAGATGCAGACCGCCGAGATGACCCCGCAGCAGGAGCGGCTGTGGAGGGTCGTGGCGGGCGTCGAGCTGCTCGTCGGCCTGCTGGCCCTGGCCGTGGCGATCTGGGGGTTCCTGCCGGGGCCCTGGTGGCTGTGGCTGGTCGCCGGCGTGGTCCTCACGGGCGACGCCGTCAAGGACCTGGTGATCGACCCGCTCCGTGAGCGGCGAAAGGCGGCAGGGGCGGCAGAGTCGGCCGAGGCAGGCTGACCTCGTCGACGGGACTCACGGTGCCGATGGTGGGGCGCATCCCCTCCAGCGCCACCTGCATGCGGGTCACCTGCCCGTGGGTGAACATCATCATCGCGCCGTCGTCGACATAGTCCATGTAGTTCATGAACAGGTCGCCGTCGGGTGCGTTGTCGCAGGAGATGATCGGGAAGACGGGCTTGCCCGTGTTGGGACCTCCCTGGTTGGGGGTGTCGTCCACGAAGTCGGTGCCGTGGCAGCCGGTGCCGTCGTCGCCCCAGATGTGCCGCAGGTTCAGCCAGTGGCCGACCTCGTGCGTGGCGGTGCGCCCGAGGTTGAACGGAGCGGTGGCGGTGCCGGTGCTCCCACAGGCCGTGTGCGTGATGACGACGCCGTCGGTCGCCTCGGGGCCGCCCGGGAACTGGGCGTAGCCGAGCAGTCCGGCGGCCAGCTGGCAGACCCACAGGTTGAGGTAGCGGTCGGCCGGCCACGCATCGGCGCCGCCAGTCACGGCCGACTTCACTGTGTCGTCGTCGGTGAAGCCCTCGACGGTCGTCCTGGTGCGGGTGATCCCGTCCGTCGGGTTGCCATCGGGGTCGGTCGTGGCCAGCTCGAACATGACCCGCGCATCAGCGCGGAGCCCGGTGAAGGGCTCCGGGACCGCGGCACCGTCGGGGTTCTGGTTGCGGAAGTCGGCGTTGAGGATCGCGATCTGCGAGGCGATCTGCTCCTCGGGGATGTCCTCGGCGTCCGTGCGGTGCACGACGTGAACCACGACGGGGATGGTCGTGACGCCGGACCGACCCGGTGCCCCTTCGGTCCGTTCGGCACGCCAGGTCTGGGTCTCGCACGCGGCCCGGCGCTCGGCATATCCGGGCACCTCCCGCAGCAAGCGCTCGTGCACCCGGTCGGTGGCGCAGGTGCGCGTGGCGGGCGTGAAGTGGCCACCGCTCTCTGGCCCCTCACTCCATGGTGTGCTCGTCATCGTCCCGTCCCTCCCGCTGCACTGACCTCATGATCAGCACAGTCTGGTCCAGCTCACCGACAGTGAGGCGGAGAGTGCGCCCGCCCTCGGTGTCGACCACGACCTGGTTGCCGGCCACGTGCCAGGTGGCCGGGGTCTGATCGGCGCGGTCCGCAGGGCCGGGCTGTCCTACCGCGGCCGAGCCGTCTGGCCCGAGAGTGATGCTGTCACGGGGCATCCGGGCTCGCGGGAACGCGAACGACGCCGGCCGGTAGACCACCACCCCGGGACTGTCCTCCTCATGGGAGTGGAACCACGGTCCGATGAGCTGCGCCGCCTCTGCAGGTTCGTCAGCACCCATGTCCTCGACCTCCTCCCACGCACCAGTCTCGCCCCTCGACCACCGCCGGGCCAGACGGTGTTGTGCTGCTCCCAGGATGGGTGACGCCGTCAAGCCCAGCGTCGGAAGCCTGACCACGACTCTCTGAGCCACGCCCGGGCACTCGGCCGGGGCTGCAGTGTTGGCGATAACATGGCGGTCTTGGCGGCAGATCACCGCCAGAGGCGACGGGACGAGCAAAGGGGTCGGTCTTGACTGAGGTAGAAGCGGCCGAGGGCTCCCGCGGGCGGGGCAAGCCGAGCATTTACGACGTCGCGGAGGCCGCCGGGGTGTCGCACATGACGGTGTCTCGGGTGCTGAATGGCCATCCCAACATCCGTCCCTCGACCCGGGAGAAGGTGTTGCGCACGATCGAGGAGCTGAACTACACACGCAACTCGATCGCGCGGGCACTGGCCACCCGGCGTGCCATGCGGATCGGCGTCCTGGTCGAGGCGCCGAACCAGTACGGTCCGAACAGCACCCTGCGGGCTCTCGAGCGAGCGGCCCGGGGGCACGGCTACACCGTCAGTGCCTACTCCGTGATGCAGGGTGACGACGTGAGTGCCGGCGACGCGATTGCCGACCTGGTCTCCCAAGGGGTGGACGCGCTGTGCGTGGTGGCCCCGCGCCACTCCTCCCTGGAGGTGATCCCGCGCCGCGCGGCCGGCCTGCCGACCCTCATCATCACGCCCGAGTCACCCGAGGGGCTGCTCACGGCCGCCGTCGACCAGGCCGCCGGGGCGGCGATGGCGGTCGAGCATCTGATCGGGCTCGGGCACGGCGACATCCTGCATGTCGCGGGACCGCTGGACTGGTTGGACGCGCGCGACCGGTTGGAGACCTGGCGCAGCGTGATGGAGACTGCCGGTCTTGCCGTGCGTGCGCCGATCATCGGTGACTGGACCAGCGACCTCGGATACCGGATCGGGCGGACGGATGCGGTCTTCGACGAGGTCACCGCGGTGTTCGTGGCGAACGACCAGATGGCACTCGGGCTCGTGCACGGCCTCACCGAGCGTGGGCTGCGCGTGCCACAGGACATCAGCATCGTCGGCTTCGATGACCTGCCGGACGCGGCACACTTCCTCCCACCCCTGACGACCGTGAGACAGGACTTCGCCGCGTTGGGCACCATGAGCATGGACCTCCTGATCGCGGCCACCACGGGCGAGGCACCGCTGCGACACGGGTCGATCCAGCCCGAGCTGATCGTGCGGGAGTC
>JAAYYA010000215.1 GCA_012515595.1 Actinomycetales bacterium
GACTTGTCCGCCCGCTGCCAGTTCCCCTCGAGGAACTCCAGCATCGCCAGCTGCAGGTCCCACGCGTCGGGTGCCGCCGAGAGCCCGGACTCCCGCGCGATGTGGAGCATGTCGAGGACCTCGCCCCAGACGTCCAGCTGGAACTGTCCCGCCGCGCCGTTGCCGATGCGCACGGGCGGTGAGTCCTCGTAGCCGGGTAGCCACTCCAGCTCGTACTCGGGCAGCCGGCGCCGGCCGTCGATGCCGTACATGATCTGTAGGTCGGCCGGGTCGCCGGCGACGGCCCGCAGCAGCCAGTCGCGCCAGGCACCCGCCTCCTCCACGAAGCCGGTCCCGAGCAGCGCCTGCAGCGTGAAGGTCGCGTCCCGGAGCCAGCAGTAGCGGTAGTCCCAGTTGCGGGAGCCGCCGAGGTCCTCCGGCAGCGAGGTCGTGGCCGCCCCGACGATGCCGCCGGAGGGGGCGTAGGTCAGGCCCTTGAGCGTGACGAGCGAGCGGCGCACCGCCTCGGGCCACCCGCCGTCATACGACAGGTGCGAGGTCCACTCCGCCCAGAACTCCTCGGTCCGGGCGAGCACCCGCTCCGGGTCCCGGCGGGTCGGCTCCGGCTCGTGGCTCGGGTGGTGGGTCAGGACGAACGGCACCCGGTCGCCCGCGACGACATCGAACTCTGCCGACGTCATCAGGTCGTGCCCGTGGACCTCGACCGGTGTGTCCAGCCACACCGAGTCCGGTCCGGCGATGGCCGAGAGCTGGTGCCCGTCGCGCCGCACCCACGGGATGATGTGGCCGTAGTCGAAGCGCAGCCGCAGGTCGGTGTGCATGCGGACCCGGCCGGTCAGCCCCTCCACGATGCGGACCACGTCGGCCGCCTGGTCGCGCACCGGCATCAGGTCGATCACCCGGACGCTGCCCTCCGGCGTCTCCCACTCGGTCTCCAGGATGAGCGAGTCGTCGCGGTACTGCCGCCGCGTGCACCGCTCGGCACCCCCAGGCGCGAGCCGCCAGAACCCGTGCTCGTCCGTGCCGAGCAGCTTGGCGAAGCAGGCGCCGGAGTCGAACCGGGGCAGGCACAGCCAGTCGATCGAGCCGTCGTTGCCCACCAGCGCCATCGTGTGCAGGTCGCCGATCACCCCGTAGTCCTCGATCGGCAGCGCCACGGCTCCTCCCTCCCGCCGTCGCGGACCGACGGCACCCTTCCGTCCTACCGGCCGACGGCCCGCCCCGCAACCGGCCGCCACCACAAGACCCCCCAGGTGGGGGGTGGTCCACCGGCCGCGCGGCAGCGACGGTGGAGGGACCAGGCCGACCGTCGGCCGGGGAGAGGGAGTCATGGACGATGAGGTCCTGGTGATCGGCAGCGGTCCGGGAGGGCTGTCCACCGCCGCCGAGCTCGGCAGGCGAGGGGTGTCCGCCACCGTGCTGGAAAAGGGTGACCGGCCCGCGGCAGCGTGGGCGGGTCGCTACGACGCACTGCGCTTCAACACCAGCCGGCGCAACTCCCACCTGCCAGGGGCGCCGTTCCCGCGGGAGTGGGGTCAGTTCCCCACGCGCGACCAGTACGTGGACTACCTCAGGCAGTATGCCGAGGCGCACCGCGTGCGGATCCGCACCGGTGTCGAGGTGGACCGGCTGGATCCCGCTGGGGACCGGTGGCGGGTGACGACCAGCCAGGGGGAGGCGACGGCTCGGCACGTGGTGGTGGCGACCGGCCTGGCGAACCGCCCGGTGCTCCCCGAGTGGGCTCACGACCCCGGTTTCGGCGGGACCGTGCTCCACCCGGACGACTACCGCAACCCCGCCCCGTTCCAGGGGCAGGACGTGGTCGTCGTCGGTGCCGGGTCCTCCGGGCTGGAGCTCGCCCACGACCTGGCCACGGGGGGAGCGGGCCGCGTCAGTCTGTCGGTCCGGACGCCGCCGAACATCCTGTTCCGTGAGGTCGGCGGCGCGCCCTCCGACCTGCCCGTGCCGCTCTTCCTCCACCTGCCGGACCGGCTCGTGGACGCGATGCTCGCCGCCCTGCAGCGACGGGTCGTCGGCGACCTCACGGCATACGGCCTGCCGCCGGCGCAGGAGGGGGCGATCTCCGGCCTGAAGCGCCGCGGTGCCGGGACGGCGATAGTGGATCCGGAGGTGATCGAGTCGATCCGGGACGGACTCATCGTGGTGGTGCCGGCCGTGACGGGTCTCGACGCGGACGGTGTGGTGCTGGCCGACGGCGGGCGGCTGCGTGCCGATGCCGTGCTGGTGGCGACCGGCTACGCCACGGGGCTGGACCGGCTCGCCGGTCACCTGGACGTGCTCGACGACCGGGGCATGCCGTGGGCCCGGTCGGCGCAGGAGGCGCTGCCGGGGCTGCGCTTCGTGGGCTATGTCTACCGGCCGGGGCTCACCGGCTTCGTCGGCCGGCAGGCTCGGCGGGTCGCACGCGAGATCGCGGCTCGTGGGACAGCAGGGCCGCCAGCTCGGGACGGCTCGAGACGCCCAGCTTCGCAAAGACCGACTTCACGTGACCGCGCAGCGTCTCCGGGCTGATCCAGAGCTCCTGGGCGATCTCGCCGGTGGACATCCCGTGGAGCAGCAGTTGGGTGACCTCCCGCTCGCGGTCGGTGAGCTGGTGCAGGCCGAGCAGCAGTGGCGCCAGGTCGGCGCGCCGGGCGGGTTCGAGCACCAGCGCGGTGGTGCCGGGCCGATCTGTGCCGTCCCCGTCGGACAGGCGGACCCCGCGCACCACGAGCCACTCGCCGTCGCGGGAGCGGGCCCGCGCCATGGCCGGCTGGTCCAGCGGCGTGGCCGGTGCCGTGCCGCCGGCCGAGCCGTCAGGCAGCCGGTCACTCACCGCCCCCACCGCCAGGGCACGAGCCTGCTGGGCCACCTCGTGGAGCACGATCGTGGCGTCCACCTGCGTCGGGTCACCGAGCCACGCTGCCGCCTGCGCGGTGAGCGAGACCACCGAGCCGTCGTCGTCGAGCACCACCATCGCCGGCGACTCGACCGGTGCCCCGCCGGTCAGGTCCCCGAGCAGGTAGCAGGTGCGGATGCCGTTGGCCACGTGCGGGGCGACGGCCGCGACCAGGTCGACCTCCTCGGCGGTGTAGAACGGGTCCTCGGCGCTGCGGGTCAGGCAGGCGTGACCCCAGGCCACCTTCCCGGTCGCGAAGACGGCCCGGAGCTCGTCGCCGTAGCCGTGCGGGCCGTAGATCCTGGACCACCGGGTGCTCTGCGTCAGCTCTCCGTCGGTGCTCGCGCTCAGGGCGACGGCCGCGACGCCCTCCCGCGCCAGCTCCCAGAACTTGTTGAGGTCGTCCTCGGCCAGCTCGCACGCGATGAGGTCGCGGTGCAGCGCGTGGTCCACGTCCTCGCCGTAGACGGCGTTGATGAGCATCGTGTCAGGGTCGATGAGGATCCACCCCGCCGACGCGTAGGGCACCTCCGCGCGGACCAGTCCGGCCACCGACTCGAAGAGCTCCAGGGGGTCCTGCGCACGCGCGCACACCCTGGCCACCCGTTCGACCAGGCGGTCCCGACGGCTGCGGTGCGGCAGCATGATCTGCCATTGTGCCGCGTCCGCCGCGAAGAGGGAACCGCGACCCCGCGCCTCAGGGGCGGACCTCGACCGCCACGATCCCCTCGTAGTCGTGGGCCGCGACGGTCTCGACGTCCACCGTCAGCACCAGCTCGGCGCCGGAGACGGCGTCGGCGTAGGTGACGACCACCTGGTCGCCGTGCTCCTCCACGCCGGTGCGCGACCAGTCGCCACCCCCGTCGGTGCCGAGCTGTCCGACGACCGCGTCGACGACCTCCTCCGTGCCGTAGTACCGCATCACCACCGGATCGCCCTCGGCCAGGGCCAGCACGAAGGCCAGGGTGTAGTCCTCGATGCCCATCTCCGGCAGGCCGCCGTCCATCAGGGCGTTGATCACGGCGTCCGGTGCGGCAGCCTCGGCCAGCTCACGGTCGACCAGGACCCTCAGGACGACATCGTCCTCACCGGCGAAGGTGACCACGGCGACCCCGTCCTCGAGGTCCTCGGAGACCCCGGACGTGCCCCACACGAAGTCATCCCAGACGTCGACCGAGTTGATCGCCGTGTCGGAGCCGAGCCGCTCCAGGTACTCCTCGTCCCCGGTCCCTGCCGCGTTGACGAACGCTGCGGCGTAGTCCTCCGCGGAGCTGGGGATCGGGTAGGGGCCCTCGCGGACGCTCACCGCGACCACGCCGGGCGCCCCCGCCTCGATCTGCTCGGGGGAGACCCGTACCTCCAGCTCCATGTTCTGCTCGTCGGAGTAGGGGAGGGTCACCGTGCCGTCCTCGCCCGTGGTCGGCTCACCACGGGTCCAGCCGTGGCCGCCCCAGTGGGTCATCTGCTCCAGGATGACGGGATCGGAGGCCATCTGCTCCAGCAGGCCCTCGTCCTGGTCCACCCAGGCCTGGACGAAGACGTCGGAGTATGCCGTGGGGTCCGTCGGCAGGTCCGTCGCCGGGGGTTCCTCCTCCTGTCCGGTGTCGTCCTCGCCAGGATCCTCGGTCGTGGGTGCGGCGTCGGTGGTGGGCGTGGTGTCGTCGGGCGCGGTCGTGGCCCCCGTGTCGTCGGGGGTCTGGGTGGCTGCCGGTGGTTCCTCCACGGTCGGCGCGTCCTCGGCGCCGCACGCGGCCAGGGCGGTGGCCAGGGTCGTGGCGGCCAGGACGGCGGTCAGGCGAGACGGCTTCATCGTGCTTCCCCTCCTCCGGGTCCGTCGGCGGACCCTGGGGGATAGACGCGCTGGCCCCGCCGCCGCGTTGCACGATCGTCGAGACGGTGTCAGAGACGCCCGGCGTCGATGACGCGTCGCAGGAACTCCTGGGTCCGCGGCTGGGTCGGCTCGCCCAGCACCCGGGCGGGCGGTCCCTCCTCGCAGACGACACCCTGGTCGAGGAAGACCACGTGGTCGGCGACCTGCTTGGCGAAGCCCATCTCGTGGGTCGCCATGAGGATCGTGGCCCCGCCCCCGGCGAGCTCGCGCACCAGGGCCAGCACCTCGCCGACCAGCTCGGGGTCCAGTGCCGAGGTGATCTCGTCGAGCAGGAGGACCCGGGGCTCGACGGCGATGGCCCGGGCGATCGCGGCCCGCTGCTGCTGGCCGCCGGAGAGCCGGTCGGGGTAGGCGTCGGCCTTGTCGGCCAGCCCGACCCGGTCCAGCAGCGCCTCGGCCCGCTGCCGGGCCTCCTTCGCCGGCACTCCGTGCACCACCCGCGGGGCCAGCGTGATGTTGTCGAGCACCGTCATGTGCGGGAACAGGTTGAAGGCCTGGAAGACCACGCCGAACCGCGCCCGCACGCCGTCGGCGTCGACCCGCGGGTCGCTGATGTCCTGGCCGTCGAGCAGGATCTGCCCGTCGCTGATCGGCTCCAGCACCCCGGCGCAGCGCAGCAGGGTCGACTTGCCGGAGCCCGAGGAGCCGATGAGCGTGACGACCTCGTGCTCGGCGACGGTGAGGTCGATGCCGCGGAGCACCGCGGTGTCGTCGTAGGCCTTGACCAGGCCGCGCACGTCGAGCACGACCTCCTCGCTGCGCCGCGGACCCGGCGGGAGATCCAGGGAGGTGTCCCGCGCGACGGGACCGGACGGCATACGGCCGTCGTTGCGGGCAGACCTGCGGCGGGTCACAGCGCGGCCCCGCTCTGCTCGCGGCGGGTCGCGCGGGCGGAGGCCCAGTCGGCCAGGCGCGCGGTCGGGACGGACAGCAGGACGAAGAGGAGGGCGGCCACGACATACGGCGTGAAGTTGAAGGTGCTCTGCGAGGCGATCTGCGCGGCGCGGACCGCGTCGAGGGGACCGAGCAGGGAGATCAGGCCCACGTCCTTCTGCATCGCGACGAAGTCGTTGAGCAGGGGCGGGGTGACCCGGCGGACCGCCTGCGGCAGCACGACCAGCTTCATCGACTGGCCGTAGCTGAGCCCGAGGGAGCGGGCGCCGAGCCGCTGGCTGGGGTGGACGCTGTCGATGCCGGCGCGGAAGACCTCCGAGACGTAGGCGGCGTAGGTGAGGACCAGCGCCACCGTGCCGAGGTAGACCGGGTTGATCCGCTCGTCGGTGAAACGCAGCGCCGGGACGCCGAAGCCGATGAGGTAGAGCAGCACGATCAGCGGGATCCCGCGGAACAGGTCGACGAACCCGGTGGCCAGCAGCCGCAGCGGCAGGAAGACCGGCCCGCGCAGGGTGCGCAGCAGCGCCACGACGAGCGCGAGGACGAGGGTGGCGACGGCGGCGACCGCGAGCACCCGGATGTTGAGCCAGAGCCCCTCGAGGATCTTGGGCAGCGACTCCCACGCGACCTGCGGGTTGAGGAAGGTCGCCTGGGTGCGCGGCCAGCCCGGGGCGCTGGTGACGGCCAGGTAGAGCACCGTCGCGAAGACCAGGGTGCTGGCCAGCGCGGTCAGGGTCGACCGGCGCGAGCGTCGCGCGCGCAGGCTGCGGCGGGACAGCTCGAGCGGGGTCGGCTGCTCCAGGGTCACGTCAGTTCGGGGGTCACGGCAGCTTCAGGATCACTGCAGCTCGGGGGCTCCCGCGACGTCGGCGAGCCACTCGGTCGCCAGGTCGTCCAGGGTGCCGTCCTCCCGCAGCGCGTCGACCGCCTGTGTCGCGCAGTCGGTGAGCGGGCTGCCCAGGTCGAGGACGAAGCCGAGCTGCTCGGTGTCACCGGTCAGCGGCAGCTGCCCGACGATGACGCCGCCCTCGATCTCGACCGCGGTCAGGTAGAACGCCGTGGGCAGGTCGACCACGATCGCGTCGACCTGGTTGTTGTCCAGGGCGAGCTTGGCCTCCTCGTTGCTGTTGAAGATCAGCGGGTCCTGGGTGGGGGCGATGGACTCCTGGATCGAGTCCAGGCTCGTGGTGCCGACCTGGGCGCCCAGCAGGCTGTCCTTGAGGTCGGCCAGGCTGGTGGCGTCGGCCGCCCCCGCCCCCTCCTTGGAGACCACGGCCTGCCGCACGTCGTAGTAGCCGGAGGTGAAGTCCACCGCCTGCTTGCGCTCCTCGGTGATCGAGAACTGGTTGATCGCCAGGTCGAAGTTCTTCGGGCCCGGAGCGATGGTGCCCTCGAACGGGTTGCGGACCCACTCGACCGCGTCGGCCTCGAAGCCCAGCTGCTCGGCCACGGCGTAGGCGACCGCGGACTCGAAGCCCTCCCCGTTGGTCGGGTCGTCGTCCACCATCCAGGGCTCGAAGGCCGGCTCGGAGGTGCTCAGGGTCAGCGTCCCCGCGGTCACCGTCTCCAGGGAGTCGGGGGAGCACGCGCCGGCGTCCGCGGCCTCGCTGGTCGCCTCGTCGTCGGCGGTGCCGGTGTCGGCCGCGTCGGCGGAGTCGTCGGTCTCGGCGGCGTCGGTGGTCGGGTCGGGCTCCTCGCCGTCGCCACCGCACGCGGTGAGCAGGACGGCCGCGGCCGAGAGGGTGGCGAGGAGGGAGAGGCGGGTGCGGGCCATGTCGTGCTCCAGGGTGAGTGCCGAGTATGCCGCCCGGTCGGCTCGGGCGTGGACGCAAGCGTAGTCGTCCGCCCCATCCGGCGAGATCCTGCCCCGTGCGGGCACGGACAGGTCGGGCGCGAGGCCCCCGCGGCGACCCCGAAACGCCAGGACCGCACGTCAGCCGGGCTGACGTGCGGTCCTGTGGGTGGTGGCCAGGGGCGGGGTCGAACCGCCGACCTTCCGATTTTCAGTCGGACGCTCGTACCAACTGAGCTACCTGGCCGGGTCTGCGTGGTCAGAGGTGATCTGACCTGCGCAAACAACACGCCGGAGCGATCCGGCGCGGGATCACTATACCTGAACTCCGCGTGCCGTTTCCTCTCGCGCGGTGCCATCTGGTGTCACCCGCCGCCAAGGAGCGTCAGGCGGACGGTGGACCATACCCGCCTCCTCGGCATGACCCCAGCACGTCAGCGGCCTCCCGTGGATTGTCCAATGTTTGTCAAAGGGGTGGCTAGGATGGGCGGGACCATGTACACCATCAAGCGGGCGGCGGACCTGACCGGGGTACCCGAGGCCACCCTGCGGGCCTGGGAGCGCCGCTACGGCATGGTCCGCCCGGAGCGCACCGACGGCGGCTACCGGGTGTATGACGACGACGATCTGGATCGTCTCCGTCAGATGCGTGACCTCGTCGCCCAGGGATGGGCGCCGCGGCAGGC
>JAAYYA010000216.1 GCA_012515595.1 Actinomycetales bacterium
CCGGCGTCGGCAGGCTCTGCCACCGCTCGTCACCGGCGAAGACGTCGGCGTAGTCCTCGGTGAACATGTCGCGGCTGATCGAGTTGGCGATGACCTGCTCGACCTCCTCGGCGTCCGGCCAGATGTCACGGAGGAAGACCTCGTTGCCCTCGGTGTCCACGCCCAGCGGCTCGGTCTCGAAGTCGAAGTCCATCGTCCCGGCCAGCGCGTAGGCGATGACCAGGGGCGGGGACGCCAGGTAGTTCATCTTGACGTCCGGGTTGATGCGGCCCTCGAAGTTGCGGTTGCCCGACAGCACCGAGGCGACCGACAGGTCGTGCTCGTTGACGGCCCGGCTGACGTCCTCGATGATCGGGCCGGAGTTGCCGATGCAGGTGGTGCAGCCGTAGCCCACCAGGTGGAAGCCGAGCTTCTCCAGGTAGGGCCACATCCCCGCCTTGTCGAAGTAGCCCGTGACGACCTTGGAACCGGGCGCCATCGAGGTCTTCACCCACGGCGGGACGGTCAGGCCCCGCTCGACGGCGTTCTTGGCCAGCATCGCCGCACCCATCATCACCGAGGGGTTGGAGGTGTTGGTGCAGGAGGTGATCGAGGCGATGACCACGTGGCCGTGGTCGACCTCGCACGCCTGGCCGTCGATGGTCACCGGCACCGGGTTGGTTGCCCGGGTGATGCCCGCGGCCAGCGGCGGGGAGTGGACCGGCCGGCCGGCCTCCTCGGACTCCTCGTGAACGTCGTGCGACGGGGAGTCGGACGCCGGGAAGGTGTCACGCAGTTCCTGGTCGACCGCGCTCTTCTCGATGGTGTTGCCGTTGAGCACGTAGTTCTTCAGGTCGGCGTGGAACTGTCGCTTCGACTCGGTCAGCGCGATCCGGTCCTGCGGGCGCTTCGGCCCGGCGATCGACGGGACGACGGTGGACAGGTCCAGCTCGAGGTACTCGCTGTAGCGGGCCTCCGGGGTGTTCTCGTCCAGCCACATGCCCTGTTCCTTGGCGTAGGCCTCGACCAGGGCCACCTGCTCGTCGGACCGACCGGTCAGCCGCAGGTAGTCCAGGGTGACGCCGTCGATCGGGAACATCGAGACGGTGCACCCGAACTCCGGGCTCATGTTGCCGATCGTGGCCCGGTTGGCCAGCGGGACGGCCGCCACGCCGGCGCCGTAGAACTCCACGAACTTGCCGACCACCCCGTGGTCACGCAGCTTCTCGGTGATGGTCAGCACCACGTCCGTGGCGGTCGTGCCGGCGGGGATCTCGCCGGTGAGCTTGAAGCCCACGACCTTGGGGATGAGCATCGAGACGGGCTGGCCGAGCATGGCCGCCTCGGCCTCGATCCCGCCCACGCCCCAGGCGAGCACGCCCAGGCCGTTGACCATCGGGGTGTGGGAGTCGGTGCCCACGCACGAGTCCGGGTAGGCCGTGAGCTCACCGTTGACCTCACGGGTCATGACCGTGCGGGCCAGGTGCTCGATGTTGACCTGGTGGACGATGCCGGTGCCCGGCGGGACGACCTTGAAGTCCTCGAAGGCGGTCTGGCCCCAGCGCAGGAACTGGTAGCGCTCCCCGTTGCGCTCGTACTCGATCTCGACGTTGCGCTCGAAGGCGTCCGCACGCCCGAAGACGTCGATGATCACGGAGTGGTCGATGACCAGCTCGGTCGGCACCTGCGGGTTGATCTTGGCCGGGTCCCCACCCAGGTCGGCCATCGCCTCACGCATCGTGGCGAGGTCGACGATGCACGGCACACCGGTGAAGTCCTGCATGAGGACGCGGGCCGGCGAGAACTGGATCTCGGTGTCCGGCTCGGCGTTCTCGTCCCACTGCGCCAGCGCGTTGATGTGGTCGGCGGTGATGTTCTTGCCGTCCTCGGTGCGCAGCAGGTTCTCCAGCAGCACCTTCAGGCTGTAGGGCAGCGTCTCGGCACCCTCGAGGCCGGTGATGCGATAGATCTCGTAACCAGCGTCACCTACCTGGAGGGTGCCCTTGGCCCCGAAACTGTTGGTCGTGTCGCTCACGCCGACTCCTCTCAGATTTATCTTGACGTCAAGATAGTTCTATCACAGAACCGTCCTCGCGACCCAGTCTCCCGCACGTCACCGGAGGCGTCCACGGAAGGCTTGCCTAACCCACGGGTGGGCGGCCGGCAGCGGCCCGGACTCGGCTAGACCACCGCGGGCGGGATGTTGTGGTTGCGCCGGAACAAGTTGTCCGGGTCGTAGGCGGCCTTGACCGCGCGCAGCCGCTCCCAGGTCGCGGGTGGATAGGCGTCCTGCGCCGTCCTCGGCCCGGGTGCCCCCACAAAGTTGACGTATGCCGTGTGGTCGCCCTGGTCGAGGACCGCCAGGAGGCCGTCGGCCCAGTCGGCGGCCTCGGGCAGACCCTCGGGACCGTCGGCCAGGCAGGCCAGGTAGGTCACGACGGCCCGGTCCCGGAAGCCGTAGGCGGTCGCGTCGTCCGCCACGTCGGCGATCGCGCCGCCGAGCACCCGGAACTGCGCCATCCGCACCGGCCCGGGACCGTCCGAGATCGCGGCGATGACCCGTCCCGCCGTCGCGGGGTCGACCTGCTCGAGGAAGTTGGTCCGCGAGGCGAAGACCGACCGGGGGATCTCCTCCCAGCCCAGCAGCTCGGCATACGGCGCGGTGTGGACCAGGTCGGCGAGCGGCTCGGCGAGGGCGCGGAGCGGCGCCAGGACCACCGCGGCTTGGTCGGGGGTGCCGACGTGGAGCACGGTGCCGAAGATGACCGGCACGCCGTGGTGCGCCTCGTCGACGAACGGCACGGGCGGGCACGGCATGACGGTGGCGATGGTGGTCAGCTCGCGCGGTGCCCGAGCGCTCGCGGCCAAGAAGCCGGACAGCGTCTCGGGGGTCGCGGGCAGCACCAGGAGCCCGCCGGTCGTCTCCCCCAGCTCCTCGAGCCGGAAGGTCAGCGAGGTGACGACACCGAAGTTGCCGCCGCCCCCGCGCAGCGCCCAGAACAGGTCCGGATCGTGGTCCGCGTCGACGGCGCGGAGCCGCCCGTCGGCCGTCACGACCTCGGCCCCCAGGAGGGCGTCGACGGTCAGGCCGTAGCGGCGGCTGAGCAGCCCGAGCCCGCCGCCCAGCGTGATGCCGGCGATGCCCACCGCGGCTGTGTCGCCGAAGCCGGTGGCCAGCCCGTGCTCCGCCGTTGCGCGGGCGTAGTCCCCCGCGGTGAGCCCTGCCCCGGCCCGCGCGGTGCGCCCGGCGACGTCGATGTCGAGCTCGGTGAGCCCGGCGAGGTCGAGCACCACGCCGGCCTCGACCGTGCCGTGCCCGGCCGCGCTGTGGCCGCCGCCCCGCACCGCCAACGGCACCCCTGAGCCGGACACCGCGGCGACGACGGCCTGCACGTCCTCGGCGTCAAGCGCACGCACGATCGCCAGGGGCCGGACGTCGACCGCCCTGGCCTCGACCCGCCTGGCCTCCTCGTAGTCCGGGTCCTGCGGGGTCAGGAGGGTGCCGCGCACGAAGTCGCGCAGCCGGGCGGTGAGGTCTGTCGCGGTGATCGTCACCGTTCCAGCGTCACACCGGCCACCGACAGACGCACGGGATTTTCCGGTCAGTCCTCCTCGGACTCCCCGCGCAGGCGGGTGCGGCTCTCCGGGTTGAGGGTGAGCGCCAGGTCGTGCTCGGCCTCGGGCGGGCAGATGAAGAGGATCTCGTCGCCGGCCTCGATCGCCTCGTCGGGGCTGGGCTTGATCGCCTGGCCGTCCCGCAGGATGGTGATGAGCGAGGTGCCGTCCGGCAGGGGCACGTCACCAACCCGCGCCCCGGCATACGGGCTCGTCTCGGGCAGGGTCAGCTCGACCATGTGCGCCGCACCGTGCTGGAACTCGAAGAGCCGCACGATCTCCCCCACCGAGACCGCCTCCTCCACGAGCGCGGTCATCAGGCGGGGCGTCGACACGGCCACGTCCACGCCCCAGGAGTCGTCGAACAGCCACTCGTTGCGGGGGTTGTTGACCCGGGCGACGGTGCGCGGCACCGCGAACTCGGTGCGCGCCAGGAAGGAGACGACGAGGTTGACCTTGTCGTCACCGGTCGCGCACACGACGTGGTCGTAGGTCTCCAGCGCCGCGGAGGTCAGCGTGCTGATCTCGCAGGCGTCACCGATGATCCACTCCGCCGCGGGCACCATCGAGGTGCGCTCGGGCGTGGCGTCCCGGTCGATGACCAGGACGTCGTGGCCGTTGTGGAGGAGCTCCTTGCAGATGGACACGCCCACGCTGCCGGCGCCGATGACCGCGACTCGCACCCTGCCTCCTCAGTCCGCCGGCCCGACGGTGTCCAGCCGGTGCTCCAGCTCGGGCAGGGAGCCGCGCTCCGCCACGAGGTGCAGCTCGTCGCCCTCCTGGTAGACGGTGTCGGTCCGCGGGATGATCGCGTCGCCCAGGCGGGTCACGAAGGCTACCCGGCAGCCGAAGGTCTCCTCGATCTCGGTGAGGCGCCGCCCGATCCAGTGCGCGTTCACGTGGACCTGCCCCAGCACCAGCGCCCCACTGGGGTCGAAGTAGTCCGGGGTGCTCCCCTCGGGCAGCATGTGGTGCAGCGTCTGGTCCGCCGCCCACCGCACGGTCGCCACGGTCGGGATGCCGAGCCGCTGGAAGATCTCGGCGCGGCGGGGGTCGTAGATCCGGGCCACGACCCGCTCCACCCCGAAGGTCTCCCGCGCCACGCGCGCGGCGATGATGTTGGAGTTGTCGCCGCTGCTGACGGCGGCGAAGGCGTAGGCCTGCGGCACCCCCGCGTCCTTCATCACCTCCCGGTCGAAGCCGACGCCCTTGATGCGCCGCCCGGGGAAGTCCGGGCCGAGGCGGCGGAAGGCCGCCGGGTCCTGGTCGATCACGGCGACCTCGTGGCCGCGGGTGAGCAGGCTCTGCGCCAGGGTGGCCCCCACCCGGCCGCAGCCCATGATGACGAAGTGCACGGTGCCGACGCTACCCCGCCGGGGGCCCGGATGTCCCTAGAGTGGCCGCATGGAGTCGGGCAGCCTGCTGAAGCGGGTTCTCATCGGTCGCGCCCTGCGCACCGACCGGCTCAGCGACACCCTCCTGCCCCGCCGGCTCGGCCTGCCGGTGTTCGCCAGCGACGCGTTGTCCTCCGTGGCGTATGCCGTGGACGAGATCGTCCTGACCCTCGCCCTGGCCGGTGGTGCCGCGGTCTACTTCTACTCCTGGGAGGTCGGCGTCGCCGTCGGCCTGGTAATGCTGGTCATCGTCGCCTCCTACCGTCAGACGGTCCACGCCTACCCCGGCGGCGGCGGGGACTACGAGGTCGCCTCGGACAATCTGGGCCCGCGGGCCGGGGTGACGGTCGGCGCCGCCCTCGTCGTCGACTACATCCTGACCGTGGCGGTCTCGGTGTCGGCGGGCGTGCAGAACGCGGCCGCCGCCCTGGGGTTCCTGCGCGGCTACGAGGCCGCCGTGGCGGCGGGCCTCATCGCGCTGCTGACGCTGCTCAACCTCCGGGGCGTCCGGGAGTCGGGGCGAGCGCTGGCCGTGCCGGTCTACGCCTTCCTGGGGGCGATCGGCCTGCTCATCGTGGTCGGCGGGACCCAGTGGCTGACCGGGTCCCTGGGCCGGGCGGCGAGCGCCGACTACACGCTGCTCCCGGCGGCGGGCTACGAGGAGGTGACCGGTCTCTTCCTGGTCTTCCTGCTGCTGCGGGCCTTCGCCTCCGGGTCGGTGGCGCTGACCGGGGTGCAGGGCGTGGCCAACGGGGTGCCGGCCCTTCAGCGGCCCAAGAGCCGCAACGCGGCCTCGATCCTGGCGATCATGGCGGCGTGCTCGATCACGATCACCGTCTCGGTCCTCGTCCTGACGCGGGAGGCCGGCATCCAGCTGGCCGTCGACCCGCAGCAGCAGATCCGGCTGCAGGGCGAGCCGGTGGGCCCCGACTTCGTGCAGGACACCGTGCTCGGCCAGCTCTCCAAGGTCGTCTTCGGGCTCGGCAGCCCGGGGGTCCTGCTCGTGGCGGTCACGACCGGCGTGATGCTCTTCGTCGCCGCGAACACCGCGTTCAACGGGTTCCCGGTCCTGGCCTCCCGCCTGGCCCGCGACCGGTTCCTCCCGCGGGGGCTGGTGGTCCGCGGGCAGCGGCTCACCTACTCCAACGGCATCCTCCTGCTGGCTGCCGCCTCCGCCGCGCTGGTCCTGGTCTACCGGGCCACCGTCACCGAGCTGATCCAGATGTACATCGTCGGGGTGTTCATCTCCTTCACGCTCAGCCAGGCCGGCATGGTGCGCCACTGGAACCGCCGGCTGCGCACCGAGATCAGCCTGCGCCAGCGCGTGGGCATCATCCGCAGCCGCACCATCAACCAGGTCGGGGTCACCGTCTCGGCCGCCGTCCTGCTGATCGTGCTGCTCACCCGCTTCACCCACGGGGCGGGCGTCGCCCTGCTCGCGATCGGTCTCATCTGGATGGGGATGACCATGGTCTACCGCTATCACCGCACGATGGACAACGAGGTCTCGCTGGCCGCCGAGGGCGCCGACGAGAGCCAGGTGGTGCCGTCCCGGGTGCACGCCCTCGTCTACGTGCCGCGCCTGGACCGGCCCACGATGCGGGCGCTGGCCTACGCCCGCGCCACCCGGCCACCGACGCTCGAGGCCGTCACCGTCGACGTGGTCCCCGAGACGACCCAGGCGTTGCGCGAGGAGTGGACCCGGCGCGAGCTGCCGGTCACACTGCGCACGCTCGACTCCCCCTACCGCGAGTCGGTGCGCCCGGTCATCGACTACGTCCGCCGGGTCCAGCGCGACCGGCCCCGGGACGTCGTGGTCGTCTATGTCGCAGAGTATGTCGCGCGCGAACGCTGGTGGAGCCGGCTGGTCCGCGACCGGACCCTGGAGCGGCTGCGCACGGGGCTGTTGCGGACCCGTGGTGTGATGCTGGTGACCGTGCCGTGGCAGCAGGAGGGGCTGGATGACGACTGACGAGGGCGCCCCCCGCACCCACGGCGCCACGGACCGCGCAAAGGCCGACGCCCACGGCGCCACGGGCCCCGCCGAGACCGACGCCCTCGCCGTTGGCGACGTGCTGGACCTCGAGGTCGGCCCGGTCGCCCACGGAGGCCACTGCGTGGCGCGCCACGAGGGCCAGGTCGTCTTCGTGCGGCACACCATCCCCGGCGAACGGGTCCGGGCGACCGTCACCGAGGTCGGTCCGGGGGGCCGCTTCCTGCGAGCCGACGCGGTCCAGGTGCTGCGCCCGGGTCCCGGGCGGGTCACCCCGCCCTGTCCCTGGTCTGGACCCGGGCGCTGCGGCGGGTGCGACTGGCAGCACGTCGAGGTCGGTGCCCAGCGGGACCTGAAGCTCGCGGTGGTGCTCGAGCAGTTCACCCGGCTGGCCGGGATCGACCTGCCCCGGCACCTCGGGCGAGATGTCGTGGTCGAGGCTGTGCCCGGGGATGCAGACGGGCTGGGGTGGCGCACCCGCGTCGAGTTCGCCATCGACGAGACCGGCCGCCCCGGCCTGCGCCGGCACCGCAGCCACGACGTCGTGCCGGTCGACGACTGCCTGATCGCCGATCGCCGGGTGGTCGGGACCGGTGTCCTCGACACCCTCTTCCCGGGGTCGGCCGCCGTGGACGTCGTCGCGCCGTCGGTGGGCGAGCCGGTCCTCGTGCCGGTGCCCGAGGGCCCGGTGCCGACGGTGCGCGAGCGGGTGCTGCTGGCTGACGGTGACCTCGAGCTCGGCGTGTCCGCCCGCGGGTTCTGGCAGGTGCACCCGGGCGCCGCGCGGACCTTCGTCACCACCGCCCTCGACTGGCTGGCTCCCCGCCCCGGCGAGGCGGCCCTGGACCTGTATGCCGGGGTGGGCCTGTTCGCCGCCGCCCTCGCCCGCCGCGTTGGCCCGGAGGGTTCGGTCACCGCAGTGGAGAACGACCGGGTGGCCACCGACCACGCACGCGGCAACCTGGCTGACCTCACCGGTGTCGAGGTGGTGCGGGACCGGGTCGACCGGGCCGTCCGCCGCCTGGTGCGGGGCGGGGAGACCGTCGACATCGTCGTCCTCGACCCCCCGCGCACGGGGGCTGGTCGCCAGGTCTGCCGGGACGTCGCGGCCCTGGACCCACGGGCGATCGCCTACGTGGCCTGCGACCCCGCCGCGCTGGCCCGCGACGTGGGCTACCTCACCGAGCACGGCTACTCCCTGCGCGACCTGCGGGCCTTCGACGCCTTCCCGATGACCCACCACATGGAGCTCGTCGCACTGCTAGACCCGAGCTGACCCTTCACTGACGGACAGGACCCACGGGGGTGCCACCGCCTCGAGGGTCGCCGAGTGTGCCGACTCTTGTCGCAGATGCGGACCCGGGGGTCAAGAGTCGCGACACTCGGCGCGCCGCCTGAACTTCATGGTCGCCTCTTGAGGGGCTCGCGGTGAGAGCATCTCTGCATGATGGAGGCCTACGTTCGCAGTGTGCCGCCCTGGGCGCTCGCGGTTGCCGGGTTCCTCCTGGTCGCGGCCGCCATCACCCTGGCTGTCACCCTGCGTCGCGGGCAGCGCGGAGCAGCCGGCTGGACGGTGTTTTCCGTCGTGCTGCTCGGCATCCTGTTGATCACGCTCACGCCCAGCGGAGACTCTGGCGGCAGTCGCTGGTGCGGACTGGACTCCTGGCGACTCGTGCGACCCAGCCAGGTGTTGTCGCTCGGCCACGATGCGCTGAACGTCTGGGTCTTCGTCCTGTGGGGTGTGTCCGTGGTGTTGCTCCCCAGGTCACAGGCCGTGATCGGTGCGGTGGTGATCCTTCTCCTGCCTCCGATCATCGAGCTCATCCAGTACGCCCTGCCTGCCCTGGGCCGCTCGTGCCAGTCGGATGACCTCGTGCACAACTGGACCGGCGCCCTGGTGGGTCTCCTCGTCGCCGCGACCGCGCGGGGACTCGCGAAAGCCCGACCCGGCCGATGAGTTCCGCGCCGGGGGCGGGTCTGATCGGGCAGCATCGTTGATAGGCCCACGCCCGTCCCGAAGGAGTCCTATGGGCAAGCTCATCTACGGCATGATCACCTCGCTCGACGGCTACGTGGAGGCGGACGAGGGCGACCTCGGCCCGGGCGCCGCCGAGGACCCGGAGGTGCACAGTTTCATCAACGGCCTCTACGACTCGATCGGCACGTTCCTCTACGGCCGGCGGATGTACGAGACGATGGTCTTCTGGGAGACCGCCCACACACTGCCCGACGCCCCACCCCACATCCTGGACTACGCCCGCGCCTGGCAGGCTGCGGAGAAGGTGGTCTACTCCACAACCCTCGAGTCGGTGTCCAGCGAGCGGACCCGCCTCGAGCGGAGCTTCGACCCGGAGGCGGTGCGCGAGCTCAAGGCCACGACGGACAGCGACCTCACCATCGACGGGCCGAACCTGGCCGCCCAGGCGATCAGGGCAGGGCTGGTCGACGAGTACCACCTGTTCATCACCTCGACCGCTGTTGGCGGAGGGAAGCGGTTCTTCCCCGACGGGGTGCGTCTCGAGCTGGAGCGGGTGGAGGAGCGCTGCTTCGACAGCGGTCTGATCTACGCGCGGTACCGCACGCGCTGAGGCGCTACTCGCGCGGCTCACCGTCGCGGTGGGCGGGCGCCGGCTCGGTCACCGGTGTCCGCCCGGTCGCCAGCATGAGTCCCATGACCACAATGGCCACCAGGTAGGCCGGCCAGCCGAGGGCGATCTTGGCGACCCCGAGCCAGGCCACCTCCCCGGCCAGGTAGAGCGGCAGCATCAGACCGACGCGCAGCGCGAACAGGGCGACCAGCACCCAGGTCAGCTTGGAGCACACCCGGACCAGGGCGCTGTCCTGGTGCCACGCTGTCGGCCGCTCGGCGAACTGGGGGTCGCCGGCGGCGACGACGAAGCCGACCGCGGGCCACCGGGTGAGGATCGAGACCACCATCGCCACGCCATACGCGGCCGAGGTGATGATGCCCGGGAGGAAAGCGTCCTCGGCCTGGCCCGACCGCAGCGCGAAGAAGGCCGCGATCGCGGTGGCGAACAGGGAGGTCAGCACGAAGCGCACCGAGCCGCCGATATAGATGCGGATCCCGAGCAGGATGATGGCCACGGCCGCCGCGGCATACAGCGCAGGACGGACCTCGTTGCGGATCAGCCAGAGCACCACGAAGGCGACGGTGGGCAGCGCGGTCTCCAGGGAGCCGTACCACCCACCGAGCACGTCCGAGACGCGCTGGCGGATGACCTGCTCGACCGTCTCGACGGCGTCGACCTCCTGCTGGGCGGCCGGCCCGCCGGTCCCGTGGTCAGACATGGCCGGGCAGCATCTCGTAGCCGGGGTTGAAGATCGTGCGGCGGCCGTCGACCATCGTCACCCGTCCGGTCAGGGTCAGGTAGGTGCCGGGGCCAATCCCCTCGATGGCGCGGCGACCGAGCCAGACCACGTCGACGATCCCCGTGCCGTCATAGAGCTCGACGCGCAGCTCGGGCGCCTGCCCCGCCGGGAGCACGGCCACGCTGTGCACGGTGCCGGTCACCGAGACCTGGGCGCGCGGGGTCAGGTCGGCGATGCGGGTGCAGCCCGGGCGGGCACACTCGGCCGCGACCTCCTGCGCCTCCAGCTCGGACTGGTCGAGGCTGAGGGTGTCGAGCGTCTCGCGCAGACCCATCAGTCGTCCGACCCCGTCCCGTCGGTCTGACCTGC
>JAAYYA010000217.1 GCA_012515595.1 Actinomycetales bacterium
CCAGGGCCAGACCCTGACCGAGCAGTTCATCGCCCAGGGCGCCGACATCATCATGCCGGTCGCCGGCCCGGTCGGCCTCGGTGCCGCTGCCGCGGCGGCCTCCGCCGACGGCGTCAAGCTGGTCTGGGTTGACTCGGACGGCTACGTCACGGCCTCGGAGTACTCCGACCTGATGCTCACCTCCGTCATGAAGGGCATCGGCGCGGCTGTCGAGGGCGTCATCACCGACACCCTCAACGGCGGCTTCACCAACGAGCCCTACGTCGGCACCCTGGAGAACGAGGGCGTCGGCCTGGCCGACTACCACGACTTCGCCGACGCGGTCCCGTCCGAGCTCGACGCGAAGATCCAGGAGTACAAGGAGCAGATCATCTCCGGCGAGCTCGTCATCGAGACGCCGAACGCTCCCAACTGACGACCGGAAAGCACGGTCTGACGACCCACCGTCGTAGCGGCCCGGCCCACCAGGGCCGGGCCGCTACGCTGTCCACCCGAGGGGACGCCATACTGTCCCCCGAGTCCCCACCCGTGAGGTAGCAGGCATGAGGCAGGACCCGCGATGAAGCTGGAGCTGCAAGGCATCACCAAGGTCTTCGGACCGCTCGTGGCCAACGATCACATCGACCTGGTCGTGGAGCCGGGGGAGATCCACGCGCTGCTCGGTGAGAACGGCGCCGGCAAGAGCACGCTGATGAACGTGCTCTACGGGCTCTACGACCCCGACGACGGGCAGATCCTGCTGGATGACAAGCCGGTCACCTTCGAGGGCCCTGGCGATGCCGTCCGGGCGGGGATCGGCATGGTGCACCAGCACTTCATGCTGGTGCCGGTCTTCACGGTGGCCGAGTCGGTGGCGCTGGGCTACGAGCCCGCCGGCCCGGGCGGCATCCTCGACCTGGGTGCCGCGCGCCGCAAGGTCGAGGAGATCTCCGAGCGGTTCGGTTTCCACGTCGACCCTGACGCGCTGATCGAGGAGCTCCCCGTCGGGGTGCAGCAGCGGGTCGAGATCATCAAGGCGCTCTCCCGGGACGCCCGCATCCTGATCCTGGACGAGCCCACCGCGGTGCTCACGCCGCAGGAGACCGACGAGCTCATCAAGATCATGGGCGAGCTCAAGGCGGCGGGCACCTCGATCGTCTTCATCACCCACAAGCTGCGCGAGGTCCGCGCCATCGCCGACCGGATCACCGTCATCCGCCGCGGCAAGGTCGTGGGGGAGGCCAGTCCGGAGTCCACCGAGACCGAGCTCGCCTCGCTCATGGTCGGCCGTTCGGTCAACCTGGCTGTGGACAAGACCCCGGCGGAGCTGCGGGACAACGAGCTCGTGGTGTCCGACCTGACGGTCCTCAGCGGCAGCACCCCGGTGGTCGACCGGGTGAGTTTCTCGGTGCAGGGCGGGGAGATCCTGGCGATCGCCGGCGTGCAGGGCAACGGGCAGACCGAGCTCGCCGAGGTGATCCTCGGGATCGACGAGGCCGCCGCCGGCTCCGTCACCCTGGACGGCAAGGAGCTGCTCGGGATGAGTGTCCGAGAGCGGCTCCGCGCCGGCATCGGGTTCGTCCCCGAGGACCGGTCGACCGACGGCGTGGTGTCGAGCTTCTCGATCGCCGAGAACCTCATCCTCGACCTCTACGACACCGAGCCGTTCGCGCGCGGCGTGTCGATGAACCTGGGCAAGGTCGCCGAGAACGCGGAGTTCCGCACCCAGGAGTTCGACGTCCGGCTCACCGACATCCAGGACCCCATCTCCACCCTGTCCGGCGGCAACGCGCAGAAAGTCGTGCTCGCGCGGGAGATGTCCCGTCCGCTGCGGCTGCTGGTGGCCAGCCAGCCCACGCGCGGCCTGGACGTCGGGTCCATCGAGTTCGTGCACAAACGGATCGTGGCCGAGCGGGACAACGGGACACCGGTGGTCATCGTCTCCACCGAGCTCGACGAGGTCCTGGCCCTGGCCGACCGGGTGGCCGTGATGTACCGCGGCCGCATCGTCGGCATCGTCGACGCCCGGGAGGCCGGACCGGCCGGGATCAACCGTGACGTGCTCGGCCTGATGATGGCCGGGGTCCCGCTGGAGGACGCGGTCCAGCAGGCGGCTGGCCACCAGTCCACGCTGGCCAGCGCCGACGCAGCGGCCGACGGAAAGGACCTGACGTGACCGAGTCCACGACACCGGCCCCGGAGCCCACCCCCGCCGCCACCAGCCCGGCGCCGGAGGAGGACCCCCGCTCCGGCGCGGCCATCCTGCGCAAGATCGTGGGCGGCGACGTGGTGATCTCCTTCCTGGCGATCATCATCGCCCTGGTGATCGGCGGCGTGCTGATCGCCTTCGCCGACGAGGACGTCGCCGACACGATCACCTACGTCTTCGCCCGGCCCACCGACTTCCTCGGTGCCGCCTGGACCGCGGTGTCCGACGCCTACATCGCGATGTTCCGGGGCGCGATCTTCGACTTCCAGGCCGACACCTTCAACCGTGCGGTCCGGCCGATCACCGAGTCGATGACCTTCGCGACCCCCCTGATCCTCGCGGCGCTGGGCGTCGCGGTGGGCTTCCGCGCCGGTCTGTTCAACATCGGTGCGCAGGGCCAGATCATCCTCGGCGGCATCATCGCCGCCTACATCGGCTTCGCCTTCAGCCTCCCGCCGGTGCTGCACCTGTTCCTCGCGATCCTGGGGGGCGCCCTCGGTGGGGCGCTGTGGGGCTTCATCCCCGGCATCCTCAAGGCGCGCACCGGCGCCAACGAGGTGATCGTCACGATCATGCTCAACTGGATCGCGGTCTATCTCATCGCCTATGTGCTGACGCTGGGCAAGTTCAACGCCAGCGGCACGGGACTGCGCAGCCCCCAGGTGGGGCCGAACGCCGCCTACCCCCCGCTGATCCCGGACTTCCTGGTGCCGGGCAACACCTTCCGGCTGCACTGGGGCTTCGTCGTGGCGATCCTCGCCACCGTCTTCGTCTGGTGGCTGCTGGAGCGGTCCACGATCGGCTTCGAGATCAGGGCCGCCGGTGCCAACCCGCACGCGGCCCGCACGGCCGGCATGTCGGTCGGCCGGATCACCGTGCTGACCCTGGTGATCGCCGGTGCCCTCGCGGGCCTGGCGGCGACCTCGCAGGTGCTCATCGACCGGGGGTCGCTCACCGCCGGGGTCGCGGCCACCTACGGTTTCGACGCGATCACGGTGGCGCTGCTCGGGCGCTCCCGACCCCTGGGGACCTTCCTGGCGGGTCTGCTGTTCGGCGCCCTCCAGGCCGGTGGCACGCTGATGCAGTCGGTGACCTCCACCCCGATCGACATCGTCTTTGTCGTCCAGTCCGTGATCGTCCTGCTGATCGCCGCACCCCCGTTGGTGCGCGCGATCTTCAGACTCCCCGACCCCGATGCCCCGCCCAAGCGGGCGCGGGCCGCAGCGAAGGAGGCCGCAGCGTGAGCACCCCCATCGTCCCGGTGACCGCGGGCACGCCGGTCGACGACGTCCCGGCCAGCGGTGCCGTCCTGGGCAAGATCTCCTACCGGATCCCCATCACCTACGCCGTCCTCGCCGGAGCCGCCCTCCTCGGACTGGTCGGCACGATGATCGGCCGCGAGGGTGCCTGGAGCCAGACCACGGAGTTCCAGTCGCGGTACGGCGACCAGTGGTTCACCATCCCGAACTTCAGCGTCCCCTCCCTGCTGACCGTCATCCTGCTGACGGTCGCGCTGCTGGCCGCCGCCGTCTACGGCTACCTGCTGACCTCAGGGCGCAAGGCCGTGCCAGTGTGGCTGCACATCGTGGTCGGCGTCGCCTTCGTGCTGGCCTTCCTCACCTGGGCCGGCGCCGGCAAGTCGGCGGTCATCCCGGTCACCTCGCTGCTGGCCGGGGCGCTGGCCCTGTCGGTGCCCCTCATCTTCGGCGCCATGTCCGGCATCGTCTGCGAGCGGTCCGGCATCATCAACATCGCCATCGAGGGTCAGCTGCTGTTCGGGGCGTTCGCCGCGGCGGTGGTCGCGTCCCTGGCGACCGCGCCCTACCTCGGACTGGTGGCGGCCCCCATCGCCGGCGCGCTGATCGGCGCCCTGCTGGCCTGGTTCGCCGTCTCCTACCACGTCAACCAGATCATCATCGGTGTCGTGCTGAACACCCTGGTGCTGGGGTTGACCAGCTTCTTCTTCTCCACGCTGCTGGCCGACAACTCCGCGACCTGGAATGCCCGGCAGCCGCTCGGGGTCATCGAGATCCCGCTCCTGAGCCAGATCCCGATCGTCGGACCGGTGCTCTTCCGGCAGACGATCCTGGTCTACCTCATGTACGCCACCGTGATCCTGCTGCAGATCATGCTGTTCCGCAGCCGCTGGGGGCTGCGCACCCGCGCCGTGGGTGAGCACCCCAAGGCCGCCGACACCGTCGGCATCCACGTCAACAAGCGGCGCGTGTGGAACACCATCCTCGGCGGTGCCATCGCGGGACTGGGCGGTGCCTTCTTCACGATCGGCAGCGGGCTGGCCTTCGGCCGCGAGATGTCCGCCGGCAACGGCTTCATCGCCCTCGCCGCCATGATCCTGGGCAAGTGGAACCCGACCGGGGCGCTGGTCGCGGCCCTGCTGTTCGGGTTCTCCAAGAACCTCGGCAACGTGCTGAGCACCATCGGGTCCCCGATGCCCTCGCAGATCCTGCTGATGCTGCCCTACGTGATCACCATCTTCGCCGTCGCCGGGCTCGTCGGCCGGGTGCGGGCACCCGCCGCCGAGGGCATCCCCTACACCAAGTGAGGCCGAGCTGATGGACAGCGCCGGGACGGACCACGCCCAGGACGCGCCGCGCGCGATCGACTGGGACGTGCTGCGAGCCCGCGCCACGGCACTGATGCAGCGTGCCTACGCGCCCTACTCGGGTTATCCCGTCGGCGTCGCCGGTCTCGTCGATGACGGACGGGTCGTCGGAGGTTGTAACGTCGAGAACGCCGGGCTCGGCGTCACGCTCTGCGCCGAATGCGGCATGGTGTCCGAGCTGATCGCCACGGGCGGCGGCCGCCTGGTCGCGGTGTCGTGCGTCAACAAGGCCGGGGCGACGATCATGCCGTGCGGACGCTGTCGCCAGCTGATCTGGGAGCACGGCGGCGCCGACTGCCTGCTGGAGACCCCCGAGGGCGTGCTCCCGATGTCGCAGGTGCTGCCTCAGGCGTTCGGGCCCGAGGCGCTCGAGGTCTGACCGGTCCCGGGCGCGGACACGGGTGTCCGGCCGGCCGCGGGGGCGGACGTCGATGGCCGAACGCTGCGTGCGAACGCCGACGTCCGGCAGGCCGCGGGTGCGGTGCTCAGTCGCCGCTGAGCAGGCACTCCTGCGGCAGACCCGCGGCCAGCATCTTGGTGGCGTGGACGCCGTCGGCCGCGAGGAACAGCGCACGGCCGCCGATGCCCCTGAGCTTGTCGTGGATCGCCTTGACCGTCCCGGCGTCGATGGCCATCCGGCCCTCCGCCTCGGGGATGAAGGACTGCTCGACGGGCGGCGCGCTGTCCGTGGCCTCGTCGGACGGGGCGGTCGCGCCGGGCGCGTCGGGGTCCTTGCGGGCCACCCGGCCCGGGTCGAGCGGCTCGTGAGCCATCGCCCGTGCCAGCTGGTCCATGATCGTGCGGTCGTCCGGGCGGCCGCGCTCGGGTGCCGCGAAGAGCACCTGGCCGTCACGCACCTCGTAGCGCTGGACGGCCAGGCTCGCCTCCTTCTCGCGGGTGAAGGTGGTGTAGGCGATCGCCTCACCGGCGACCTGCGCGGGCAGGTCGGCGGACTCCTCCCGCTTCGGGAGGTTGGCCTGGGCGGCGACGACCAGCATCTGCGGGTCGAGCCCGATGGCCAGGGTGGGGGCGAAGGTGAGCACGGCGACCATCCGCGGTGCGGTCACGACGGCGAGCACGCGGTCGTCGCGCAGGGCGATCAGCGTCGCCGGCATGGTGGTCTCGCCATCCGGTTGGTGCAGCGAGCGGCGCTTGAGGTCCTGCACCGCGGGGACGATCTGCTTCATGGCCTGGGCGAGTTTCACGGGCACAGGATCGCACACCGGGCGCCCGGGGACGTGATCGACCGCCGAGGTGAGGCGGGGTGAGGACGCGGGTGCGGGAGGACCGCTCTCAGAGGTCGTCCAGCGCCGGCCGCTGGTATGGCGTGCTCATGAGCCCGTCGGGGTCGAGCACGTCCAGCAGCGCCTCGGTGATGCCTCGCAGCTGCTCCACCTGCTCGGGCGTGAGGGCGTCGAAGACCAGGGCGCGGACCTGCTCGACGTGCTCGGGTGCGGTGGCGACCACCGTGTCCCAGCCCGCGTCGGTGAGCCGCGCCATGGTGACTCGGCGGTCGTCGCTGGCCGTCGTGCGGTGCACCAGGCCCCGGATCTCCAGCCGCCGCGCCACGTGTGAGAGGCGGGGGAGCGTGGAGTTGGTGCGCACCGCGAGCTCGCTCATCCGCAGCGAGCGGTCCGGGGCCTCGGAGAGCATCGCCAGCACGTAGTAGTCGAAGTAGGTCAGGTCAGCCACCCGGCGCAGGTGCGAGTCGAGCTGCGCCGGCAGCAGCTCCAGCACCGCGACCATGCGCACCCAGACCTGCAGCTCCCGGTCGTCAAGCCAGCGCGTGGTCATCGGCACCCTCCGTCTGTGGCCATGATCACACCCTAGCGTAGAGGTTGTGGGAACAACCGATGTGTTGGGAGCATTACTTGATATAACAACTAATCTTCGAGAGGAACTCCCATGGCACACGTCTCCATCATCGGCACGGGCACCATGGCCCAGGCGATCTCCGGCGTCGTCACCAAGGGCGGCAACAGCGTCGAGCTGTTCGGGCCGTCCGACACTGCGCAGGCCATCACCGGCGACATCGTCGTGCTGGCGGTCCCCTACCCGGCGGTCGACCAGGTCATCGCCGAGCGCCCGGGCCAGTTCGACGGCAAGGTCGTCGTCGACATCACCAACCCGCTGAACTTCGAGACCTTCGACTCCCTGGTCGTCCCCGCGGACGGCTCCGCGGCGCAGGTCATCGCCGAGAAGCTGCCGAGCTCCACGGTCCTCAAGGCCTTCAACACCACCTTCGCCGGGACCCTTGCCTCCGGGGCTGTCGGACCGCTCACCACGACCGTGCTGATCGCCGGTGACGACAGCGACGCCAAGGCCACCCTGTCCGGCATCGTCAGCGCCGGTGGCCTCAAGGCCGTCGACGCCGGGGCCCTCAAGCGCGCTCGCGAGATGGAGGCCGTGGGCTTCCTGCAACTGACGCTCGCCGCGAGCGAGCGCATCTCCTGGACCGGCGGGTTCGGCGTCGCCGCCTGACCAGTCCCGGGACACCCGTCGCGTGCCGTCGTCCATAGGGCGGCGGCACGCTGCCGTCTGCCGTCACTGACCTCTGCCGATTTCCCTCCCGGTGCGGTTGGATGGGGGCGTGAGCGAATCCTTTGACACCGTTGACATCATCCGGGCCAAGCGGGACCGGCAGGAGCTGACCAGCGAGCAGATCGCGTGGACGATCGACGCCTACACGCGCGGGGTGGTCGCGGACGAGCAGATGTCCGCCCTCGCGATGGCGATCCTGCTCAACGGCATGAACCGTCGCGAGATCGGCGACTGGACGGCCGCGATGATCGCCTCGGGCGAGCGGATGGACTTCGGCTCGCTCAGCCGGCCGACCGCCGACAAGCACTCCACCGGCGGTGTCGGCGACAAGATCACGCTGCCGCTGGCGCCCCTCGTGGCGGCATGCGGCGTTGCCGTGCCGCAGTTGTCCGGCCGGGGCCTGGGGCACACCGGAGGCACGCTCGACAAGCTCGAGTCGATCCCCGGCTGGCGCGCCGACCTGTCCAACGAGGAGATGCTGGCCCAGCTCGAGGACGTCGGTGCGGTGATCTGCGCGGCGGGGTCCGGCCTGGCGCCCGCGGACAAGCGCCTCTACGCGCTGCGCGACGTCACCGGCACGGTCGAGGCGATCCCGCTCATCGCCTCCTCCATCATGAGCAAGAAGATTGCCGAGGGCACCGGCGCGCTCGTGCTCGATGTCAAGGTCGGCTCCGGTGCCTTCATGAAGGACCGTGACCAGGCCACCGAGCTGGCCCGCACCATGGTCGAGCTGGGCACCGACGCCGGGGTGCACACCGTGGCGCTGCTGACCGACATGTCCGTCCCGCTCGGGCTGACCGCAGGGAACGCCCTCGAGGTCCGCGAGAGCGTGGAGGTGCTGGCGGGCGGGGGGCCGGCCGACGTCGTCGAGCTCACCCTCGCGCTTGCGCGGGAGATGCTCGCCGGAGCGGGGAAGGACGACATCGACCCGGCGGACGCGCTCACCGACGGCCGCGCGATGGACGCCTGGCGCGCGATGATCTCCGCACAGGGCGGCGACCCGGACGCGGAGCTGCCCCGTGCGGCGGAGACCCAGCAGGTCACCGCAGATGCCGACGGGGTGCTGACCCGGCTCGACGCGTTCCAGGTCGGCGTCGCGGCCTGGCGACTGGGCGCGGGCCGCGCCCGCAAGGAGGACCCGGTGCAAGCCGGGGCCGGCGTCGAGTGGCACGCCCGTCCCGGGGACGCTGTGCAGGTCGGTCAGCCCCTGCTGACCCTGCACACCGACACCCCCGACCGGTTCGACCGCGCACTGGAGGCGCTCGACGGTGCGTGGCAGATCGCCCCGGACCACACGGCATACACCAGCTCGGCGCTGATCGTCGACCGCATCGCCGCTCCGTGACGGAACCGAAGATAACGAATCGGACACGACTTTACTATTTCTATACCTAACTGTGAGGGGTGGGCCTAGTCTGCTCTCAGGCGACGTTCAGCGAACGTCGCTATTGAGCGGCCCTGTGCGGGAGGTGCACAGATTGTTCGCACAGGGGGCTCAACCTGCTGCAGATTCGGTGTAGGGACGCCAGTCCTCGTGCCGGGTCACCCCCACGAGGAGCGTTCATGCGTCAACGTCGACCCAGGCCAGTTGCCCCCACCCCAGCACGGAAGGCCGCGGTCGGTGTCGCCGCGCTCGCCGTCGTCCTGAGCGGCGCGGTCGCCGCTCCGGGTGCGATCGCGGAGACCACCGATCGACAGACGACCGGCAGTCTGACCTGGTCCGCCGCTGACGATGCTGGGAACGCCCTCGCTGGGACCTCTTACGTCCTACGAGGACAGGGTGTGGAGCATGCCGTCGCGGACAACGGCGAGCGGGACAGCAACGGTGCCGCAGGGGCCATCACCCTCGATGAGCTGCTGGTGGGGGAGTACACCATCACCCAGGTCGGCATTCCCGATGGCTATGAGGCCGGGAGTGAGTCACAACGAGCAGTAGTCACCGGCCAGGGGCAGGACGCGCCAGTCGCCTTCGTCAACCCGGCAGTGGCCCCGGCTGCCGTCGACGAGGATGAAGTCACCGTCGAGGAGCCGGTCACCGAGTCTGTCGAGGAGCCGGTGGACGCCGGGGGCGAGGACGCTGAGGAGCCCAGGGACGGGGACCTGCCCGTCACGGTTGAGGCGGACGAGCCAGCCAATGAGGCTACCGATCCAGTGGACGCCGAACAGCCGGCAGAGGATGCCCCTGAGCCGTTCGCGGACGAGCCCGCAGAACTGGCCGTCGAGCCAGCGGCCGACGACAACGAATCGCGCGATGCTGCTGAGCTGGGCACCTGGTATGGCGATGGCAGGCCGGCTCCTGGCCAGGAGGTAGCTCTGGAGCAGGCGAGCTTCCCGGCCAAGACGGTGCCGCTCGCCGCGCCGGTCTTCACGCCCCTGGCGGATGTGCCGATCGGCACCGTGCAGGCGCGGATGCGGAACCAGCAGCCGACCTCTGGTAACTGCATCAGGTACGCCCCCACCACGCCAGGCGGGGGACAGTCCGCGTGGGTGACCAATACGGGTGAGGCGCAGACTGCGCATGGCAGCTCTAACAACAACAGTTGCCCGACAAACCTGAGTACGAACACCCAGAGCGTGCTCGGCTTCAACCCGGTCGCGACCACGACCGTTGCCACCGGAACGCCATTCCTGCTCGGTCGGATGTCCCACTACAACAACCCGGTATATGCCAATGACCAGTACTTCACTGGTGAGTTGGACGTGCAGTTCGCTGGTCTGACCCTGAACTTCCCGTGGCTCATGAACGAGACACCGAATGTCGGCGGCGACGTCGATGACATCACGACGTTCACGGGACAGATCGCCGACCAGGTGATCGACGTGGACGGCATCCCGCACCGGCTGGTGGTGCTGGGCTTCACCCAGTCAGAGACGACGCAGTGCCCGGAGACCCCGGACGGTGCCTATGTCAACGAGTTTCTCACCGAAGAGCGCACGACGACCCATGGGTGCCTCTACGCCCAACTGACCCAGGTGCGCACCCTGCAGGTCGCCAAGGTCGTCGACAACGCAGGTGGGACGCCGATCCCGAACTTCCCGTTCACCACGACCTCGACGCTGGCTGGGTCGCCGTGGAACAGCAGCTTCGGCCTGCAGCCCACCGGCGAGGGCGAGGAGAACGCCGCCACGACCGACCCACGCGAGGTGCTGGCCGGTGCCGAGTCGGTGACCATCACGGAGACCCTGCCGGGCGGGTGGCACCTCACCACCGCAGCCTGCGTTGACGGCCTCGGGAACGAGGTGCCGAGCACACTGACCGGCACCACCGTGAACCTGGCGCAGATCCCGGCCGCCTCCAGCCCCGCGGAACTACCGATCGTGTGCACCATCCACAACGCGCGCACCTATGAGCAGCCCACGATCAGCAAGACGGCCACCCCGTCCTACGCTGTCAACCACCTCTGGGACATCGCCAAGGATGTCGACCAGTCAGAGGTCCGCTACCCGGCAGGCAGTGACGTTCCGGAGCTGAACTACACCGTTGAGGTCTCGCCAGTCCAGCGCGTCGAGTCTGACTGGGTCGTCACGGGCAGCATCAACGTGAACAACCCCAACGCGGTGAGCATCGAGGGACAGCTGGTCGACGCCGTCAACAACGGTGGGACCTGCAACCTGGACAGTGGTGGCTCAACCGTCACGGTCCAGCCCGGAAGCAACACCTTCGACTACACCTGCACCTACGAGAGCGCTCCGGCACCATTGGCGGGGCAGAACACTGCAACGCTCAGCTGGGACACCACCACCTACCCCGGCACGACGGGTGAGGCCTCGGCCGTGGCGCCGTTCGACTTCGGATCGGTCGACCCGGATCCGAACGTCAACGAGACCATCACCGTCAGCGACGACCTGGCCGAGGAGTCCCCGTGGACGATTGTGTGGCCGGAGGACGGTCAGTCCGTCACCGAACTGAGCTACAGCATTCCCGCCACCGGAACACCGGGTGAGTGCACGACGATCGACAACACCGCCACGATCCAGGAAACGGGGCAGTCCGACTCCACAGAGACGGAGGTCTGTGTCGGGATGGACCTGGAGGTTGCCAAGAACGTTCTGCTCTCGCTGGACCGCACCTACACCTACGATCTCGACAAGAGCGTCAACGCGACCGAGTTGAACGTCGACCCTGAGACCGGTGACGCGACGTTCACCTACACGGTCACCGTGACCGACGGTCCGTTCACAGACAGCAACTGGCAGATGACCGGCCAGATCACCGTCGACAACCCCAACGACTGGGACATGGTCGCCGACGTCACCGACACCGTCGACAACGGTGGAGTGTGCACGGTTGTGGATGGCGAGGATGCCACGATCCCCGCCAACGGCAGCGCGGTGCTCGACTACAGCTGCGCCTTTGACGATCAGCCGGAGTACGACGGCACCAACACCGCCACCGTGACCTGGGACGAGGTGGAGTACTTCTCTCCCAACGGTGAGGCGACCGGGTCTGTCGACTTCGACGAGGACGACTGGTCGGTGACCCCGATCAACGAGACTGTCACGGTCATCGACGACCAGACCGACCCGGCCAACCCGGTCGAGCTCGGCGACCACACCTGGACCGCGGAGGGCGCGACCGAGGACTTCACCTACGACCTCGTCCTCGAGGGCGTGCCCGGTGAGTGCGTCACCTTCACCAACAACGCGTGGCTGGAGGAGCTCCCGACGATCGGGGACGACCAGACGGTCACCGTCTGCTGGCCGGAGGCGATCACGGTCGAGAAGACCGTGGACGCGGACTTCGACCGCGAGTACCACTGGCTGCTCGACAAGGCGGCCGACCAGACCGAGGTGACCATCGGTGAGGACGGCATCGCCAGCTTCGACTACGTCGTCTCCGCGACCCCCAACGGGTTCACCGACTCTGACTGGATGATGACCGGCCAGATTACGGTCACCAACCCCAACGCGACCGACGTGACCGTGCAGGTCACCGACGTCCCGGCCGACCTGGGCGCCGAGGCCACCTGCACCGTGGATGATCCTGAGCTGACCGTCCCCGCCGACGGGACGGCCACCACGACCTACACCTGCACCTTCGACGAGGCGCCGGTGTATGACGGCGGGACCAACACCGCCACGGTGACCTGGACCGACATCAGCGGTGACCCGCAGACCGCCTCCAGCGCACCTGCGGACGTGGATTTCGAGGTCGACGGACAGGCCCACCTTACGGTGCCGGTCTACGACGACAAGGTGACCTTGGAGTCCCCGGGAGAGCTCCTCGGGATCGCGCACTACTACGACGGGCCGCACTCGTTCGCGTACACGATGACCCACCCCGGCGTGGCCGGGGAGTGCACTCCCTACACCAACACCGCGGTGATCCCGGAGCTGGGCCAGGACGACCCGGAGACCGTCAGGGTCTGCGTGGTCCTAGCGCCCGAGGTGGAGAAGACCGCGCAGGCGTCCTACGACCGTCTCTACGAGTGGGACATCGAGAAGGACGTCGACGAGACGCGCCTCATCGCGGACCCGGAGACCGGCACCGCGACGTTCACCTACACGGTCAACGCGATCCCGCTGGACTACGTCGACTCGGGCTGGACGATGTCCGGTCAGATCACGGTCACCAACCCGAACAGCGAGGACATCGACGCTCTCACGGCCACGGTCACCGACCTGGCCGACGTGGGCGGCGAGTGCACCGTCACCGGCGGTGAGGACCTGCTCCTCGCACCGGGGGACAGCGTGACCCTCGACTACACCTGCACCTTCGAGGAGGAGCCGGACTACAGCGGGACCAACACGGCCACCGCAGACTGGACCGGCCCGGCGCAGACCGGCGGCTCGGCCGAGGGGACCGTCCCGGTCACCTTCGAGGAAGGCACGGTCACCGATCTCACCGTCGAGGTGTGGGACGACCAGACCGATCCGGAGGGCGACCCGGTCTACCTCGGTGAGGCCATCTGGACCGACCCGGACACCCACGAGTTCACCTACGACCTCGCTCTCGCGGGAGTCCCGGGCGAGTGCGTGGACTACACCAACACCGCCTGGGTCGAGCTCGCGGACGGCCCCGGTGCCGAGGACGAGCAGCAGGTCACGGTCTGCAGCGAGGCCGGTCCGGAGGTCAGCAAGACCGTCGACGCCAGCTACGACCGCACCTATGACTGGGAGCTGACCAAGGTCGTCGACGCCACCGAGGTGGAGATCACCGGCACCGAGGCGACGTTCAACTACCTGGTGACGGCCATCGCCGACGGGTTCGTGGACTCCGGCTGGGAGATGACCGGTCAGATCACCGTGACCAACCCCAACGAGTTCGACGACGGTGCCCTGACTGTCACCGTCACCGACCTCACCGATGTCGGCGGCACGTGCGTCGTGGAGGACGGTGAGGACGTCACGATCGCGCCGGGCGCGACCGAGACGTTCGACTACACCTGCACCTTCGACGAGCAGCCGGCCTACGAGGGCACGAACACGGCATACGTCGCCTGGACCGACACCGCTGGTGAGCCCCAGACGACCACCGGCACGGCCGACGTGGACTTCGTGCTGGACGAGGAGACCAACCTGACGGTCGACGTCTACGACGACCAGGTCTTCGAGGACGGCGACGGCGTCCTGCTGGGGACGGCGAACTGGCACGACTCGCCGGTCAGCTTCCCCTACGAGCTGACCCTGCCGGGCACGCCCGGTGAGTGCGTCACGCACACCAACACCGCGGTCATCCCCGACACCGGGGACGAGGCGACGGCGGACGTGACGATCTGTGTCGAGGACGAGCTGGTCATCACCAAGACGGCGGAGGCCGACTTCGACCGTGAGTACTTCTGGAGCCTCCAGAAGGAGGCCGACCGGACCCAGGTCACTATCGACGAGGGCGGCACGGCTGAGTTCAACTACGTCGTCTCGGCGATCCCGGGCGCGTTCGAGGACTCCGGCTGGGCGATGTCCGGTCAGATCACGGTGACCAACCCCAACGAGTATGACGAGGGCACGGTGACCGTCGAGATCACCGACGTCACCGACGTCGGCGGGACCTGTGAGGTCATCGACGGCGAGGGCATTGTCATCGCTCCCGGTGCGACGGAGGTCTTCGACTACGTCTGCTCGTTCGACGAGCAGCCGGACTACGAGGGCACCAACACCGCGACGGTCACCTGGACCGGCCCGGACCAGGAGCCCCGCGAGGTGAGCTTCGAGCTGCCGGTCGTCTTCGAGCTGGACGAGGAGACCAACCTGACGGTCGACGTCTACGACGACAAGGTGACCGGCGTGGCACCGGGCGAGCTCCTCGGCGAGGCCACCTGGAACGCCGAGGGAACACCCATCGACTTCGAGTATGCGATGGAGTTCCCGGGCGTGGTCGGGGAGTGCACCGACTACACCAACACGGCGGTCATCCCGGCCACCGGTGACGAGACCGACGAGACCGTCACGGTCTGTGTCGAGGCGGGTCCGGAGGTCAGCAAGACAGCGGACGCCAGCTTCGACCGTGAGTACTTCTGGGAGATCCTCAAGGAGGCCGACCAGACCCAGGTGACCATCACCGAGGGCGGCACCGCGCAGTTCGACTACGTGGTGTCGGCGAACCCGGACGGGTCGGAGGACTCCGGCTGGGCGATGTCCGGTCAGATCACGGTGACCAACCCCAACGACTTCGACACGATGAGTGTCACGGTCACCGACGTCACCGACGTCGGCGGCACGTGCGAGGTCGTGGGCGGTGAGAGCGCCGTCCTGGAGCCTGGTGAGACCCGGGCGTTCGACTACTCCTGCACCTTCGAGGAGCAGCCCCTCTACGAGGGCACGAACGTGGCCTATGTGGCGTGGACCGACGCCGCCGGCGAGGAGCAGTCGACCGCCAGTCTGCCGGCCGTCGTGGCCTTCGACCTGGACGGTGAGACCAACCTCGAGGTCGACGTCTACGACGACAAGGTGACCGGCGTGGCGCCGGGCGAGCTGCTCGGCACCGCCAACTGGCTCGACGGCGGGGAGGACTTCGAGTACTCGATGGAGTTCCCGGGCGTCGTCGGTGAATGCACCGACTACACCAACACCGCGGTGATCCCGGCTACCGGCGACGAGGCCGACGAGACCGTCACGGTCTGTGTCGAGGCGGGTCCGGAGGTCAGCAAGACCGCCGAGGCCGACTTCGACCGGACCTACGACTGGCTGATCGAGAAGGAGGTCGACCGGACGCACGTGGTCCTGGCCGAAGACGGTACCGCGCACTTCGAGTACGTCGTGTCGGCCGTCCCGAACGGGTTCGAGGACTCGGGCTGGGCGATGTCGGGCCAGATCACGGTGACCAACCCCAACGGGTTCGAGGAGATGGCCGTCACGGTCACCGACCTGGCGGACGTGGGCGGCACCTGTGAGGTCGTCGACGGCGAGGGCGTCGTGCTGGAGCCGGACGAGACCCGGGTCTTCGACTACGCCTGCACCTTCGAGGAGCAGCCGGACTACGAGGGCAGCAACACGGCATACGTCGTGTGGACCGACGCCGCCGGCGAGGAGCAGACGGCGACAGGCCAGGCCGACGTGGAATTCGCGCTGGACGAGGAGATCAACGTCACGGTTGACGTCTACGACGACAAGGTGACCGGTGAGGCGCCGGGCGAGCTGCTCGGCACCGCGAACTGGCACGACGGCAGGACCGAGTTCTCCTATGGCCTGGACCTGCCTGGCGAGGTCGGCACCTGTGTCGACCACACCAACACCGCGGTGATCCTGGAGTCCACCACGCTGACCGGGTTCGTGGCGCCGCAGGCGATCGGCGACGAGGACGAGGTCACGGTCACGGTCTGCATCGAGGCGGCACCGGAGGTCAGCAAGACCGCCGAGGCCGACTTCGACCGCACCTACGACTGGGAGCTGGAGAAGTCGGTCGACCGGACCGAGGTGCGCCTCGAGGAGGCCGGCGACGCGCTCTTCAACTACGTGGTGACGGCGACCCCGGACGGGTTCGTCGACTCCGGGTGGGCGATGGGCGGTCAGATCACGGTGACCAACCCCAACGACTTCCAGGAGATGACCGTCACGGTCACCGACGTGGCGGACGTGGGCGGCACCTGTGAGGTCGTGGATGGCGAGGGCGTCGTACTGGCCCCGGGCGAGACCCGGGTGCTCGACTACTCCTGCACCTTCGAGGAGCAGCCGGACTACGAGGGCAGCAACACGGCATACGTCGCCTGGACCAACGTGGACGGTGTCGACCAGACGACCGCCAGCGACCCGGTCGACGTGGTCTTCGCGCTGGACGAGGAGACCAATGTCGAGGTCGAGGTCTTCGACGACCTGGTGACCGGTGAGGCGCCGGGTGAGCTGCTCGGCACCGCCAACTGGCACGAGGGCGTCACGGAGTTCGCCTACAGCCTGGAGCTGCCGGGCGTGGTTGGTGAGTGTGTCGACTACACCAACACGGCGGTGATCCCCGCCACCGGGGACGAGGCCCAGCAGACCGTCACGGTCTGTGTCGACGAGCCGGAGCCCCCGGTGCCGCCGAAGCCGGAGCCCCCGAAGCCGCCGGTTATCCCGACGGGTGACCCCGTGTCTGGCGGTCCGCAGTGGGCGCTGGTCGTCGCGGGCATCACGGCGATGATCCTGGCCCTGCTCGGAGCCGGCGCGATGCTCTGGCGCCGCCGGGAGGAGTAGGACGCGCCTCACGCAGTAGCCTCACGGCCGGGAGACCAGGGCACGCCCCTGGGGTCCCGGCCGTGATGCGTGAGCGCGGGATGATCAGGTGAGGACGGGAGGCGTGAGATGGGCGGCAGACCGGTGGTGCGCACCGTCGCGCTGCTGACCTGCCTGGCGTTCTTCGTCGCCGGGGGCCTGCTCGTCTATCGCGGCCTGCAGGAGGAACCCCCGGCCCCGACCCCGACCCCCGACCAGGAGTTCTCCATCAGCCTGGACGAGGCGCTGGAGGTGGACCGGGAGGCGGCCGACCTGCCCATCGAGATCCCGCAGGGCGTCGACCTCGGGCCCTACGTCAACACCGAGCCGGTCACGGTGCCGGCCGCTCCGGGTGCCGGCGGAGGCGCCGGTGGCGGGTCGGGAGAGGGGACGGGCGGTGCGGGGGAGTCGAACCCGCCGAACCACCTCTACATCCCCTCGATCTATGTCTCGGCTCCCGTGGTGCCTCAGGGCGTCACCTCCAGCAACGAGATGTCCCTGCCCGCCGACCTGCGCCAGGTGGGCCTGCTGGACACCACCAGCCCGCTGGGGGCGGATGAGGGGTCCACCCTGGTCGCCGGCCACGTCACGCAGCAGGGCAACCACGGGGCGCTCTACTTCCTGGGGCGGTTGCGCCCGGGCGCCTCGGTGACCACCGTCGATGCTGCTGGCGAGCACACCACCTGGGCGGTCACCTCGGTGCGCAACTACCGCAAGACCTCGCTGCCGGCCGAGATCTTCGCCGACAGCGGGACCCGGATGCTGACCCTGGTGACCTGTGGCGGCCCGATCATCCGCACCAGCGACGGGCGCTGGACGCACACGGACAACATCGTGGTGATCGCCAGGCCGGTGCCCTGACCGGTCACAGCAAGGAGATCAGAGCGGCTTGACCATGATCACGGTCGGGCCGTCCCAGTCCAGGCGCTGGAACTCCTCCAGCGGGAGGAACCCGCGCGCCAGGTAGAAGGCGCGCGTGGCGGCATACCCCTCGTCGTCGTGGGACGGGCCCACCGTCTTGACCTCGAGCAGCCGCGCGCCGTCGGCGCGCGCGTCCGACTCCAGTGCGTCCACGAGCGCTGACCCGACCCCGCTGCCGTGGTGCTCCGGCGCGACGGCGATGAGGTGGATCTCGGCGGTCTCCGGGAAGTGCCGGTCCACCAGCGCCACGCCCACCGTCGCGCCCCCGACCCGCGCCAGGTAGGAGTCCTTCTCCCCGGCCGCGGTGACGTAGTGCTCGTTGGCCGCGGGGATCCCGAACCAGCTCGGGAGCCCGGCCAGGATCCGGCGGGTCGCCTCGGGGTCCTGGCCCCGGGTGATCGTGAGGGTCATGCGTGTCCTTCCAGGTGGAGTCGCTCCCCGGCCCAGCCCTCCCGCAGCCACCGGTCGTGGCTGGCGACGACGACGGCGCCGGCGTAGTCGGGCAGGGTCTGCTCCAGCTCGGTGACCAGGAGCAGGGACAGATGGTTGGTGGGCTCGTCGAGCAGCAGCACGTCCGGCGGGTGCGCCAGCAGGACCGCCAGGTCGAGGCGCCGGCGCTGCCCGACGCTGAGCGCGCCGAGGGGCCGGTCGGCGTCCCGTCCGGCGATGAGGCCGAAGGTGGCCAGCGGGGTCTTCTCGGCGCGCTCGGCGCCCACCGCACGGGAGTATGCCGTGCGCACGGTCTGCGCTGGATCCCGGGGGAGCGGCTCCTGGCTGAGCAGCGCCACCCGCAGCCGTGCCGGGTGCGTCAGAGCGCCCTCGTCTGCCGCCAGCTGGCCGGCCAGCACGCTGAGCAGCGTTGACTTGCCGGAGCCGTTGGCGCCGGTGACCAGCAGTCGGGCGCGCGGACCGAGACTCAGGGTGGTGGGTGCCAGTCGGCCCGCGACCCCGACCCCGGTGGCGGTGAGCACCGGTCCGGCGGTCCCGCGGGCGCCCGTGGCCACCAGGTTGCCCGCGGCGGCCCCGCCGGGACGGGTGCCGCTGGTCCCGGCGAGCCCGACGAACCGCAGCCGCGCGGGCGGCTTGCGGACCTGGTCGCGCTCCAGCTGTTCCAGCGCCGTCGTCGCGTCGTTGACCCGGCGGGCGACCACCGTGGCGTTGCGGTCGGCGTAGAACTTCTTGGCCGCCCGTCCCTCGGTGCGCGGTGGTCGGCCAGGGTGGCCCACGGTGTGGTCCTCCCGGACCCGGGTCCGGAGCCGGGACAGCTCGGCCTGCTCGTCGCGGAACCGGCGCACCCACCGCTCGCGCTCGTCCTGCCGGTGCCGCAAGTAGTCCGAGTAGCTGCCGGTGAACTTCGTGACCCCGAAGCCCGAGCCGGGTGAGCCACCGTTACTGTCCTGGCGCACCGCGGCGAAGGGGCGCGGGGCCGGGTCCAGGTCGAGCAGGGTGGTGCCGACCTCGTCCAGGAACGCTCGGTCGTGGCTGGCCAGCAGCACCGGCCCGGACCACCCCCGCAGCAGGTCGACCAGGACCGCGGTGGCCGCGTCGTCGAGATGGTTCGTGGGTTCGTCCAGCAGGAGGGTGTCGGGGGAGCGGAGCAGCAGCCAGGCGAGCGACAGCCGGGAGACCTGACCGCCTGACAGCTCACGGGCGCGTCGGTCGCGCGGCAGGTCGGCGAGGCCGAGTCCGTCGACCACGCGGTCGATCCGGTGGTCCAGCTCCCAGGCGTGGTGGCGCTCGGCCGCGTCGATGGCAGTGTGGAGCCGGCTGGCCGCGCCGACGACACCATCGGCCATCGCCTGACCCGCCGCCTCCACCTGGCGGGCCAGGTCGCGCACCGGGTCGGTGGCGTCGGCCAGCACCTCCTCGATCGTCAGGTCGAGCGAGAACGGTGGCTCCTGGTGGAACAGCCCGACCGTGCCGGGCGCGGTGACCGAGCCGGCGTCGGGTGCGTCCAGGCCCGCGGCGAGGCGCAGCAGGGTCGACTTGCCGGAGCCGTTCTCACCGATGAGCGCGGCGACCTCGCCGGACGACACGGTGAAGCTGACATCGGTGAGGACCCGGCGGTCCGGGAACGAGCGCGAGACGCCGTCGACGCGCAGGTGGTCGGCCGCGGACAGCGTGGGCGTGTGAAGTGGTTGGGTCATGGGTCCTCCGGAGGGGCAGCGGACCGCAGCCGTCACGAGGTGTGTGAGGCTGCGGCAGGGCGGCTTCAGGAGATCCACATGGCGCCAAGGGTATCGGGCCGGGACGGGGGGCGGCAACGCAGTTTTCGCCACCTCACACTTCGGGGATGCCTCGCGTCTACCGGTCATGAGCACCTATCGCATCGAGTCGATCAGTCCGGACGAGCTCGCTTCCGTTCACCGCGACGGCGCTGACGCCCACGGCCATCACGTCACCCCGTTCGAGGACCCGACCGGTGGTGAGCAGCTGCGCTGCTGCCTGCGGCTGAGCCACCCCGGCGAGCAGATCGTCCTCATCTCACACGCACCGTTGTCGGCGCAGAGCCCGTGGCGCGAGGTGGGGCCCGTCTTCGTGCATGCCGCACCGTGCGCCGAATGGGACGGCTCAGCCGGGCTGCCGGCGTGGTTCGACGACGCGCCCCGGGTGCTGCGGGCCTACACCTCCGAGTCGGCGATGCACTACCCGGCGCACCGGGTCGTCGCAGCAGGAGAAGGCATCGCGGCGGCCCTGGAGGTGATGTTCGCCGACCCCGACGTGGAGCAGGTGCACGTCCGGAACCTGGTGGCCCAGTGCTTCATCGCCCGGGCGGTCCGGACGGGCGCCGCCTGAGCCCGAGGGCCTCAGATGCCCTTGGGGTGCCAGACCGTCTTGGTCTCCAGGAAGGCCTCGATCCGCTCCAGGCCCGGCTCCCTGGCGAAGTCCGGCTCGACGGCGGTGACGCCGGACCCCGCCGGGCGCAGCACCCGCTTGAGGTTCTCGGCCGCGGCCGCCTCCAGGTCGCCCCACACCACGTCGGGCGCATCGGCGGCGCCGGTCAGGTCGATCGCGTTGACGTCCCGGTGCGAGGCCAGCCAGGGCGCGACCTCGGAGGTGACGCCGGTGATCAGGTTGACCACCCCGCCGGGCACGTCGGAGGTGGCCAGCGCCTCGGCGAGGGTGATCGCCGGGACCGGCCGCTCCTGCGAGGCGAGCACGACTGCGGTGTTGCCCGAGACGATGATCGGGGCGACCACGGAGACCAGGCCGAGCAGCGAGGACCCCTGCGGGGCCAGGGCCGCCACCACCCCGGTGGGTTCCGGCGCGGAGAGGTTGAAGAACGGCCCCGCGACGGGATTGGCACCACCCAGGACCTGGGCGAACTTGTCGGACCACCCGGCATACCAGACCCACCGGTCGATCGCGGCCGAGACGTTCGCCTCGGCCCGGGCCGGGGTCAGCCCTTCGGCGGCCTGCACCTCGGCGACGAACTGGGAGCGGCGGGACTCCATCACCTCGGCGACGCGGTAGAGCACCTGGCCGCGGTTGTAGGCCGTCGCCCCGGCCCAGCCGGAGTGCGCCTTGCGGGCGGCGACCACCGCGTCGCGGGCGTCCTTGCGGGACCCCTGCGCGGCGTTGGCCAGGAACTTCGGCGACCGGCCGGCGGAGAAGACCTCGTAGGAGCGGCCGGACTCGCTGCGCGGGAACTTGCCGCCGATGTAGAGCTTGTAGGTCTTGCGGACGTCCACCCGGGAGGGGGCGGCCGGCTTGCGGGTCGTGGTGCTCACTTGGTCGCTCCCGTCGTGACGTAGGCGGACAGGCCGTGGCGGCCGCCCTCGCGGCCGTAGCCGGACTCCTTGTAGCCGCCGAACGGGCTGGCCGGGTCGAACTTGTTGAAGGTGTTGGCCCACACCACTCCGGCCTTGAGCTGGTCGGCCATCCACAGGATGCGCGAGCCCTTCTCCGTCCAGATGCCGGCCGACAGGCCGTATGGCGTGTTGTTGGCCTTGGCGACGGCCTCGCCGGGGGTGCGGAAGGTCAGCACCGACAGGACCGGGCCGAAGATCTCCTCCTGGGCGATCCGGTGGGTCTGGCTGACGCCGGTGAAGACCGTGGGCCGGAACCAGAAGCCGTTGGCCGGCAGCTCGCACTCCGGGGACCAGCGGACCGCACCCTCCTCCTCGCCGACCTTGACCAGGGTATTGATCCGGTCCAGCTGCTCGCGGGAGTTGATCGCGCCGATGTCGGTGTTCTTGTCGAGCGGGTCGCCGACGCGCAGGGTGGCCAGGCGCGCCTTGAGCTTGGCCTCGACCTCCTCGGCGACCGTCTCCTGCACCAGCAGGCGGGAGCCGGCGCAGCACACGTGCCCCTGGTTGAAGAAGATGCCGGTGACGATGCCCTCGACGGCCTGGTCGAGCGGGGCGTCGTCGAAGACGATGTTGGCCGCCTTGCCGCCCAGCTCCAGGGTGGCCTTCTTGCGGGTGCCGGCGATGGTGCGGGCGATCGCCTTGCCGACGGCCGTGGAGCCGGTGAAGGCGACCTTGTCGACGCCCTCGTGGGCCACGAGCGCCTGGCCGGTGGCGCCGGCTCCGGTGATGATGTTGACCACGCCGGGCGGCAGGTCGGCCTGCTGACAGACCTCGGCGAAGAGCAGCGCGGTCAGCGGCGTCGTCTCGGCCGGCTTGAGCACTACGGTGTTGCCGGTGGCCAGGGCCGGGGCGATCTTCCAGGCCAGCATGAGCAGCGGGAAGTTCCAGGGGATCACCTGGCCGACCACGCCGTGCGGCCGCGGGTTGTCGCCCAGCGAGGCGTAGGCCAGCTTGTCCGCCCACCCCGCGTGGTAGAAGAAGTGCGCCGCCGCGATCGGCACGTCGACGTCGCGGGACTCCTTGATCGGCTTGCCGTTGTCCAGGCTCTCCAGGACCGCGAACTCCCGGGCCCGCTCCTGCATGATCCGGG
>JAAYYA010000033.1 GCA_012515595.1 Actinomycetales bacterium
CACCGAGATCTACCCGCTGACCCTGCTCTCGGTCGGCGGCATGATGCTGTTCCCCGCCTCCAACGACCTGCTGCTGATGTTCATCGCGCTGGAGGTCCTGTCGCTGCCGCTGTACGTCCTCTCCGGTCTGGCCCGCCGTCGTCGCCTGCTGTCGCAGGAGGCGTCGCTGAAGTACTTCCTGCTCGGTGCCTTCTCCTCGGCGTTCTTCCTCTTCGGTGCCGTCCTCCTCTACGGCTTCGCCGGTTCGATGCGACTGGACGTGATCGCCGAGGCGATCGGCACCCAGACCGGGATGGACGGCCTGCTCGTGCCGGGCATCCTGCTCGTCGCGGTCGGCCTGCTCTTCAAGGTCGGCGCCGTGCCGTTCCACTCCTGGGTGCCGGACGTCTACCAGGGCGCCCCGACGACCGTCACCGGGTTCATGGCCGCGTGCACCAAGGTCGCCGCGTTCGGTGCCATGCTGCGGCTCTTCTACGTCGGGGTGGAGGCGGCCCGGCTGGACTGGCAGCCGATCCTGGCGGCCATCGCCGCGGTCACCATGGTCGTGGGTGCCGTCCTGACAATCGTGCAGACCGACGTCAAGCGGATCCTGGCCTACTCCTCGATCGCCCACGCGGGCTTCATCCTGACCGGCCTGATCGCGCTGCAGCAGGTCGGTGCGTCCAGCACCATGTTCTACCTGATGGCCTACGGCTTCATGACGATCCCCGCGTTCGCGCTCATCGCGCTGGTCCGCTCGGCCGGGAGCGAGGCGACCCACATCAGCCAGTGGGCCGGCCTGGGCAAGCGGGCGCCGTGGATGGCGGCCGCCTTCTCCTTCCTGCTGCTCGCCTTCGCGGGCATCCCGCTGACCTCCGGGTTCACCGGGAAGTTCGCGGTCTTCGCCGCGGCGATCGCCAACGACTACGCCTGGCTCGCGGTCATCGGCGTGCTGGCCAGCGCCGTGACGGCCTACATCTACTTCAAGCTGATCGTCATGCTCTACTTCGGTGAGCGGAAGAACGACACCGTCGTGGTGGCCCCGTCGGCACTGACCACCTTCGCCGTCGTCGCCGGGGTGCTGATCACGCTCGGCCTGGGCGTCGCTCCGGCCCCGCTGCTCGACCTGGCCGCGAACGCGGCCCAGTTCCTGCGGTGACCGGGCAGGACGTGACGAGCCCGGTCGTCCCCGGGGTCGACCTCGCCCTCAACGACCGACTGCTGGAGGGCCTCGCGGCCGTGCAGCGTCGGATCGAGGAGGTCGTGGACCACGACGACGAGTTCATCGCCGGCGCCGCCCGCTACCTCAGCGACGCCGGCGGGAAGCGGTTCCGGCCGCTCCTGACGCTGCTGGCTGCGGAGGTGGGCCGCACGGCAGCGGACGTGCCGGTGTCCCCCGAGGTGGTGGACGCCGCCGTCGGCGTGGAGCTGACCCACCTGGCCTCGCTCTACCACGACGACGTCATGGATGTCGCCGAGCTGCGCCGCGGGGTCCCCAGCGCGAACGTCGCCTTCGGCAACGCCACGGCGATCCTCGTGGGCGACCTGTTGTTCGGCACCGCCTCCAAGGTGATCTCGGGTCTCGGGGCCGAGGCGGTGGGGATCCAGGCCGACACCTTCGTGCGACTGTGCGCCGGACAGATCCGCGACGACCGCCCCGTCCCGGCGGACGTCGATCCGGTCGACCACTACCTGGGCGTGCTGGCCGACAAGACCGGGGCGCTCATCGCCACCTCCGCGCGCTACGGCGCGATGTTCGCCGGGTGCGACGCCGCGACGGTGCTGCTGCTCACCGAGTACGGCGAGAAGGTGGGCATGGTCTTCCAGCTCGCCGACGACCTGCTCGACATCGCCTCGGACGCCGAGGACTCCGGCAAGACCCCGGGCACCGACCTGCGCGAGGGCAAGGCGACCCTGCCGGTGCTCATCGCGCGCGCCTCGACCGACCCGGCCGACGAGCGGCTCAAGGAGCTGCTGAGCGGGCCGCTGGCCGACGAGGACGACCTGCAGGAGGCCCTCGCGCTGCTGCGCCCGCACCCCGCCATGGAGACCGCCAGGGCCCACACCCTGCGCGTGGCCGACGAGGCCCGGGCCACGCTCGCCCCGCTGGGCGACGGGCCGGCCGTGCAGGCGCTGCGCGTGCTCGTCGACGGCGTCGCGCTCCGCTCCACCTGAGTGGGAATCAGCCGATGAGGCTATGGACCTCAGGGTCGTCCGTTGCGTGAGGGCGGACGTCGCCGGCGCTGAGATCGAGCTGGCTCCCTAGGATGATGCCGGGAGCGAGCCTGCGCACCCCGCTCGAACATCCTGAGGTAGGGCGATGCTGCCATCTTGGTACCGACGGCTTGCCAGTCATCCACGTCCGGGAGCCCGGTTCCTGGCCCTGCTGGTGGGCTACCTCGTCGCGTTCCTGATCGCAGTCATTCTCAGCCATCTGTTCCTGCCGGAAGGCGTACTGCGCGGCAGAACCACCGGTGGCGATCTCTCACTCGCGGACAGTGTCGGCACGGTGACGCTACAGATCCTTGTGTACAACGGGATCTCGGTGGGAGTCATCATCATCGCGAGCCTGTTCGCACGGCGGAGGTCTCCTGGCGAGCCATACGTGTCCGTCGGCCAGCAGCCGCTGTGGGTTCTTGCGCTCCTGAACGGGATCGTGTTGGGCACCAACTCCTTCGGCATCCAGCGGCCCGACGTCCCACTTGGTCAGAAGGTCACCGGATTGCTCGATCTCACCCGTGTCGCGGCACTGTGGGAGATCGTCGGGCTCGTCCTGGTCTCCGCAGTCCTCGCCGACAAGGCGCTGGTCCTGACGACCGGTCGAGAGACGGTGAGACGGCGGTTCGCTGAGGTGCCGTTCACGAAGCGGGACGTGCTCCTGCTCGTTGTCGCGCTGTCGCTGATCCTGACGGGTGCGTTCATCGAGGCCCGAGCAATCGTCACGGCGTAGGACCATTGCCACAGCGTGGCCTTCGTCGCGCTCCATCAGGTAGAGGTCCTCCACGTGCCGTCTCGGCACGACGAGTGTGCTGCCGGCGTTGCCTGGCCACCACTTCGGAGCGATACGCGCGTCGGCGAGGTCGGTGACCGCGACAACGTCGCTCAGCTGGGTGTGCTCGTCGTGGGCCCCCTCCTGCACACGGCAGAACGGGCAGGCACAGGCAGCGGTGGCCAGTAGACGTGCAGCACGCCCGGCCGGCGGACACCTCGTGACGTCAGGACGGCCAACGAGTCAGGGATTGGTATGCCGGGGAGCCGGTTAGCCTTTCCCGGTGACCTCTGTGCGTGCCACCCGGGTGATCGCCGGCATCTGGGCGATGCTCCCGTTCCTGCTCCTGTTGATCGCCGCCACCCTGTGGCAGGCGCCGGGCCGCGTCCCCACGCACTGGACCAGCGACCTGCCCGACGGGTTCAGCACCGGTGCCGGCGTCTTCGCGGTCGCCTTGTCGGTCGCCGGCTTCTGCGCGGCCGGCGCCGCGCTCCTCACCCTCCTCAGCGCGTTCCTCCCGGCGCTGCTGTGCCGCTGGCTGCTCGCGCTCCTCGCTGGCGTTGCCGCGGCGGCCGCGGGGACCTACGGTGCGGCCGCGTGGGGCACCCGCCTGGCCGGTGGCCCAGAGCGGGTGCATGTCGTCTGGGCCCTCGCGCCGTTCGTCGTCGCGCTGCTCTGGGCGTGGGTGGCCTACGTGCTCTACCGCCCGGACCCGGTCGACCGGCAGGCGGTGCTCGACACGGTGCCGGAACGCTCCCGCGTGGTGCCGCTCATGGCGGGGGGCACCGCACCGTGGGCGACGCTGATGCGGTCGGGGGTGCTGACCGGGACCGCCGTATTCGTGGGGGTCGTGCTGACCGCGACCACCGCGGTGTCGTGGGTGAGCTCGATGTGGCTCGGTGTGGCCACGGCACTGCTGGCGGTGGCCATGACCCTCTTCGTCCTGGCCTGGTCCCGGGTGGAGGTGCGCGTCGACGAGCAGGGGCTGACGATCCGCTCCACGCTCGCGCTGCTGCCGGTGCGCCTGCTGCAGGTGGCGCCGGAGGACGTCGTCGGCGTCGAGGTCCGCGACCTCGACCCCATGAGGTGGGGCGGGATCGGGCTGCGCTGGCTGCCGGGCCGCACGGCCTACATCGTCCGGGGCGGCCCCGGGATCGTGGTGCACCGGGCCAGTGGTCGTCTGCTGGGGGTGGAGGTCACCGAGGGCGAGGAGGTGGCCGCCGCGGGGGCCCGGGCGTTGCTCGCCTCGGCCGGTCACGCCCTGTCTGGCGGCGGGGCCTCGTAGCGCACCACGGACACGAGGCAGCCGTACTCCACCCGGAAGGTGCACCACGTCGGTGTCGGCTCGGCCGGTGCCGGGAAGGGGGTGTTCGGCGCCGTCCAGCGGGCCAGCTCCTCGACGACGACGACCCCGGGCGCGGACTCGACCAGGTCGTGCTGCGGCTCCAGCCGGATCCCGGAGCGGCGCAGCCAGCCGCGCATCAGGTCGTGACCGTGCCCGCTGCCTCGGGGACCACCCACCTCGACCTCCGGATGGCAGCAGGAGACCGCCCCCTCGACGTCGCCGGCGTTGACCGCCTCGTGCCAGGCCGCGACCGTCTCCACCGGCGTGCGCATGACACCACCTTGAACCATGCGGGGTTGCCGCACAACCGATGAGGTGTCGGTGCGGGCCCGATGGCGCATCAGCGGTGGGGGCGACCCTGGCGGTCCTGGTCCGTCAGCAGGCGGCGCCCTGGGCCGCGCGGGCCAGCCGCCGGGACCGGCCCGAGGACACGACGGAGTCCACCGAGAGCACGACCAGGGCGACCCAGACGAGCCCGAACCCGACCCAGCGCGAGGACGGCATCACCTCGCCCAGGACGACGACGCCGGCGAGCAGCTGCAGGACGGGCGTCAGGAACTGCAACAGGCCGATGGTGACCAGTGGCACCCGCTTGGCGGCTGCGGCAAACAGCAGGAGCGGGACCGTGGTGGCCACGCCCGCGCTGACCAGCAGCAGTGTGTGGCCGGTGCCGTGGCCGGTGAAGGTTTGCTCTCCCGTGGCCGCGAGCCAGACCAGCAGCCCGACGGCGAACGGGGTCAGCACGACGGTCTCGCCGGTGAGTGACTGCAGCGCCGACAACGACGACCCCAGGCGCTTCTTGAGCAGCCCGTAGCAGGCGAAGCTGCAGGCCAGCACCAGCGAGATCCACGGAGGTGACCCGTGGTCGACGGTGAGGTAGATCGCCGCCGCCAGCCCGATCGAGACGGCCACCCACTGGGCCGGGCGCAGCCGCTCACGCAGGATGAGCACGCCGAGGGCCACCGTGACCAGCGGGTTGAGGAAGTAGCCGAGAGCCGCCTCGGTGACGCGCCCGGTGAGCACCGCCACGAGGTAGACCGTCCAGTTGACCGCGATCAGCAGTCCGGCCAGCGCCAGGGTGCCGAGCTGACGCCGGTCGCGGAACATGTCGATGACCCAGCGGGCCCGCCGGGTCATGGCCAGGATCAGCAGACACAGCACCAGCGACCAGATGATCCGATGCGCCAGGATCTCCCAGGCACCCGCCGGCTTGAGCGCCACGAAGTAGAGCGGGAAGGCGCCCCACAGCAGGTAGGCCAGGAAGCCGTAGGCAGTGCCGCGCCGGGCCGTCGCTGCGTCCGCGACGGTCGTGGGCGTGGGGGACACCGGGGCTCCGGAGGACGCCGTGGACCTCGGGGACACCGACGACCCGCCCGCCGAAACAGGTGCCCCGGCGGCGCGGGTCAAGCCACGGTCCAGGTGTCGCCACCGCGCAGCAGGGCAGCGAGGTCCTCGTCGTCGGCGGTGCCGCCGCCGGTGGAGCGGGCCGCGTCGACCTGGGCACGCACCTGGTCGTCATAGGTCGGCCGGGTGACGGAGCGGAAGACACCCATCGGGATGTGGGTCATCGACCCGTCGTCGAGCCGGGACAGGGCGAAGGCCAGGGACGGGTCCTCGTCGGTGGCGTCGTGGACCAGGACGGAGCCGGGCTCGGCGTCCGCCTCGGGCACGACGGCGAGCGAGCCGTCCGGCGCGCGCACCACGACGTGGTCGTTGCCCGCGCGCACCGGCTCGCCGTGGGCCAGGGTGAGCACCCTGGCCTCCTTCTCGTCGCGGTCCTTCAGCAGCTGGAAGGCGCCGTCGTTGAAGATCGGGCAGTTCTGGTAGATCTCGACCAGCGCGGTGCCGCGGTGCTCGGCGGCGGCCTGCAGCACGGTGGTCAGGTGCGCCCGGTCGGAGTCCATCGTGCGGGCCACGAAGCTCGCCTCGGCCCCGAGGGCGAGGGAGACCGGGTTGAACGGGTGGTCCACCGAGCCCACCGGGGTCGACTTGGTGACCGAGCCGACCTCGGAGGTGGGGGAGTACTGCCCCTTGGTGAGCCCGTAGATCTTGTTGTTGAACAGCAGGATCGTCAGGTTGACGTTGCGGCGCATCGCGTGGATCAGGTGGTTGCCGCCGATGCTGAGCGCGTCGCCGTCACCGGTGATCACCCAGACCGACAGGTCCTCCCGGCTGGTCGCCAGGCCGGTGGCGATCGCCGGGGCACGCCCGTGGATCGAGTGCATCCCGTAGGTGTCCAGGTAGTACGGGAAGCGCGAGGAGCAGCCGATGCCGGAGACGAAGACGATGTTCTCGCGCTTCAGGCCGAGGTCCGGAAGGAACCCCTGGACCGCGGCGAGTACGGCGTAGTCGCCGCACCCCGGGCACCAGCGCACCTCCTGGTCGGAGGTGAAGTCCTTCTTGGTCTGCTTCGGGGCGTCCTCGGGCAGCCGCGGCACCCCGTGCGTGCCCCCAGGTGACGGCATGCCGAGATCTGTGCCGGTCGTCATACTCACTGCACTCCTTCCAGGGTCTGCGCGATGGCCTTGTGCAGCACCTCGGCCAGGTCCGCGGCCGGGAACGGCAGGCCACGAACGGCCGTGTGGGACTGCACGTCGACCAGGAACTGCCCGCGCAGCAGCAGGGCCAGTTGACCGAGGTTCATCTCCGGGACGATCACCCGGTCGTAGGCGCGCAGCACGTCGCCGAGGTTCGCGGGGAACGGGCTGAGGTGGCGCAGGTGGGCCTGGGCGACCGGCAGGCCGGTGGCCCGGACGAGCCGGGCCGCCGCGGCGATCGGCCCGTAGGTCGAGCCCCAGCCGAGCACCAGGACCCTGGCCTCGCCCGAGGGGTCGTCGACCTCCAGGTCCGGGATGGTGTCGGCGATCCGGTCGATCTTGCCCTGCCGCAGCCGGGTCATCTTGTCGTGGTTGTCCGGGTCGTAGGAGATGTGCCCGGTGACGTCGGCCTTCTCGATGCCGCCGATGCGGTGCTCCAGGCCGGCCGTGCCCGGCACCGCCCAGGGGCGGGCCAGGGTCTCGGGGTCGCGCAGGAACGGGTGGAAGACCGGGTTGCCGTCGGCGTCGGTGTCGTTCGGCCCGGTGGCGAACTCGACGTCCAGGTGGGGCAGGTCCTCCACGCTGGGCACCCGCCACGGCTCGGACCCGTTGGCCAGGTAGCCGTCGGAGAGCACGATCACCGGGGTGCGGTAGGTGGTCGCGATCCGGACCGCCTCCATCGCGATGTCGAAGCAGTCCGAGGGGGACTGCGGCGCGATGACCGCGACCGGGGACTCCCCGTTGCGGCCGTGGATCGCCTGCAGCAGGTCGGACTGCTCGGTCTTGGTCGGCAGGCCGGTGCTCGGCCCGCCCCGCTGGATGTCGAGTATGACGAGGGGCAGCTCCGTGGACACGCCCAGGCCGATCGTCTCGGCCTTGAGCGCCAGGCCCGGTCCGGAGGTCGAGGTGACCCCCAGGGCACCGCCGAAGCTGGCGCCCAGCGCCATCCCGACCGCGGCGATCTCGTCCTCCGCCTGCAGCGTGGTGACGCCGTAGCGCTTCATCCCGGACAGGGTGTGCAGGATGTCCGAGGCCGGGGTGATCGGGTAGCTGCCCAGCACCAGGGGCAGCCCCGCCCGGTGCGCCGCGCTGACCAGGCCCAGGGCCATCGCGGCGTTGCCGGTGATGGTGCGGTAGGTGCCCGCGGGCATGGCCGCCGGCGCCACCTCGAAGCGGACCGCGAAGTCCTCGGTGGTCTCCCCGTAGTTGTAGCCCGCGCGCAGTGCCGTCAGGTTGGCCTCGAGGATCTCCGGGGCCTTGGCGAACTTGGCCCGGAGGAAGGCCTCGGTGCCGTCCAGGGGCCGGGAGTACATCCACGAGAGCAGGCCGAGGGCGAGCATGTTCTTGGCCCGCTCCTTCTCCTTGCGGGTCAGGCCGAAGTCGGCCAGCGCCTCCACGGTGATGGAGGTGAGCGCGATCTCGTGCACGTGCCAGGACTCGAGGCTGCCGTCCTCGACCGGGCTGGCGGCGTAGCCGACCTTGGCCAGGTTGCGCTTGGAGAACTCGTCGGTGTTGACGATGATCGTGCCGCCGCGCGGCAGGTCGGCCAGGTTGGCCTTCAGCGCCGCCGGGTTCATGGCGACCAGCACGTCCGGACGGTCCCCCGGCGTCAGCACGTCGTGGTCGGCGAAGTGCAGCTGGAAGCTGGACACCCCGGGCAGGGTCCCGGCGGGGGCGCGGATCTCGGCGGGGAAGTTGGGCAGGGTCGACAGGTCGTTGCCCAGGGCCGCCGTCTCGGAGGTGAAACGGTCACCGGTCAGCTGCATCCCGTCGCCCGAGTCGCCGGCGAACCGGATCACCACACGGTCCAGGCGCTGCAGGGGCTTGCTACTCATACGGCGAAGGTCACCAGATCTCGTGTCGCGGGTTAGGTCCTCTCATGGTAGGCCCGTTCGGGCCGCTGGTATTCCTTGACCCCGGCGTGGCACCGACATGCGGGGGCATCTGATGAGATAGGGAGCATGCGGGGATCGGCGACCAGGAGCAGGCGGGGACCAGGGACGATCGGCGCGGTCGCGATCCTGCTGCTGGCCGCGGGGTGCAGCACGGGCGGGCCTGCTGACTCCGAGCCCAGCGGGACGGACGACCAGGCTGTGTCGACCGCCGAGCCCAGCGAGACCGACGACCAGGCCGTGTCGACCGCTGAGCCGAGCAGCTCGGGTCCGGTCAGGGCCGTCGACCTCGGGACCCTGGACGGCGCCCTCCGCGAGCAGACCCAGTGGGTGCTCGACCACCTCGCCCCCGGGGCGAGCGGCCCGGCGGCGAGCGAGGTGGAGGAGCGGTTCCACCCCGACTTCCTCGCCGAGGTGCCGGCCGACCAGGTCGAGCCGGTGCTCGCGCAGTTCCGGGAGGGACCGCCGCTCACACTGACGGGGGTGGGCCCGGTGCAGGAGCAGGAGGGGGCCCGGAGCGTCGAGCTCACCCTCAGCGGTGAGCAGCCGCTGCGGGTCACGATCAGCGTCGGCGCCGACGGCCTGATCGGCGGTCTCCTGATCCAGCCGGGGCCGCCACCGGACCTGCCGGAGTTCGCCTCGTGGGGCGAGCTGGACGAGGAGTTCACGGCGCTCGGGGGGACCACCCGGCTCTACGTCGGGGACGTCGCCGACGGCAGCTGCACCACGGCATACGGCGCCGGCAACGACCCGGCACCCTCAGGGTCGGTCTTCAAGCTCCTCGTGCTCTCGGCGGTGGTCGAGGCCGTGGAGGCGGGCGAGCTGGCCTGGGACGAGGAGTTGACGATCACCGCCGAGGTCAAGAGCCTGCCGTCGGGGGAGTTGCAGGACCGGCCGGACGGCTCCGCGGTCACCGTCGAGGAGGCGGCGGGCCTAATGGTCGCGATCAGCGACAACACGGCCACGGACCTGCTCATGGAGGCGGTCGGCCCGGACCGCCTGTCCGCGGCCGTGGCCCGCGTCACCGACGAGCCGGAGCGGCTGACCCCGCTGCTGTCGACCAGCGAGTTCTTCCGGCTGGGGTGGGACGCGCCGCAGGTCCGTGAGCGCTGGGCGGACGCCGCGCCGGACGAGCGGGTGGCGCTGCTCGAGGAGCTGCCGGCCGATCTCGCGCGCCTGCGGGCCAACCCGTTCGCGGTGTCGCAGCCGGCGTGGCCCGACGGCGTCGACTGGTTCCTCACCGGCGAGGAGGTGTGCACCGCCCACGCCGTGCTCCAGCAGCAGGCGCAGCGTCCCGCGGGCACGCCCGTGCGCGGGATCCTGAGCGCCAACCCGGGTCTGCCGCGGCCGGACGCCGCCACCTACCAGGGCTTCAAGGGCGGATCCGCGCCCGGGGTGCTGGCCTACACCTTCTACCTGGAGTCCGCCGACGACGAGGGTGGGGGCCGGGTGCTCAGCGTCCAGGTCTCCCACACCGGCGCGATCCTGCCCGGCGGCTACACCGACCTGACCCAGGCCGCTCTCGCGCGCCTGGCCGGGGACTGACCCGCGGGATCCGCACCCTCGCCGTCCACGGCGCCCGCACGTCCTCCTGCACGGGTCGTGGCCTGCGGGTTAGGCTCGCTCTGATGACCGACTACCTCGTGGTGCTCGCCGTGACCATGACCGGGATCCTCCTGGTCGTGGCCGCTGCCGGTGCCCGACGGGTGATGGCCCCGCACGACCCGCAGCCCCGCAAGCTGACCACCTACGAGTCCGGCGTCGACCCGGTCGGCTCCGGCTGGGGCCAGGGTGCGGTGCGCTACTTCGTCTACGCCCTGCTCTACGTCGTCTTCGCCGTCGACGTGGTCTACCTCTTCCCCTGGGCGCTGGTGCTCCGCAGCGAGATCGGGGCCGCGTCCCTGGTGGAGATGGCCATCTTCCTCGGCGTCATCCTCGTCGGCCTGGGCCACGTGTGGCGGCGCGGCCTGCTGAGGTGGGTGTGATGACGGTCGACCTGCCCACCCCGCGCGTCGGACGCGCCGCCGAGGCCGCCCCGCAGGCCGTCCGCGTGGTCCTCAACTGGGGTCGCCGCTACAGCCTGTGGGTGTTCAACTTCGGGCTGGCCTGCTGCGCCATCGAGTTCATCTCCGCCTCCATGGCCCGGCACGACTTCATCCGCCTCGGCGTGATCCCGTTCGCCCCCGGCCCCCGCCAGTCCGACCTCATGGTGGTCTCCGGCACCGTGACCGACAAGATGGCCCCCGCCGTCCGGCGGCTGTACGACCAGATGCCCGAGCCCAAGTACGTCATCTCCTACGGCGCCTGCTCCAACTCCGGCGGCCCCTACTGGGACTCCTACTCGGTCACCAAGGGGGTCGACCAGATCATCCCGGTCGACGTCTACGTCCCCGGCTGCCCGCCCCGTCCCGAGGCCTTGCTCCACGGCATACTCACCCTGCAGCAGCAGATCGCCGCCGAGACGCCGGGACGGGCCAGGGCGGGGTCCCGTCCCCGTCCGTATGCCGAGGCGCCGGCCTCCGCCGCCGAGGTCACCCGAGCCCTGGTGCCACCGCCCGACACCACCCCGACCGAGCGCACGGTGTTGCGGGAATCTGCCCCACCGAGCGCACCGGATGGCGACGAAACCACCCCACCGGGCGCACCGGACGGCGAGGACCGATCGTGACCGCGCAGCAGGTGGAGCCGACCGAGTGGGTCGAGCAGGTGCGGGCGCGGCGCGACGAGGGCTATGACTACTTCGACTGGCTCTCGGCCGTGGACCAGACCGACGCGGAGGAGGACCCGGGCTTCGACGTGGTCTGCCACCTGATCCGGACCACCCCGTGGGACCGGGTGCTGCTGCGCACCCGGGTCGCCGAGGGTGCCCCGCTGGCCAGCGTCACCGAGGTCTTCCGGGGCGCGGCGTGGCACGAGCGCGAGACGCACGAGATGTTCGGCATCGACTTCGCCGGCTTCGACGACGGCACCGACCACGGCCTCCGACCGCTGCTGCTGCCGGACGGCTTCGAGGGCACCCCGCTGCGCAAGTCCTTCCAGCTGGCCGCCCGGGCGTCGAAGCCCTGGCCGGGCGCCAAGGAGCCGGGCGAGGGCGGGGAACGGCCCGACGGCGCCGGTGAACGACCCACAGGAGAGGGCGAGAAGCCCGTTCCCCGCAAACGCGCCCGCCGCCGGCTCCTGCCCCCGGGCGTGCCCGACGAGTCGTGGGGGCCACGATGAGCGACAGGACCCGCGAGGACACGAGCTTGCTGGGGGTACCTCCCGCTTGCGGGGGCGGCCCGGAGCGGTCCGCGGAGCTCGTCAAGGAGGTCCGCTGATGGAGCTGCCCCTCACCGTCGAGATCATCCTCAAGGCCGTGGTCGTCCTCGCCGCCTTCCTCACCCTGCCGCTGGCCATCGGCCAGACCGAGCACAAGGTGATGGCGCACATGCAGGGCCGCCTCGGGCCGATGGAGGCCGGCCCGCACGGCATCGCCCAGCTCGTGGCCGACGGCATCAAGTTCGTCCAGAAGGAGGACGTGACCCCGGCCGCCGCCGACCGCTGGGTCTTCCGGCTGGCCCCCGCCGTGGCGCTCATCCCCTATCTCGTCGCGCTCGCGGCCATCCCCTGGTCGGCGGCCTGGGTCGCCGCCGACGTGCCGGCCAGCCTGCTGTTCGTCCTGGCCGTCACCTCCGTCGGCATCTTCGGCACGCTCATGGCCGGGTGGGGCAGCGGCAACAAGTACTCCCTCGTCGGCGGGATGCGGGCCGGTGCCCAGCTGGTCAGCTACGAGCTGCCGATGGTGCTCGCCGCGGCCTCGGTCGCCCTGGCGGCCGGCACGCTCTCGCTCACCGGGATCGCCCAGGCGTGGTCCTGGTGGTGGCTGCTCTGGCAGCTCCCGGGTGCACTCGTCTTCCTGATCGCGGCGGTCGCCGAGCTGCAGCGGGTCCCCTTCGACGCCCCCATCGCCGACGCCGAGGTGGTCTTCGGGCCCTACACCGAGTACTCCGGGCTGGGCTTCGCCTTCTTCCTGCTGGCGGAGTATGCCGGGATCGTGGTCATGTCGTTGCTGTTCACCGTGCTCTTCCTCGGGGGATGGTCCGGACCCTGGTCCGACACGCTCGGGCCCGTGTGGACCCTGCTCAAGGCGACCATGGTCGCCATACTCATCCTGTGGTTGCGGATCGCTTGGCCCCGGGTGCGCGAGGACCAGCTGCAGAGGCTGGCCTGGGTCGTGCTGGTGCCGGTGGCCCTGGTCCAGCTGGCCCTGACGGGCGTCGGGGTGGTGGTGTGGGGATGACCATCGAGGAGACAGGCCCAGAGAGCCGCCAGGCGGGCACGGAACGGACGCCGGGCGCGCTGGACCTGCTGAAGGGGCTGGGCAAGGGACTGGCCACCACCGCCCGCACCCTGGCCCGGCCGGCCCACACCCGGCAGTACCCGCACACCGAACCCGACCTGCCGGAGCGGTCGCACGGCGTGGTCGCGCTGCTGGAGGAGAACTGCACCTCCTGCATGCTCTGCGCCCGGGAGTGCCCCAGCTGGTGCATCTACATCGACTCGCACAAGGAGACCATCGAGCCCACCACCGAAGGGGGGCGCGCGCGGCAGCACAACGTGCTGGACCGGTTCGACATCGACTTCTCCCTGTGTATGTACTGCGGCATCTGCATCGAGGTCTGTCCGTTCGACGCCCTGTTCTGGGCCCCCGACTTCGCGTATGCCGAGGGAGACATCCGCAACCTGCTGCACGAGAAGCCCCGGCTCGGGACGTGGATGACGAACGTCCCCGACTCCGCGCTGCCGGAGGGGTACGTGCGGCCGGGTGCGGCAGTTGCTGAGGCTGCAGCCACCGAGCCAGCACCCGCTGAGCCGGCAGCCGCCGAGCCAGCAGAGCCCGCAGACCCATCGACGCCGGAGGCCGATCCCTCGACGCCGGAGCGCGAGGAGTGACCAGTCGCGACGTCCTGTTCGCGGCCGTGGGGTTGATCACCGCTGCCGCGGCCGTGCTGTCGGTCACCAGCCGACGGGTGCTGCACGCCGG
>JAAYYA010000218.1 GCA_012515595.1 Actinomycetales bacterium
GACCTCGGCGGAGGGAGCAGTAAGGTCCTCACCCTGCTCGGTGGGCTCAGGTGATCCCGCATCGCTGCAGGCCGTGGTGGCCACGCTCAGCGCCAGAGCAGCAGCGATCCCCATAGAGCGCCATCCGGCCCGTCCCCGTGTCATCGAGCGTGCCCCTCTCGCAGCATGAACCAGGCAGTATGCCGTGAGCCGGCCCTTCCTCGCCAGATCGGTGAGACTCGGCTCACTGATGAGGACTCAGCTCACCGGATCCTGCCCAGACGGATCGTCCCAGCTCGGCCGCGCGAACTCCGGCTCGGGGTTGGTGGGACCGCCGACCTGCAGGTGGTCACCCTCGCTCGCGACCGCGCCGGTGAGCCGGTTGATGGCGTGCATGCCGTGGTAAAGGATCAGCGCCGCCGCGGTGCCGAGCGCGATGCCCTCGAAGACCAGGTCCCCGACGCTCCAGGTGTAGTTGGCGATGCCGACGATGAGGGCCACCGCGCCGGTGGTGAGGTTGATCGGGTTGCCGAAGTCGACGCGGTGCTCGACCCAGATGCGGAAGCCGAGGACGCCGATCATGCCGTAGAGCACGGTCGCGGCACCGCCGAGAACACCAACCGGCACGGTCTGGATCGCTGCGCCGAACTTGGGCAGGAAGGCCAGCCCGACCGCAGTCAGACCCGCCACCCAGTACGCAGCGGTCGAGTAGACCTTGGTCGCCGCCATGACGCCGATGTTCTCCGCGTAGGTCGTCGTCCCCGACCCACCGCCTGCACCGGCAAGCGTGGTGGCCAGGCCGTCGGCCATCAGGGTCCGACCGAGGTAGGGGTCCAGCGCCTCGGAGGAGCTGTCGGTCATCTGAGCAACGGACTTCACGTGCCCGATGTTCTCGGCGACCAGCACGAGGACCACGGGCAGGAAGAGCCCGACGACGTTCCAGTGGATCTCCGGCGCCATGAACTCCGGTGCCCCGAACCAGGCGGCGTCGCCGATCGCGCTGGCGTCGACCTCCCCGCGGATGGCGGCCACGACATAGCCCACCAGCACACCCAGCAGGATCGAGAGACGACCCAGCAGGCCGCGGAACAAGACCGTGCAGAGCACGATCGCCAGCAGGGTGGCGAAGGCCGTGGCGGGCGCCTCCTTGACGTTGTTCCACGCCGCGGGCGCCAGGTTGAGGCCGATCAGCGCGACGATCGCGCCGGTCACCATGGGCGGCATGAGGCGGCTGATCCACGCGTGCCCGGCCGCCTGCACGATGAGGCCGACGATGAACAGCGCCGCACCGGCCATGACGATGCCGCCGAGCGCGCCGGCCGGCCCGTGCTGGCTCTGCGCCGCGGCGATCGGGGCGAGGAAGGCGAACGAGGACCCCAGGTAGGACGGCACTCGGTTGCCGGTGATCAGCAGGAAGAGCAGCGTGCCGACACCGCTGAACAGCAGCGTGGTGCTCGGCGGGAAGCCAGTGATCAGCGGCACCAGGAAGGTCGCACCGAACATAGCGACCACGTGCTGCATGCCGATGCCGATGGTCGGCACCCAGGCCAGCCGCTCCCCCGGCGCCACCACCTGCCCGGGCTCAATCCGGTAGCCATTGCCGTGCACGGTCCAGAGCCTCACGCGGGTCTCCTCAGCAGTCATGGTGACGACACACCGTCCGTATGCCGTGGGCCGGGTTGGAGGGGCAGCCCGCGTGATCCTATCCCCCATTTTCGTAGTGGTTTTGTAGGCCCGCCACGCAATTTCATAGTGGTTTTGCAGGCCCGCCACGCATTCTCGTAGTGGTTTTGCGGGTCGCCTGACCAGCCCGACGCGGCACCCGGTCTAGCGTTGCGCGGGTGATCACCTCGCTTCCGGTCAGCCGCGTCCCGGACCCCTCGCTCGCTCCGCCGCTGCGCTGGGGCGTCCTCGGCCCAGGAGGGATCGCCCGGGCCTTCGTCCGCAGCGTGCTCAAGCACTCCCGGCAACAGCTCGTCGCCGTGGGGTCCCGCACCGCCCAGCGCGCCGAGGCGTTCGCCGCCGAGTTCGGGATCCCGCGGGTCCACTCCAGCTACGAGTCGCTGGTCACGGACCCGGACGTCGACGTGGTCTACGTCGCCACGCCACACTCCCACCACCATGCGCAGGCCCTGCTGGCCATCGCCGCCGGCAAGCACGTCCTGGTCGAGAAGGCGTTCACCCGCAACGCCGCTGAGGCGCGGGGGGTCGCCGAGGCAGCGAGGGCGGCCGGCGTGGTGGCGCTGGAGGCGATGTGGACCCGCTTCCTCCCCGGGGCCGACGTGCTGCGTCAGCTGCTGGCCGCCGGAGAACTCGGCGAGATCGTCACGGTCGCCGCGGACTTCGGGCTCCCCATCGGCCCCGAGGACGCCGCACGGCTGCACGACCCTGCCCTGGCCGGCGGGGCGCTGCTCGACCTGGGGATCTACCCGGTCTCCTTCGCCTCCTTCGTGCTCGGTCCGCCGGACGAGATCACAGCCACCGGACGGCTGACCGAGGCCGGCGTCGACGAGCAGGTCAGAGCCGTGCTGCGCACGGGAGCGGCCGAGGCCGTCCTGACCACCACCCTCACCGAGCGCACGCACACCACCGCCGAGATCGTCGGCACCCGCGCCCGGGTCGACCTGCCGGCAGACTTCTACACCCCGGTGCCCTTCACGGTCTCCGACGGTCACGCCACCTTCACGGCCGACCCCGGCCCGATCCTCGGCCACGAGGGCCTCGTCTACCAGGCGGCCCACCTGGCCCAGCTCGTCGCGGACGGGACCACGGACTCGCCGACGCTACCGCTCGAGGAGACGATCGGCATACTGACCACGACCGACGAGATCCGGCGACAGGTGGGGGTCCGCTACCCCGGCGAGTGACGGCCTGTCCCGGGTGCCGTCGCCGCACGCGAACCCTATGGTGAGGACAGGCACTCGGCGCGGAGGTGACATGGCTCCCAAGGACTCGACCTTCCTGGGCTGGCCCGTCCTGCGGCAGCTCGCCACCGGCGACTTCCTGGGGCGCGGCGCGGCCGTCACGTCCCGGCGCACGCGCGAGGTCGAGGCCCGGACCACGACCGCCGACCGTGTCGTGCAGAGCGTGTGCCCCTACTGCGCCGTCGGCTGCGGGCAGAAGGTCTTCGTCAAGGACGAGAAGGTCGTCCAGATCGAGGGCGACCCTGACTCCCCGATCAGCCGGGGGCGGCTGTGCCCCAAGGGCGCCGCCAGCGAGCAGCTGGTCAACTCCCCGACCCGACAGACCCACGTGCTCTACCGCGCGCCCGGCGCCACCGAGTTCCAGCGGATCGAGCTCGACCGGGCGATGGACATGGTCGCCGACCGGTTCGTGCGGTCCCGCGAGAACACCTGGCAGGAGCTCGACGAGAAGGGCCGCCGCGTGCGCCGCACGATGGGCATCGCCTCGCTGGGTGGGGCCACCCTCGACAACGAGGAGAACTACCTGATCAAGAAGCTGTTCACGGCTGCCGGCGCCATCCAGATCGAGAACCAGGCCCGCATATGACACAGCTCCACGGTTCCCAGTCTGGGATCCTCGTTCGGTCGTGGCGGCGCCACCCAGTCCCTGCAGGACATGGCCAACGCCGACTGCGTCATCATCCAGGGCTCCAACATGGCCGAGTGCCACCCGGTCGGCTTCCAGTGGGTCAGCGAGGCCAAGGCCCGCGGTGCCCGGATCATCCATGTCGACCCCCGCTTCACGCGCACCTCGGCCATTGCTGACACGCACGTCCCGCTGCGGGCCGGCACCGACGTCGTGCTGCTCGGGGCGCTGATCAACCACGTGCTGACCAACGACCTCTACTTCCACGACTACGTGGTCGCCTACACCAACGCCGCCACGCTGATCAACGACGACTTCGTGGACACGGAGGACCTGGGCGGCATCTTCTCCGGCTTCGACCCCGAGACCGGCACCTACGACACCTCCTCCTGGTCGTATGCCGAGCGCCCGGCTCCCGAGGCCACCTCACCGGGGGCCAGTGGTCCCGAAGGCGAAGACGGCCAGATCGAGGAACCCAGCGGCGACGAGCACGGGGCCACCCAGCGGGCCCGCGCCGCCGGCCAGGAGCTGGGGGCGGCGGGTGCAGCGCTCTCGCACGCGGACGTCATACGGGATGAGTCTCTGCAGCACCC
>JAAYYA010000219.1 GCA_012515595.1 Actinomycetales bacterium
CAGGTCCAGGGCAACCGCCTCGTTGAGCGAGGTCTCGCTGTTGTTGGCCCGGACCACGAAGTCGCTGTAGCCGTCGAGGTTCTGCCCCTCGACGAACTCGTCCAGCTCGATGCGCCACGGCAGGGTGACCGGGTCGGTGTCGGCGGTGGCGCCACGGAGGCTGGAGTTGCCCTTCAGCTTGAGGCCGACGTTCTCGAAGGTCTGGCCGTCGATGGTCACCGCGCCCGAGATCCACTCCTTGTCCCCGGTGGAGGCATAGGTCTCCATCATCGCTGTGAACTCGGTCTCGTCGACCTCGACCGCGAACTCGTGGATCGCCGAGGCGTCGAAGACGGTGCCGCTGGTGTCCGCCACGGTCGATGCCGAGCCGAGCGCCGACGACGAGCCGGCCGCTGCCGTGGTGGACGCGTCGTCCGCGGGTGCTTCACTGGCCGGAGTGCCGGAGCAGGCGGCCAGCGCAAAGGCCGCGGTCAGGGCCAGCAGGGCGGTGACTCGGGGGTGGGGACGGTGGGTCATGGGTGCTCCTTCAGGTGTGGAGCATCCACTGCACCCCGCGGCTCTCGGCAGACCCTGTGCGGTCCCTGTCAGGGGCCTGTGACGTGCAGTGACGGGGCCCACCGAGGTCTCAGAGTGTGATCTGGGCCGCACTTTCCGGGCCGGGAACACCAGAGGTTACTGAAGCGTTTACTACTTCGCCGGGCGCTTACCGTGACCGTTCGGCACACCACTGACAACGACATCCCTGAGGGAGGGATCATTTTGGCGAGGCGACGGAAGCCGTACATCGAGATTGAAGAGGTGCCCGGCAAGCCGCTGCGCTACTGGCCGCACCAGCTGGGTGGTGGCCTGGTGGCCGAGGGTGCCCTGGTGGACCCGCTGGCCTTTGTCCACGAGTCTGCCTACGTCGACCCCGGCGCCCGGGTGCTCCGGGGCGCTCGCGTGAGCTCCGGTTCTTGGGTCGCCGAGGACGCGTTCGTCGACGAGGACGCCGTGGTCGGCACCAACTCGTGCGTGGGGCGCGGCTCCCGGCTGGGTCGGGGTGCCCGGCTCGGCATGCGTGCGATCCTGGGTGACCGGGTCCGCGTGGCCGACTTCCACACCGTTGACGCCGATGTGCGCGTGCCGGCCGGCGCCGTGCTCGGCGAGCAGGTGGACCCCACTCCCGCGGCACCGGTGAGCACGTCCCCGCAGCGCGCGTCCGCCTCCGCGAAGAAGGTGTCCGCGCCCGCCCAGGCCGTGACCGCCCCCGCGAAGAGCGCGTCCGCCCCCGCGAAGGAGCTGGACCGCAGCGCCGCCTGACCCGGCGTAACGAAGTATCTCAACGACCGGCAGAAATGGTCGCGCGGTTGATGTCGCATCCGACGTCAACCGCGCGACCATTTCTGCATAGCGCAGCGGGCGACGTGCACGTGGACGGATCCTCACCAACTTCACGGCGCGGGGCGTCAGCTGGCGGCGTTCCAGGCGGCGGCGATGGCTTCCAGGTCCGGGATCGTGAAGATCGAGTCGACGTCATCGGCGGTGAGCGTCGGCGCGGTGGTGAGGTCGACCGAGTCCCGATGGTCCTCGCCGTTGGTGAGGTTGACGCGGAGGTCGTCGGGCAGGATGCCCCGCAGTTCAGGCACGCTCTCGACCACGGGCCCTGCCACGGTGATGCGCACGCCCGGCACCGTGGGTCGGCCCGGCTGCGGGTTGTCCGGATCGAAGACCGGGAGTGGCGAGGAGATCCACAGCCGCGTCACGTCCTCGCTGGCCAGCAGGTCCAGGAAGAGCGGCAGCAGCTCGTCGTCCCCACCCGGGTAGCGCACGAAGTGGTTTGGCGTGGTGCCGTCGACGCCCGGCAGGTTGACGACGATCTGCAGGTGGAGGTCCTCGTCGAACTCCGGGTGCTCCGTCGCCGTGTCGTAGATGCCGTGCACCGCGGCGGGGTCCTCTGTCGCCACCGCCACGGTGTTGTTGTGGGCGTTGACGCTGACGGAGGTGACTCCCTCCACCGTGCGTAGCGCGTCGGGGATGTGCGCGATGTCCGCCATGGCAGCTGCCCTCTCCGGGCTCAGGCTGCCCTGCATGAGTGTGACAGGCAGATCGGCTCCTGCCACCGCGGTCGCGGCCTCCTGGGTCGCCTCCAGCCCGGCGGTGGGCGTGACGGCGATCCGCAGCCCCTCGTCGGTCAGCTCGAAGGTGACGATCTCCTGCTCGGCGGCGACCGCCTCGATGGTGGCCTCCAGGGTGTCCGGGATTTCCACCCAGGCATGGTCAATGGTGCCGGACGGCGGGAAGACCCCCGCCTCCAGGCGCAGCTCCCCGCTCCCGTCCCAAATGCGCTTGACCACCTCGGCGTCCCGGGTCACGTCGGCCAGGCTGCCCCGATAGGTGGTGGCACTGCCGTAGATCGGCTCCTCGCAGGGCCAGCTGCCCTGGAGAGCCAGCCCCTCGGCATACAACGCATCGCGCAGCGACTGCATCTGTTCCTGTTGCTCGTCGCCCATGCAGACGCCCACCCCGTTGGCGACCACCCCGACCGGCTCGTACGTGACCCCCCCGGCTTCCGGCTCCCACGCGGTCAGATCGTCGAGGATGGTCGCGAAGATCTCCGGCGGCGTGTCGTCGGCCAAGACCAGCGACCCCTCCATCGTGGCCCCCATGAAGGGCATCTTGCCTGAGCTCGCGGTCTGGGTGTCCACCACGTGCTCGGGGTAGGTCGAGGTGAAGTGCTCGGTGAACTCCTCCTGGGCCTCGGGCCCGGGGAAGGCGGAGCAGCCCGAGACGAGCAGGGCGAGCGAGGCGGTGGCCAGGACCGCGAGCGAGCGTGTGGTCCGCATGATGACGGATCCCTTCCGGTGCAGGTGTCGAGACTGCCGGTATGACGTGGGATCGAGGGCGGTCGTTCCCCCGAGGTCGACGATGGGAACCTACCACTGCGGCAACCGGGTTCGCCCGGGAGCAGGGCGCCGGCTCGTCGTGCGCAGGCCGCCGGGAACACAGAAGCGCCGCCACCCGAGATGGGTGACGGCGCCGGTGGCGACCCCGACGGGACTCGAACCCGCGACCTCCGCCGTGACAGGGCGGCGCGCTAACCAACTGCGCTACGGGGCCTGGTGTCAGGCCTTCCTGCATGGTCCGCAGACCAGTATCCCCAACGGGATTCGAACCCGTGTTACCGCCGTGAAAGGGCGGGGTCCTAGGCCACTAGACGATGGGGACCTGTCCTTCGGGCCCCCCGCGCCCAAGCGCAGCTCGGATCCTTCGAGGACGTCCGGAAGCATACGTCAGCCGAGGACCAAACTCCAAAGTGAGGCCCGGGCCGCACCCTGAACCGAACCTGGGCACGCTGCTCGCGGCGGTGCTACGCGTATGGCCCGCTCGTCGGCCCAGGAAGCGTGCCCAGGTTGGGTGGGGGTTGCGGCGCTATCGTGGTCGGGTGGCTGGAGCCCAGCTCCGCGTCCACCTGCTGGGCGGCTTCGCCGTCTCGGTGGACGGGCGGACGCTGCCCGCGACGGCGTGGCGCCAACGCCGCCCTGCCGAGCTCCTGGCCCTCCTCGTGCTGTCTCCGGGCCGGAGTATGCCGCGCGACCAGGTCATCGAGGCGCTGTGGCCCGGCCTGGGGCCGGCGGCCGGTGCCGCCAACCTGCGCAAGGCCGCCTTCCACTTGCGGCAGCTGCTGGGCGTGCCGGAGGTGTGCGTGCTCGAAGGGCGTCGCGTCGGGTTGCTCCCGGACGGGGAGGTCCGGGCCGACGTCGACGACTTCGAGGCCCGGGCCCGCGAGGCGCTCGCGTCGGGCGACCCTGCCCGGTGCCGCGAGGCCGCGGGGTACTACGGCGGGCCGTTGCTGCCTGAGGACCCCTACGCGGCCTGGGCGGAGGAGCACCGCGCGAGGCTGCAGCGGCTCTACCTGGAGTTGTTGGAGGCCGGAGAGATGTGGGGGCGGCTCGTGGCGGAGGACCCGACCCGGGAGGTGGCCCATCAGGAGCTCATGCGTCAGCACCTGGTCCGCGGCGACCGGGCGGCCGCGATCCGGCAGTTCGGGCGGGCCCGGGAGGTGCTGCGGGAGGAGCTGGGCGTCTCACCGGGCGCGGAGCTGACCGGCCTCTACGAGGAGGCACTCGAGGCGGAGGGCCGCGCCGCCGCCACCCCCGCGATGCGGGCCAGGGCACTGCTGATGTGGGGCGGGGTCCACTACGAGCGGGCCGAGTTGGCGGAGGCCGAGCGGGCGGCCCGGGAGGCGAAGGCCCTGGCGACCGACGCCGGCCTGGCCACCGAGCTGACGGGAGCCAGCGAGCTGCTGGGGCTCACGGCATACGCCCGTGGTGCCTGGAAGGAGGTCTTCGCCGAGGAGTTTCTGACCACCCTTTCGGAGGCCCCGGAGCTGGTGCCGTTCCTCTACGACGCGAACATGTGCATGGTCGAGTTCGCCCTCGGGGAGGCCGACGGGCTGCGTGCGGTGAGTGAGTACGGCGCCGGACTGCTCGCCGAGGGGGAGCGGCGCGACGCGGTCGCTGCCCGGGCGCTCGGCCGGCTGCTGCGCGGCGAGGCTGGCGTGCTGGCCGCTGAACCGCCGGACCCGGTGCGCGAGGACCTCGAGCTGGCGCTGCGCCTCCACGACGACGTCGGCGCGGTCACCGGCCGGACGGTCTCCGTCGAACGGCTGGCGCAGCTCGACAGCGTGGCCGGTGACGCCGGGGCCGCTCGGCGGGGTCACGCCGTGGCACTCGAGGCGGCCCTGGCCAGCGCGGTGCCGCAGCACCTGGTGCCGTGGGTACTCGGGGGGATGGTCGAGCACGCGGCCGACCTGGACCGTGCTGTGGGGCTGCTGGACGAGGCTGACGCGGCGTGTGCGGACCTCGAGGTGTGCGCCCCCTGCGCGATGGGGCTGCGGGTCGCCGGCGCACGGGTGAGTGCTGCCCACGGCGACCTGGACCGTGCCGGGGCGCTCCTGGCACTCGCTGAGCCGGTCGCGCAGATGTGGGACGGCGGGCCGTGGCACGCCGCGCTGGCCGAGGCCCGGGCGCATGCCGTGGCGCAGGAGGGCGCTCGGGACAGGGAGGTCGGGGCGCAGCTGGCCGCGGCCGCCGAGCAGTTCGAGGCTGCTCAACGACCGCGGGAGGCGGCGCGTTGCCGGGCCGGCGCGGTTCTCTGAACCGAACCTGGGCACGCTCCTTGGCGCGGTGCTACGGCTATATCCCGCGCA
>JAAYYA010000220.1 GCA_012515595.1 Actinomycetales bacterium
CTGGACGGCGTGGCGGACCCGGTCGACGGGTTGCTGGTGGGGGTGGGCGGCGATGCCGCCGAGCCGGTGACTCTCACCTGCGTCCGGGGCGCCGCCACCGTGGCGGGCGTGCTCGGCCCGCCGCGCAGCGGCCGCTCCACGACCCTGAGGACGCTGGCGGCCTCCGCCCGGTCCCAGGGGTGGACCGTCGTGGACGCCACCGCCCGGCTCCTGAGGGACGCCCCGGCCCTGGAGGCGGCGCTCCGCGCAGCGGCCGGCGACGTCCTCGTGACGGTGGACGGCCTCGACCAGGTCGCCCAGACAGCGGCCGAGGACGCTCTGCTGACCTGGGTGGAGGAGCCGGTCGACGAGGCCGTGTCACGGGTCCTCGTGGTGGCCGGCGGACCCGAGGACTTCGGCGGCTTCCGTGGTCTGGGCGCCCGGATCCAGCGCGAACGGACCGGCATGGTGCTCCAACCCACCACGCCCGCCGACGGCAGCGGGCTCGGGGTGGCCGTCCCTACCGGGGACGAACCCCTCCCCGGCCGCGGGGTGCTCGTGCGACGAGGTGTCTGCACGGCGGTCCAGGTGGCGCACACGGACGAGCGGCCTGAGTGACACAGGGGTCGCTCAGGCCGCTCGCCGCGACCGGCCTACTCCAGGGTGCGGAGCTGGTCGACCACCGACTCGGCGACGACCGCCGGGCCACCCATGACGAACACGGTCTCCGGGTCGAGCCGGTCCAGCTCGTTCCAGGTCACCATGGGGATCGCATCCTGCTTGAGCAGCAGCAGCGGGGACTCCCACCGGCCGGCGAGGGCCGCCGCGGTGACCGCGTCCGGCCAGGCCGACCCGTTGGCCGCGAAGGCACGCTGCGCGGTCTCGTAGTCGCCCGAGATGAGTGCCGCGGTCTCATACCGGTTGGCGCCGGCGAGGCGCTCGACCGCACCGTAGCCGCCCAGGGTGCCCGCCACGCCGGCCGAGATGACATCCTCGCCACCCAGGACCCGGATCGCGTCGGGCGCCAGGCGCTCGAGCTCGGCGATCGTCGCCAGCGGCACCGCGTCCTGCTTGACCAGCAGCACCGGACCGTCCAGGGCGCCCGCCCGGACCGCCCCGGCCAGGGCGTCCGGGAAGTTGGCGCCGGTAGCGATGTACACCACCTCAGCCTCCGCGAAGGCGGCCTGCGAGATGGCCGCAGCCGTCCCATAGCGCTCGGCTCCTGCCCACCGCTCCACGGGGCCGCCGATGGCGTCCGCGACGTCCTGGGCCACACCCTCGGAGATCACGTCCGTCCCGCCGAGCACCACGACCCGGCCGGGCTGCAGCCTGCGCAGCTCGGTCTCGGTGGCGCGCGGCAACCGGTCGGCCTTGGTCAGCAGGACCGGGGCCTCCAGGCTGCCCGCGGCCGCCGACCCGGTCAGCGCGTCGGGGAACGCGATGCCGGTGGCCAGGAAGACCGTGTCGAGCCCGGGCTCGTAGTGCGAGGACACCGCGACGGCCGTCTCGTAACGGTCGTCACCGGCGAGCCGCACGACGTCCGGGTGGATCGGCCCGGGGACCTCGCACGCCGCGTCGAGCAGGTCGAAGTCCTGCACGGTGATCTCACCGCGCGGGATCGACCGGGTGACCGACTCCGGGAAGAACCCGGCGAGGAAGGCGCTGATCTCCAGCTCGCCGACCCGGGTGTCGATCCACCGGGCGTACTCACCCGCACCGTCGGTGACCAGGTACCACCGTGGCTCGCCGCCGTCGGTCGGGACGAGCGTCACCGCGGCGCCCGGCAACGGGCTCAGGTCGCCCTCGCAGGACTCCCCGCTGACCGTGCCCATGAGCTTGCCCCAGGCGTTCGGGGGCAGGACCTCCATGGTCACCGGGACCACCGGGTCGGTGCCCGGCAGGCCGCCGACCACCGAGATGCCGGCGGTGTAGGTGCCCGGTTGCGGCACGGCACCGTCGGTGGTGACCTGGACCGTCCACGACTCGCCCGGGTCGAGCACCGTCATGGTCTCCGACAGGGAGAGCCAGTCGACGTCGGCACCGTCGGCGCCGCAGTCGTCGAAGCCGGGCAGGTACTCCACCGCGTCGGTGGGGAAGAATCCGCCCAGGTCACCGCCGACCCGGACGAAGCCGCACGCGGCGGCGCCGCGGTAGGCCGGGATGTTCGGGTTGGGCAGGTCGACCCACTCATCGGCCGCCGGGTCGTAGCCCAGCGCCTCGTTGGAGATGTCACCGTTCACGATGCCACCGGTGACGACCAGCATCCCGTTCGCCACGGCATACGAGCTGCCCCACCAGGTCACGGGCGCCTCGGCCACCTCGGTCCAGACGTCGGTGCCCGGGTCGTAGGAGTAGGTCGAGGAGTACTCACCGAAGTCGCTGACGCCTCCGGTGCAGACGACCTGTCCGTCCAGCGCGCCGCAGGACAGGAACGCAGCCTCGACCGGGTAGTCGGCCAGCTCGAGCCACTGGTCGCCCGCCGCGTCGTAGGCCGTGACGGCGGTGCTCATCGGCGAGCAGTCGCCCGTCGAGCAGCCACCCACGGAGTAGAGCAGCCCGTCGGCCACGGCCTGGCCGGCGGCCGAGACGGCGCTCGGGTTGTCCGCGACCGGCGACCAGGAGTCCGAGGCTGCGTCGTAGACGTAGGTCGCACCGCTGGTGCTGCCGTCGGGCCGCCAGCCGCCGCTCACGACGATCTGTCCCTGCACCACACCCGCGGTCACCGCCGAGGCCGGCTCCGGCAGCGGCGCCACGTCTACCCATGACATGCTCGCGGCGTCGTAGCGCCA
>JAAYYA010000221.1 GCA_012515595.1 Actinomycetales bacterium
CCCTGGAGCCGTAGCGTCCCGTAGGTGAGCTCGGTGGCGAACCCCGCGTCGCGGCCCTGCAGACCGGCTCGCCGGATCACGGTCGGCAGGAGCAGGTTGGCGTAGGCCCCGTCAGCGACGGCACGCAGCACCTCGTAGGCCGCCTCGCGCGCCGGGTCACCACGCCGTGCTCGCTGCGAGGGTGCCTGTGCCGAGCGGCGACGGGGACCTCCTCGTCCGGGCCGGCCACTTCCGCTGCCAGCGCTCCCACCTGTGCGTCTCGCACCGCCAGCACCGCGGCCGCCACCACCGCCTTGACCCCGGTCGCTACCCTCAGCCACCCAGCACCTCCCCCTCGTCGATGCGCACCCCACGCGCCCAGTCCGGTGCCGCCATCGCGCGCTTGCCGTGCGCCTGCACCTCACCGAGCCGCACCGGCCGCGTGCCGGTGCCCACCAGGATGGCGCGACGCTGCACCTGCAGCTCCCCCGGGGCCAGGTCAGCGCCAGTGGCCTCGGGCTCGGTCGACACGGGCAGCAGCTTGAGTCGTTCCCCCCGGAAGAGCGTCCACGCGCCGGGGGCCGGGGTGCAGCCCCGGATCTGCCGGTCCACGGCGTAGTCCGGTCGGCTCCAGTCGATCCGCGCGTCCTCGACCGTCAGCTTGGGCGCGTGCGAGATGCCCTCAGCGGGCTGCGGCACGGCGGTCAGCGTCCCCTCCTCCAGCCCGTCCAGGGTCGCCACGAGGAGCCCGGCACCGGCCTCGGCAAGCCGGCCCAGCAAGTCACCGGCCGTGTCGGTGGCGCCGATCGGTTCGGTGAGCGTCCCGAGCACCGGACCGGTGTCCAGGCCCTCCTCGAGCAGGAAGGTGGTGGCACCGGTGATCTGGTCGCCGGCCATCACCGCGCGCTGCACCGGCGCCGCCCCCCGCCACGCGGGAAGCAGGGAGAAGTGCAGGTTGACCCAGCCGTGCCGCGGGATCGCGAGGAGCGGCGGTGGGATCAGTCCCCCGTAGGCCACGACCGGGCAGGCGTCCGGAGCCAGCTGCTCCAACCGCTCACGCACGCCCGCCTCGCGCGGGGAGGCCGGGGTCAGCACCTCCACGCCAGCCTCCTCCGCGACCTGACGCGCAGGCGAGGGGACCAGCGTCCGGCCCCGGCCGGCGCGCGCGTCGGGGCGCGTGAGCACCGCAGCGACCTCGTGCCGGGAGGCCAGCAGGGCGCGGAGCGCGGTTGCTGCCGGCTCCGGGGTGCCGGCAAACACCAGGCGCACGGCGGGCTAGCCGAGATCGTCGCTGTGTGCGGACGCGCTGTGGAACTCGTCGCTGTCGCCCTTGAGCTCGGCGATCTCGTCACCCAGCTGACGCAGCAGGGCGTGACGCTCTTCGCGCCGGCTCCGCTGCTCGCGCGGGTCGGGGACGGGCGCCGCTGCAAGGAGGCGTCGGGTGTACTCCTCCTGCGGATCCATCAGCACCTGCTCGCGTGGCCCCGCCTCGACGACCCGGCCGTTCTGCAGCACGACGACGTTGTGCGCCAGGAGGTCGATCACCGCCAGGTCGTGGCTGATGAACAGGCAGGCGAACTTGTAGCGCGCCTGGAGGTCGCTGAAGATGTTCAGCACCTTGGCCTGGACCGAGACGTCGAGGGCCGAGGTCGGCTCGTCCGCCACGAGGAGCTCCGGGTCGAGCGTGAGCGCCCGGGCGATGGAGATCCGCTGGCGCTGGCCACCGGACACCTCGTGCGGGTAGCGGTTGTAGACCTCGCGCGGGAGCTCGACGGCGTCGAGCAGCTCGTAGACCTTCTGCTCCTGCGACTTGCGGTTGCCGACCTTGTGCACGACCATCGGCTCGCTGATGCACTCACCGATGGGCAGCCGCGGGTTCAGCGACGCAGCGGGGTCCTGGAAGATCACCCCGATGCGCCGACGGATCGCCTTGAGCTGATGGCGCTTCATGCCGGTGATGTCCTGCCCGAGCAGGCGGAACGACCCGCCGGCAGCCGGGATAAGCCCCAGGGCACAGCGGCCGATGGTCGACTTGCCGGAGCCCGACTCACCGACCAACCCCACGATCTCGCCCTGGCGCACCTGGAAGCTCACGTCATCGACGGCCCGGAACGGCGGTTTGCCCATCCGGTGGTACTCGATGACCAGGTTCTGCAGGTCGATCGCCAGCTCGGCGCCCTCCTCGACCTCCACGTCGGCGATGTTGATGCCCATCTGGTCTCGCCCGGCTCCCAGCCGGGGCACCGAGCCGAGCAGCATCTTGGTGTAGTCGTGCTGCGGGTTGAGCAGCACCTCGTCGGCGGTCCCGGTCTCGACCAGCTCGCCCTTGAACATCACACACACGCGGTCGGCCATGTCGGCGACGACCCCCATGTTGTGGGTGATCAGCAAGATGCCGGTGTTGAGCTTGTCCTTCAAGGAACGCAGCAGGTCCAGGATGTCGGCCTGCACGGTCACGTCCAGCGCCGTGGTCGGCTCGTCGGCGATGATCACCTTCGGGTCACAGCTGATCGCGATCGCGATGACGACGCGCTGGCGCTGGCCGCCGGAGAGCTCATGGGGATACTGCTTCACCCGGCGCTCGGGCTCCGGGATGCCCACCATGTCGAGCAGCTCGATGGCCCGCTCCAGCGCCGCGCGACCCGACGCGATGCCGTGCAGCTCGAGCGCCTCGGTCATCTGGGTGCCGATCGTCAGCACCGGGTTGAGGGCCGTCATCGGCTCCTGGAAGACCATGGCGATGTCGTTGCCCCGCAGGCGGCGCATGGCGCCCTCGGAGATGCTGCGGATCGCGTGGCCGTTCACGGTGATCTCCCCGCCGATGCGCGCGTTGCTCGGCAGCAGCCGCATCGCCGTCATGGACGTCACCGACTTGCCGGAACCCGACTCGCCCACGAGCGCGACAACCTCGCCCGGGTTGACGTGCAGCGAGACACCCTTGACGGCGTGGACCGAACCGAACTCGGTGGAGAAGCGGACGTCGACGTCGGCGAAGTCGAGGACGGCCCCCGAGGTGTTGTCCGTGGTCGTGGCGGTCATCAGTCAGAACTCCTGCTCTGGCGGGGGTCGAATGCGTCACGGAGGCCGTCACCCAGGAAGTTCACCGACAGCGCGATGCCCAGGATGATCAGGCCGGGCCACCAGAAGAGCCACGGTCGGACCGTGAAGCTGTTCTGGTAGGTCGAGATCAGCAGGCCGAGAGAGGTGTCCGGGGCCTTCACCCCGAAGCCCAGGAAGCTCAGGGCACTCTCGAGCAGGATCACCGTGGCGATGGTCAGCGTGGCGCTGACGATGATGGTGCCCATCGTGTTGGGCAGGATGTGCTTGAAGATGATGCGCCACGGTGAGGTGCCGATCGCCTCGGCCGCCGTGACGAACTCACGCTCCCGCAGCGAGAGCACCTCACCACGCACCAGCCGGGCCAGGCCGGTCCAGGACACCAGGCTGAGCATGATCGCCAGCGGCCAGATGCCACCACCACTGCTCTGGCCGAGCACTGCGGCCAGGACCAGGAGCGGGATGACGATGAACAGGTCGGTGATGCGCATCAGGATGGCCTCGACCCACCCGCGGAAGTAGCCCGCGATGGCGCCGATGACCGTGCCGAGCAGCGTCGTCAGGATGCCGACGGTGAAGGCGATCGTGAGGGACCGCTGGGTCCCCCGCATGGTGAGCGCGAAGTAGTCCTTGCCCACGTCGTCCTGCCCGAACGGCTGCTCACCCCAGACCGGCGGGAAGAGGCTGAGCGAGGGCCGGCCGCCATCGGTCACCGTCGAGGTCACCGTGTAGTCCTTGGGCCACCAGCCGGGGATGAATCCGTAGCCGATCGAGGAGACCGCCATCAGGGTGATGAAGAGCAGGAAGCCCAGGGAGATCATCGCCCCCCGGTGGTGGAAGAACCGCCGGCGGATCAACTCACCCTGCGAGTAGCTCTTCTGGGTCAGGTCGATCTGCTTCTCGACGGAGAACTCTTCTCCGGCGACCGCGGTCTCCCGGTGCTGCACCGACCCCGGGTCGTGCGGGTCGGGGATCGGTGAGAGTCGTTCCTTGCCGCTGCCGGGCAGTTCGGGCTGGTCGTTGTCAGGCATGGGGTCCTCCGACGGGAGTCGAGACGAACTGGTGGGTCATGTCCGGCCAGCTCACGTCCGGATCCGCGGGTCGAGGAAGGCGTAGGCGATATCCGCCATCATGTTCATGAAAACCGCTGCCGTCCCGGTGACCAGGTAGAACGCCATCACCGGACCAGGGTCCACGCGTTGGAGCCCCTCCTGGAACATGGCGCCCATGCCCTTCCAGCCGAAGACCGTCTCGGTCACCACGGCACCGCCGATCAGACCGGCGAAGTCGAAGGCGACGATGGTGGTGATGGGGATCAGGGCGTTGCGCAGGGCGTGCTTGGAGATCACCACGCGCTCGGACAGCCCCTTGGATCGGGCCGTGCGCACGTAGTCCTGGCGGATCGTCTCCAGCATGGAGGCCCGGGTGTAGCGGCTGTAGCCGGCGAGCGAGATCACCGTCAGCACGATCGTCGGCAGGATCAGCTGAACGCCCCAGTCCCAGACCCCGGTCCAGAACGGACCACTGAAGTTCGGGGAGCCGGACCCGATCGTCGAGATCGGTCGCGGCTTGCGCTCCAGGAACGGCCCCCAGTTGCGGAGCAGCTGGTCCAGGGCGGTGGCGAACGCGAAGGCGGTGGCCGTGCCGATCGACACCCAGATCGCGATGTTGCGGTCCCAGCCGCCCCAGAACCAGCCGATCACGATCGCGGCGACGATCGAGATCCCGAACATCAGGAGCAGGAGCGGGTAGGTGGGCGTGACGATCCAGCCGTTGAAGACGAACCATCCCACGGCCCCTGCGGCGACGGTGGTGAGCGCGGCGTAGAAGATCTTGCGGTTGCTGCGCCCCACCGCCACGTAGGTCAGCAGGATGCCGGCGGCAGCCGCGACCAGGATGATGAGCGGCAGGCCCAGCGCCGGCTGACGCCACCAGCCGACCGAGTCGAAGTAGGTGATGGCCGCGAAGGCCACCACGGCCGACACTCCACCGGTCACCAGGCGACGGCGCATGTCCCCTCCGAGGAGGGAGGCGAGGGTGAACGCTACGAGGAGCGCTATGACGATCGTGGCTGTCAGGGATATGGCCGGATCGGCGATCCAGTTGTTGAACCGGATGGCGCCGTACTCCTTGAGCAGCACGGCCACCCAGAACACCGGGAGGGAGAAGAAGAGGAAGGCGGCGAAGGTGACCGCGTAGTCGAACCCGGAGTACTGACGGATGGCCGCCAGGATGCCCAGCGTGACGCCGATGATGATCGCCAGGATCGTGGCCAGCGTCACGAGCCGCAGGGTGCTTCCGGCGGCGTTCACGAGCGCCGTGCCGATGTCCGCGCCGCGGGAGTCGGTGCCCAGGTCACAGTTGAGCGTCACGCACCTGGCCACGCCGGTGAGCCAGATCCAGTAGCGGACGTACCACGGCTCGTTGAGATTCATGTTCCGGATGCGCGCCTCCATCTGCTGGGGCGCGGTGCGCTCGCGACTCTCCCGGAGATCCTCCAGGGGGTCGCCCGAGAGAACGGTGATGAAGAACAGGAACACGGATCCCAGGAACAGGATCAGGGCTGAGACGCCCAGCCTGCGCAAGATAAATCTGAGCACGGGATTTCCCTTCAAGGTACGTGGAGGCTGCCGTGGCCTGGGTCGTGTGAGCGTAGCGCTCCGGGCGCGACCTGTCATGCGGTCGGTCGACCGGCTCCGGACGGCCCGATGGGGCGGGACCTGGGTCCCGCCCCACCGGTGACTGCCTTGTTGCGGTTGTGGCCGGTGAGTCGAGTCTCACCAGCCGGTGATCACAGCGTCAGTCCTGGCGGACCCACTGCTCCGCGTTCCAGACCGCCTGGGTCTGCGTGGCGTTCTTGATGATGTTGTCGATCGTCGCGTCATAGCCGACGACACCCGGGTGCGAGAAGATCGGGATGCTGTGCAGGTCGTTCCACGCCTCGGTCTCGACGATGGCGAGCTGCTCGGCCTGCACCTCCTCGTCGAGGGTCGTGGAGATGACACCCCAGGCGTCGTCAGCGGCCTGGTTGACCCAGCCACCGAAGTTGCCGGGGCCGTCGATCTCGTACCAGAAGGCCGAGCCCGTCACGGTGCCGGAACCGGCCCACGCGAAGAGCGCGATCTCCCAGTCGCCGGAGGCCAGGACGTCACCCAGACCGGGGGCGCTGGCGTCGACGATCTCGAAGCCGACCTGGTCGCAGGAGGCCTTGATCAGGGCGACCTCGTTGACGCGACGCTGGTTGCCCTCGCCGTAGCCGATGCGGACCTGCGTGCCCTCCTCGAGCCCGGACTCCTCGAACTTGGCCTTGGCCTGCTCCAGGTCGACCTCGTCGTAGCGACCGTCGTAGATCTTGGCGACGTGGTCCTCGTAGTTCTCCTGGAACGGGAAGACCTCGCGGGAGTTCATCACGACCGCGTTCTCGTCGATCGGCTTGACCAGGTTGTCGACGATCTGCTGGCGCGGCAGGCAGAAGGCGAAGGCCTCACGAGCGGCCAGGTTGTCCGCCCAGGGGCTGCCCTCGGCGAAGTTGTAGTCGACGTGCTCGAAGGTCATCGTCTCGCCGACGTCCAGGACGAAGGCGTCGCCCAGGGCCTGGATCTGCTGGACCGTGTCCACGGTGGCCTGCGGCTCGACGACGTTGATGTCACCGTTGCTCAGCGCCTGGACGTGCGTCTCCGGGCTCGCGAAGCGGAACGTCAGGTTGGAGGTCGCCGGCGGCGGACCCCAGTAGGAGGCGTTCGGGCCGAGGGTGACGTACTCACCCACGCTCCACTCGGCGCCGCCGGCGGGGTCGACGCTGTAGGGGCCGCTGGACTGGGCGATGGCCGGGTCCGGCAGGGTCTTCTCCGGCGACAGCCAGCCGGTGTTCCAGAACTCGGCAGCCGGCGCGATTGCGTCGACGTCCTTCTCCTGGATCGCGGTGACGAGCTCCTCCGGGGTCATGCCGGACTGCTCCGCGGCGACGTGGGCGGGGAACGACGCACCGACCAGGAGCTCGTAGTCCGGGTAGGGGTCGGAGTACTCGATCGTGAACGTCTTGCCGTTGAGCTCACCCTGCGGGCCGTCCGGGACGTACAGGCCCCAGTCGGTGGCCACGTTGTCGAAGGCGGGGACGAAGTCCTCGTCGTCGGCCGGAGGCTCACCGAAGACCGACGGCGGGTTGTTGGACACCCAGTCGAAGAGGTAGTCGTTGTAGGTGATGGGCGTGCCATCCTCCCAGACCGCGTCGTCGGAGATGGTGTACTCCACGGTCAGCGGGTCCTCGCTGGTGACCTCGTAGGTGCCGAAGTCCGTGTCCGGGTAGATGGTGCCGTCGGTGCCGAAGTACTGGAAGCCCGAGGAGAGGCGGGAGGAGATGACCGCGTTGTACACCGAGTTGGTCACGGACGTGTTGGCGTTCAGACCAGCCCACTCGTCAGCACCCACGGAGTAGGAGATGTTGTCCTGCTTGGTCTCGGTGATCCCCAGGTCGGGCTTGCCCGTGGTGCCGCCGGCCTCCTCGCCGTCGCCCTCGTCCTCACCCGCGTCGCTGGTCGCGTCGGAGTCGTCCGGAGCGGCGGTGTCGTCAGCGTCCTCGGAGTCGTCCTCGGTGGCCGCGGAGTCGCCGGTCGTAGGGTCGTCGTCACTGGTGCCGGACGTGCACGCCGACAGCACCAGGGCTCCCGCGGCGACAATCGCCATGGTTGTGCGCCTGATCTTCAATGTTCCTCCTATTGAGCGGACACAGCCGCAGGCGGGCGCCGGCCCCCATGGCCGGGACCCGGCAGCCTGCAACGCGCCGGGGGGTATGCGTGAGCCAACGTATTCAACGTGGCGACGGTTTACCAACACAAGTCACCGCTTGGTGACCCGATCGTTATCGAGTTGATACGCAACCCCGGATCCGCTCCCCGGACGGCTCCCGGCCCTCAGAGGTCGAGGTCCGGAGGATCGAGCTGTGCAACGAGTTCACCGGGCGCCTTGCGCAGGCTCCGGGCCGCTCGCAGGGCCTGGATCGCGCGTGGGAGTCCCGGCGTCGACCCGCCGCCGGGCTGGGGTGCCTCGGCCGGCGGCGGCACCACAGCCGTGACCCCCTCGCGGACCACCAGGCGGTGCACCGGATCCGTCGCCCTCGGTCCACCCTCGACCGGGAGCGGGCCAAGCACGTCAAGGCCCGGGCCGTGGGCGCCGGTGGCCAGGGCCTCGGCCGCCAGGGCGACGGAGGCGGGGTCGCCGGTGACCGTCGCGGTCCGTCGGGCGGGCGGCAGCCCGAGGGACTCCCGCTCCGCGAGCTCTCGACGCGCCAGCCACGACGGGTCCCACCGGACGAGTGCCTCCACCGGTGGCAGACCCCCGTGGGGCGGCACGCCGACGAGGACCACCGGTGCCCCCGCCCGGGTCAGGGCCGCCGCCGCGGTCCACCGGCGCAGGGCCTCCACACCGGCGTCGAGCCCCCCGCGGTCGAGGAGCGCCCAGCCGTCGAGAAGCAGGGTGGCGGCATACCCCTCCTCGGCCACGGGCTCGGCCCCCGGGGTGGCGATGACGACGGCTGGTCTCCCCGGCACTGAGGGGATGATCTTCCCGGCCCGGGACACCACGACGCGCGAGCCGGGGAAGGACCGCCCCACCTCCTCCGCCGTGCGGGCCTCCCCGACGATGCTGGAGCGTCGTGCGGAACCACCGCACTCGCGGCACGGACGGCCTGCGTCCGGGCGGCCGCACCAGGAGCAGGCGGCGACCACGCCCGCCGAGGCGAGTCGCAGCGGACCCGCGCACGCGGCGCACCGCACCGGGGTCCGGCAGCGCTCGCAGCTGAGGCCCGCCAGGTACCCTCGCCGGGGCACCTGGATGAGCACCGGACCCTGCAGGAGTCCGTCCTTGACCGCCCGCCACGCGACGCTGGGCATGCGCGCCGCAGCAGCTGCGGCATCACGTTCTGCGAGGTGACCCTCGCCTGCCACCGTGACCCTAGGGGCCAGGGCGGCAACGGACGCGGCGCGCAAGTCCGGCAGATCGCCCCGCTCGACCCACTGCTGGACCTGCACCGTGCGGGTGTACCCGCCGACGAGGAGCGCGGCCCCGCAGAGCAGGGCGCGACGACGGAGCACCTCACGGACGTGCGGATACGGTGCGCGCGGCTCCTGCAAGTTGTCGTCGCCGTCGTCCCACCACGCCACCAGGCCGAGGTCATCCACCGGCGCGAACGCGGCGGACCGGGACCCGATCACGATCCGGACGTGGCCCCGCAGCGCGGACAGCCACGCCCGGTAGCGCTGCTCCGGGCCGAGGTCGGCCGTGAGCCGGACGTAGGAGTCAGCCCCAACCGCCTCGTCGAGGGCGGCCGCCAGCCGGTCGATGTCACGGTGATCCGGCAGCACGACGATGCTGCCCCGGCCCGATCCGTGCACGGCGGCGACGGCGGTCGCCAGCGCGGCGGGCCACCCCGCGGGCGACCCGGCGTCGGGCGCCGCGAGCCAGGCCGCGGCCGGTGACTCCCCCGCCGACAACCGGCGGATGAGGGCCGCCCCCGCGGGGTAGGGCGACCAGCCGGGCGGTGCGTCGTCGGGCTGGGCCGTGGGACCCGTGGACGGAGTCCGGCCCGGGCGTTCCGGGGACCGGCTGTGGACAGGGCCGCCCGGTGCCTCGGTCGAGGCCTCGCGCGCCGACGCCGCAATGGCCTTCTCCGCGCGGGCGTGCCGGGGCGGGACCGCCAACCGCAGCACGTCGGCGAAGGTCCCGCCGTAGTGGTCGGCCACCTCGCGGCACAGCCGCACCAGGTGCGGGGTGAGGACCACCTCGTCCGACACCACCTTGAGCACCGGGGCGAGGCGCCCGGGGTGCTCGGCCTGGGTCCGGCGCTCCACGACGAACCCGTCGACGATCCGCCCCGCGAAGCGGACCCGCACGCGCACCCCGGGCCGGGCGCGGTCATCGAGGTCGGCCGGGACGGCATACTCGAAGGGCCGGTCCAGGTGCGCCAGGTGGCTGTCGACCGCGACCACCGCCACCGGCAGGGTCGGGACGGCTGGTGCGTCGGTGTCGGCGTCCGCGCCCGGGGCCTCGCGGTCCGGCCCGGCCGCGGAGCCGCGCCGCTGCCCCGGACCCACCACCAGCCCCGCGAGGGTCGGCTGGCCCTCGGCCTCGGCGGGCACCACGTCCGGCCCTCTCAGACGGCGGCCTGGAGGTCCTCGATGCGGTTGGTCTCCTCCCAGGTGAACGGTCGCTCGACGCCCTCGGCGACCGTCCGGCCGAAGTGACCGTAGGCGGCGGTCGGCTGGTAGATGGGACGCAACAGGTCGAGCTCCTCGACGATCGCGGCGGGCCGCAGGTCGAACACCTTGGTGATGGCGTCCTGGATGCGCTCGACCGGGCGGGTCTCGGTGCCGAACGTCTCGACATACAGGCCCACGGGCGTGGCCGCCCCGATCGCGTAGGCGACCTGGATCTCGCACCGGCCCGCCAGGCCGGCGGCCACGACGTTCTTGGCGACCCAGCGCATGGCATAGGCGGCCGACCGGTCGACCTTGGACGGGTCCTTGCCGGAGAACGCTCCGCCACCGTGACGCGCCATGCCGCCGTAGGTGTCGACGATGATCTTGCGGCCGGTGAGCCCGGCGTCACCCATCGGGCCGCCGATCACGAACTTGCCTGTGGGGTTGACCAGGAGACGGTGGTGGTCGGTCTCGAGCTGGAGCCCGTTGTCCCGGGCGCGCTGCAGCACCGGGTCGATGACGCGGGCCCGGATGTCCGGCTCCAGCTGGTCGCGCAGGCTGACCCCCTCGGCGTGCTGCGTGGAGAGCACCACGGTGTCCAGGCGCACGGCGCGGTCGCCGTCGTACTCGATCGTGACCTGGGTCTTGCCGTCGGGCCGCAGGTAGTCCAGCACGTTGGTCTTGCGCACGTGGGTCAGCTGCTCGGCGAGACGGTGCGCCAGCCAGATCGGCACCGGCATCAGCTCGGGGGTGTCGTTGCAGGCGTAGCCGAACATCAGGCCCTGGTCCCCCGCGCCGAGCAGGTCGTACTGGTCCGCCGAGGCGTTCTCCCGCTGCTCGTAGGCAGTGTCGACGCCGGCGGCAATGTCCGCGGACTGGCCGCCGATGGACACCTCGACGCCGCAGGTGCGCCCGTCGAAGCCCTTGTGCGAGTTGTCGTAGCCGATGTCGAGGATGGTGTCGCGCACGATGGTGGGGATGTCGGCGTAGCCGGTCGTGCGCACCTCCCCCGCCACGTGGACCAGCCCGGTCGTCACCATCGTCTCGACGGCGACGCGGGACTGCGGGTCCTGGCGCAGCAGCTCGTCGAGGATGCCGTCGCTGATCTGGTCACAGATCTTGTCGGGGTGACCCTCGGTGACGGACTCGGAGGTGAAAAGACGTGGCACGGACGGACTCCTCGCAGGATGCAGCGGCTGCTGACGGGACTCGGCGCAGTCTACTGTCCGGCGCCGACGCTCCCGCCGCCCGTCCACAGGGTCAGGACCTCGTCCCACACGGCGCCGGAGACGACCAGCTTGCTGGCGGGTCCGACGGTCCGCACGTCGGCCGAGTCCGGACGCAGCAGGTGCACCACCGAGTCGTCCTTGCCGAACGTGACGTCGCGGCCGACCTCGTTGGCCACGAGCAGGTCACACCCCTTGCGGGTGAGCTTGGCGCGGGCGTGGGTCAGCACGTCCCCGCTCGCGTCACCGGTCTCGGCGGCGAACCCGACGATGACCGGTGAGGTGGCACTCCCGCGGTCGGCGACCAGACCGGCCAGGATGTCGGGGTTGCGCACGAGCGCGACGGTCGGGGCAGCGTCGTCCTGCCCCTCACCGTGGGTCTTCTTCATCTTGTTGTCCTGGTAGTCGCGTGGCCGGAAGTCCGCGACCGCAGCTGCCATGACGACCGCGTCGGCTCCGGGGAGCGCGCTCCGCACGGCGTCCTGCAGTTCCAGCGCGGTCTCAACGCGGACCACCTCCACGCCGTCCGGCGCGGGCAGCTCGGAGTTGGCCGAGACCAGGGTCACCCGCGCCCCCCGCGCGGCTGCCGCCTCCGCGAGGGCGTAGCCCTGCTTGCCCGAGGAGCGGTTGCCCAGGAAACGCACCGGGTCCAGGGGCTCCCGGGTGCCTCCGGCGCTCACCACGACGTGTCGGCCCGCCAGGTCGCCCGTGCCGGGCGTGTTCGTGCTGGGTGTGTCCGTGCCGGGCGTGTTCGTGGCGGGCGTGGGCTGGCCGGCAGTATGCCGGGGCGCACCAGGAGTGGCTTCCTCAGCAGGAGTGGCTTCCTCACCAGGCGCCGCTCCCCCGACGAGCGCCATCGCGGCGGCGAAGATCTCCTCCGGCTCGGGCAGGCGCCCCGGGCCGGTGTCCGCCCCGGTGAGCCGGCCGGAGTCGGGGTCCAGCACCTCGACGCCGTGCTCGCGCAGCCGGGCCACGTTGGCGGCGGTCGCCGGGTGCGTCCACATCTCGGTGTGCATCGCCGGAGCCATGAGGATCGGGCAGCGGGCGGTCAGCAGCGTGTTGGTCAGCAGGTCGTCGGCCTGGCCGTGCGCGGCGCGGGCCAGCAGGTCTGCGGTCGCGGGGGCGACGACGACGAGCTCGGCCTCGTGACCGAGCCGCACGTGCGGCACCTCGTGCACGGAGGTCCACACGTCGGTCGCGACGGGTCGGCCCGACAGCGCCGCCCAGGTGGGCTCGCCGACGAAGCGAAGCGCTGCGGCGGTGGGCACGACCGTCACCTCATGACTGGCCTCGGTGAACAGCCGCAGCAGGAGCGCCGCCTTGTAGGCGGCGATCCCGCCGCTGACACCCAGCACGACCTTCATCTGAGGGCTCCCTGCGGCAGGCGGACGGCGATCTGAGCGCGAGGACCGGCTCTCACCGGTCGGGGCGCGCTCTCAGGTTCTCTGGGTCAGTTCTCCGGGGTGGACGTGTGCAGCTTGCCCTGGTTGATCTCGTGCAGGGCGATGGACAGCGGCTTGTCGGTCATCTCGGACTCGACCAGCGGCCCGACGTACTCCAGCAGGCCCTCGGAGAGCTGGGAGTAGTAGGCGTTGATCTGGCGGGCGCGCTTGGCGGCGTAGATCACCAGGGCGTACTTGGAGTCGGCCCGCTGCAGCAGGTCGTCGATGGGCGGGTTGGTGATGCCCTCCGGGGCGGCAATGGTGCCAATCACGTCAGCTGTGTCCTCGTGGTGTCGGTGCGCGGCCCGGCGCCCGAGGGCATGTCCTCAGGGCCTGGGCTGCGGGGGTCAAACATCAATGATACGAGTTCCTCGCCCGCACGAGAAACGTCGTCGTTGATAATGCGCGCGTCGAACTCCGCGGCAGCCGCCAGCTCGGTGCGGGCGGTCTGCAGCCGGACCTCCTGCTCCGCGGTGCTCTCGGTGCCTCGCCCGATCAGCCGGTCGACCAGGTCCTCCCACGAGGGCGGCGCCAGGAAGACGAAGAAGGCGTCCGGCATGGCCTGGCGCACCTGGCGGGCTCCGGCCAGGTCGATCTCGAGCAGGGCCGGACGTCCGAGCGCGAGGGTGCGCTCGACCGGTCCGCGGGGGGTGCCGTAGCGCGCCCGGCCGTGGACGACGGCCCACTCGAGGAACTCACCGGCCTCCTGGAGCCGGTCGAACTCCGCGTCGTCGACGAAGTGGTAGTGGACGCCGTCGACCTCGCCGGGGCGCGGCTGCCGGGTCGTCATGGAAACCGACAGCCACACCTGGGGGTGGTGTCGGCGGATGTAGGCCGCGACCGTCCCCTTGCCGACGGCGGTGGGACCGGCCAGGACCACGAGGCGGGGGCGTCCCGTCGGGTCCCCCCCGCCGTCTGGGTGCCCCGTGCCCTCCGGGGCGGGTGTCAAGGTGCGATCAGCCCTGGTCGAAGTAGGCCAGCAGGTCACGGGTCTGGTTCGCACCCAGGCCCCGGACGCGTCGGCTCTCGGAGATGCCGACGGTCTCCATGATCTGCCGCGCGCGGACGCGTCCCACCCCCGGCATAGACTCCAGCAGCGCCGACACCTTCATCTTGCCGACGATGTCGCTCTCCTTGCCCTCGGCCAGCACGTCGGCCAGGGAGCCCTGCGAGTTCTTCAGGCGGTTCTTGACCGCGGCGCGCTCACGACGCGCGACCGCTGCCTTGGCCAGGGCCTCGGCTCGCTGCTCTGGTGTCAGCTGGGGAAGTGCCACGGTTGCTCCTTCATCGGTCGTCTCGAGTGTCATCCTGCATGAGCCCGGCGCCGCACTGCGCCGGCCTCAACCTGCCCTGTGTGCCCGGGGCCGCGAGGGTGGACCAGGTCGCCCAACGGCGGTCCTCGATCCCCTCCCCTGCGAACCTAGCGACATGGGTACAGCCTGCCAACCCCAGGTCAGGTCCACAACTGCGCGACCAGCTCCGAGTTCAGCCTCGCTGCTGCGTCGCGCAGCCGCTCCGGGGCAGGTCCCGCCGAGAGGATACCCCGGCTCACGGGCACCAGCACACGCCGAGGCAGCCCGGCGAAGGTCGTCGCCACGTCCTGGGGCGTCGCCCCCTGCGCTCCCACCCCCGGAGCGAGGACGATGCCGTTGGCTCCGGCCAGGTCCAGGCCGAGCTGCTCGGGGGCCCGCCCCACGGTGGCACCCACGACCATGCCGACGTCCCCGACCGGCCCCGCACCGGCGTTGAGCCGGGCGACGTCCTGCAGGACGGACCCCGCCACCGACGGTGCTCCGGCCTGCCCGGCCCCGGCGTGCTGGACCGCTGCCGCCTCCGGGTTCGAGGTGAGCACCAGGACGAAGACACCCCGCCCGGTCTCGGCCGCCGTGTCCAGCGCCGGCGCGAGGGCGCCGGTGCCCAGGTAGGGCGTCACCGTGATCGCGTCGGCCGCCAGCGGTGCCCCGTCGGCCAGGTACGCCTGCGCGTAGGCCCCCATCGTCGAGCCGACGTCCCCTCGCTTCACGTCCAGCAGGCTCAGCGTCCCTGCCTCGCGCAGGTCGAGGAGGAGTCGCTCCAGGACCGCGATGCCCGCGGAGCCGTGCCGCTCGAAGAAGGCCGACTGGGGCTTGACCGCGGCCACCCGTCCGCCGACGGCCTCGACCACCGCGGCGCAGAACG
>JAAYYA010000222.1 GCA_012515595.1 Actinomycetales bacterium
AGGACACGGACCGCAAGGGGCTGGCCGGCCACCTCAGGGCCCTCGCGCACGGGCGGGTCACCACCGGGGCGATCAAGGTCGTCGGCCTGGTCGCGACCGGCCTGGTGGTGACCGCGCTCGAGGACGCGCGAGGGCGCGCCTCCGTGCGCGAGGCCTGGGGCACCCTCGCCGGCGCGGCGGTGGTCGCCGGGTCGGCCAACCTGGCCAACCTATTCGACCTGCGGCCCGGTCGCGCGCTGAAGGTCGGCGTCCTCACCGCCGTGCCGCTGGTGGCGACCCGGCCAGGCTCTCCCGCGGCCGCCGTCACCCTCGGCGCGGTCCTGGCGCTCCTGCCCGACGATCTGGCCGGGACGAGCATGCTCGGGGACACCGGCGCCAACCCCCTGGGGGCGGTGCTGGGGCTGGCCGTCGTCCAGCGCCAGGGACCCCTGGCCCGGACGGTGACCCTCGGCCTGGTGACCGCCCTGACCCTGGCCTCGGAGAAGGTCAGCTTCACTCGGGTCATCGAGTCCACCCCGGTCCTGCGCGAGCTGGACGCGCTCGGGCGGGAGCCGCGGTGACCCCGAGCCGGCGGCTGGCTGCCGGGAGCATCGCGGGGGCCGCCGGGCTGATCGCGGTGGTGACCCTGGTCGGCCGGGCCGTCGGGCTGGGGCGCTGGCTCGCCTTCAGCCACGGCGTCGGCGCGACCTGTGTCGGCGAGATCTACGCCACCGCCAACCAGGTGCCCAACGCGCTGTACGAGATCGCTGCGGGCGGGGCCCTGGCGGCCGTGGTCGTGCCCCTGGTCTCCGGTCACCTGCACCGCGGACGGGAGGACCTGGCCGACCGCACCGCCTCGGCGCTGCTCACCTGGTGCCTGGCCGTGCTGCTGCCCCTGTCGCTCGTGGTCGCTCTGCTGGCCCGCCCGATCGCCCGCACGCTGCTGAGCGCGGACCAGTCCTGCGGGCCCACCGCCGTGGACACCGGCGCCACGATGCTCATGGTCTTCGCGCCGCAGGTGGTCCTCTACGGCGTCGGCATCATCTTGTCCGGGGTGCTCCAGGCGCACCGCCGGTTTCTGGCCGCCGCCGTGGCCCCGCTGCTGTCGAGCCTGGTCGTCATCGGTGTCTACCTGGCCTACGGCGCCTGGGTCGCGCCGGACGCCGGTCTCGCCGGGACCCCGCGCTCGGCGATCCTGCTCCTCGCCTGGGGCACGACCGCGGGCGTGGTCGCCCTGAGCCTCCCGCTGCTAGTGCCGGCCTGGCGCGCCGGCGTGCGGCTGCGCCCGACCTGGCGCTTCCCCGCCGGGTCGGCACGGCGGGTCGGCACCCTGGCCGTCGCCGGTCTGGTCGCCGTGGCCGCCCAGCAGGTGTGTGTCCTCGTGACCGTCTGGCTCGCCAACTCCGCGCAGGGTGTCGGGACGCTCAACGTCTACACCTACGCCCAGACCGCCTACCTGCTGCCGTATGCCGTGCTGGCCGTTCCGCTGGCCACCGCCGCCTTCCCGCGGCTCACCTCCCAGGAGGCCACCGGGGTGCTGCGTCGCACCCTGGTGGCGGTGGCCGTGGCCGGGGTGGTCGGTGCCGTCGCGCTGGTGGCGGTCCGCCGCGAGGTCGGCAGCCTGTTCCGGGCCATCGACGCCGGCGGTGGCGGCGCCGGGGACACGGCGCTCCAGGCCCTGCCGTCCGCCCTGGCGTGGTATGCCCCCGGCCTGCTCGGCTTTGCCGTGACCGCGCTGCTGTCCCGCGCCCTGTTTGCCCGTGGCTCGGCCCTGGGCGCCGGTGCGGTGGTCGCGCTCGGCTGGCTCGTCGCCGCCGTGCTTCCCGTCCTCCGGCTGGCGGGGACGGAGCCCACGCCGGCGCGGACCCTGGTGACCCTCGGGCAGGCGAGCTCGATCGGGATGTCCCTCACCGGCATACTCCTGGTGGTGCTGGTCCGTCGGTCGTGGGGAGGCGCTGTGACCACCGGCACGGGACGGCCCGCGGCGGTCGCCCTCGCGGGTGCCCTCGCGGCGCTGGTCCTGCGCGAGCTCGCCGGTGGCATCGACGTGTCGCACTGGGCCGCGGCACTGGCTGGTGGGCTGCTGACCGGCGCCGTCGTGCTGGCTGCCGCGCTGGCCGCCCTGCGCCTGGGTGCGCCGTCCGCCTTCGCGGACACGGTGGGAGGGATCCGGCGTCGTGGGGTTAGATGACGGGGTGAGGATCCTGATGGTGACCGGGGTGGTCGCCGGGGGCGTCGGTCGGCACGTCGAGCAGCTGACCCACAGTCTCGTGGAGCTGGGGCACAGTCTCGTGGTGGCCACCCCCGCGGTGATCGCCGCACGGTTCGGCCTAGCCGAGGCCGGGGCCGAGGTGGTGCCCCTGGAGATCGGCTCGCGCCCGCTGCCGCAACGCGACCGGCGGTCGGTCGCCACCCTGCGGGAGTCGATGGCTGACGTCGACGTCGTCCACGCCCACGGGGTCCGTGCCGGCGCGCTGTCGGTGCTCGCCCGCGAGGGCTCGTCGCCCCCGCTCGTGGTGACGACCCACAACAACGCCCCCGAAGGGCGGCTGGCCGCCGTCGTGCACTGGAACCTGGACCGCGTGGTCTGTCGGGGGGCCGACCTGGTGCTGGGGGTCTCCCAGGACCTCATGGAGGTCGCCCGGGACCGCGGGGCCCGCGACGTGGCCCCGGCCGTCGTGCCGGCCGTGCGGGCCGAGCCGGTCCGGGACCGGGCGGCGGTGCGCAAGGAGCTGGGCCTCACCGGCGACACCCCGTTGGTCGTGGCGGTGGGGCGGCTCGCACCGCAGAAGGGCTTCGACCGGCTGCTGGACGCGCTGGACGCCGCGGGCACGACGGGTCAGGACGCCCACCTGGTGATCGCGGGGGAGGGGCCCCAGGCGGAGGCGCTGCAGCGCCGCATCGACCGCTCCGGCCTGCCGGTGCGCCTGCTCGGGCACCGCACCGACGTGCCCGACCTGCTGGCGGCGGCGGACGTCGCCGTCTCCTCGGCGCGGTGGGAGGGCCAGCCGGTCTGGCTGCAGGAGGCGCTCAGCGTCGGGGCGCCGATCGTCGCCACCGACGTCGGCGGCACCGAGGAGGTGCTGGACGGCGCCGGACTACTGGTCCCCGGCGACGATCCCGAGGCCCTCGGAGCGGCGCTGACCGCTCTCCTGAGTGACGACATACTCCGTGCCGACCTGCGCGAACGCGCCCTGGCCCGCGCCGCGGACCTGCCCACCGCCGAGGACGCGGCACAGGCGGCGCTGGCGGCCTACCGGCGTGCCGCGTCGACCGCCGGAACCCGTGACGTAGACTGACAGCCCGTGGCCGAACAGACGAAACACATCTTCGTGACCGGAGGAGTCGCCTCCTCGCTCGGCAAGGGCCTGACCGCCTCGAGCCTCGGACTTCTCCTCCGGGCGCGCGGGCTGCGGGTGACGATGCAGAAGCTCGACCCCTACATCAACGTCGACCCCGGCACGATGAACCCGTTCCAGCACGGCGAGGTCTTCGTGACCGAGGACGGGGCCGAGACCGACCTCGACATCGGCCACTACGAGCGCTTCCTCGACGTCAACCTGCGCGGTCGGGGCAACGTGACGACCGGGCAGGTCTACAACGACGTCATCGCCAAGGAGCGGCGCGGGGAGTACCTCGGCGACACCGTCCAGGTCATCCCGCACATCACGAACGAGATCAAGGCGCGGATGCGGGCCGACGCCCACGAGCTGCCGGCCGAGGACACCCCCGACGTCATCATCACCGAGATCGGCGGCACGGTCGGTGACATCGAGTCGCTGCCCTTCCTCGAGGCGGCCCGGCAGGTCCGCCACGACCTGGGCCGTGCCAACTGCTTCTTCGTGCACGTCTCGCTGGTGCCCTACCTGGCCCCCAGCGGCGAGCTCAAGACCAAGCCCACCCAGCACTCGGTCGCCCAGCTGCGGCAGGTCGGCATCAGCCCCGACGCGCTCGTGCTGCGGGCGGACCGCGAGATCCCGATGTCGATCAAGCGCAAGATCTCGATGATGTCCGACGTCGAGGTCGACGGCGTGGCGGCCTGCGTGGACGCCCCCTCGATCTACGACATCCCCAAGGTGCTGCACGGCGAGGGCCTGGACGCCTACGTCGTGCGCACCCTCGGCCTGCCCTTCCGCGACGTGGACTGGACCGACTGGGACGCCCTGCTGCAGCGGGTGCACCAGCCCGAGCACGAGGTCGAGGTCGCGCTCGTCGGCAAGTATGTCGACCTGCCGGACGCCTACCTGTCCGTCACCGAGGCGCTGCGCGCCGGTGGCTTCGCCAACGACGCGAAGGTCTCGATCCGCTGGGTCGCCTCCGACGAGTGCCGCACCGAGGCCGGCGCCACCAAGGCGCTCTCGGGCGCCGACGCGATCCTGGTGCCCGGCGGGTTCGGGATCCGCGGCATCGAGGGCAAGATCGGGGCGCTGCGCTGGGCGCGCGAGCGCCAGGTGCCGACGCTGGGCATCTGCCTGGGGCTGCAGGCCATGGTCATCGAGTTCGCCCGCAACGTCGCCGGCATCGAGGGCGCCAGCTCCACCGAGTTCGACCCGGACACCCCGGCCCCCGTCATCGCGACGATGGAGGAGCAGCGGGCGTTCGTCGAGGGGGCCGGCGACCTGGGCGGCACGATGCGCCTGGGGTCCTACCCGGCCGTGCTGACCGAGGGGTCGGTGATCGCGCAGGCCTACGGCACGACGCAGGTCGACGAGCGCCACCGGCACCGCTACGAGGTCGGCAACGCCTACCGCGAGCAGCTGACCGAGGCGGGCCTGGTGATCTCCGGCACCTCCCCGGACGGAGAGCTCGTCGAGTTCGTGGAGCTGCCCGCAGACGTGCACCCCTACTACGTCTCCACGCAGGCCCACCCGGAGTTCAAGTCGCGCCCCCACCGGGCGCACCCGCTCTTCGCCGGGCTGGTGGCGGCGGCCCTCGACGTGCAACGCAGCCAGCGGCTGGTCGAGGTCGAGCGCACCCCGGTCGGCTGATGGCGCTGGGTGCACCGCGGCTGCACGC
>JAAYYA010000034.1 GCA_012515595.1 Actinomycetales bacterium
CGGCGCTCGACCGCGCGTCCGGCTCCTACCTGGCCGGGATCGAGGACGGGGTCGAGGGCGTGCGCATCGCCTACTCCCCGGCCCTGGGGTACGGCACGAACGACCCGGAGGTCGAGGCGGCCGTCGGTGCGGCCGCCCAGCTCCTCGCCGAGCTGGGCGCTCACGTCGAGCAGGTCGACCCCGACATCACCGACTGCGTCGACGCCTTCCACGTGCTGTGGTTCACCGGCGCCGCCAAGGTGGTCGAGCAGTTCGGCGAGGGTGCGCTGGAGCGCATCGACCCGCGCCTGGCGCAGGCCGTCGTGGAGCTGGGCACCGACGTGTCGGCCTCGGACTACCTGGACGCCACGGCCGTCCGGATGGACCTCGGGGTGCGGATGGGCGCCTTCCACGAGCGGTTCGACCTGCTGCTCACCCCGACGATGCCGATCGCGGCCTTCCCCGTGGGCCAGGACGCCCCGGACGGGTGGCCCTCCACGCTCTGGACGTCGTGGACGCCCTACACCTACCCGTTCAACATGACCCAGCAGCCGGCGCTGTCGGTGCCGTGCGGCCTCACCGCCGACCGGCGACCCGTCGGGCTGCAGATCGTCGGGGCGCGGCACGCGGAGGCGCTGACCCTGCGGGCCGGGCGGGCCTACGAACGGGCCACCTCCTGGCATGCAGAGGTGCCCACCCTGCTGACCTGAGCGGCCGGCGCGAACCCGGCCCACGGCATACGACCATCACCCACACCCGACCACCTGCACGACGGGAGAGATCATGGCCCGCTACATCACCATCACCCTCGACCAGCGCGGCGTCAGCTGCACCGCGCGGCTCCTGGACGAGGCGGCCCCACGGACGGCCGCCGCCGTCTGGGACGCGCTGCCGCTGTCGGCGCCGGTCTTCCACGGCAAGTACGCGCGCAACGAGATCTACGGGCTCTACCCGCCGTTCGCCGAGCGCGACCCGGGGCGGGAGAACACCACGATCACCCCGATCCCCGGCGACGTCTGCTGGTTCACCTTCTCCGGCGACGACCTGGGCAACCCGGCCTACGGCTACGAGGCGGAGGAGGAGCACCGGGCCGCGACCGGGATCATCGACCTGGCGATCTTCTACGGCCGCAACAACCTGCTCATCAACGGCGACCAGGGCTGGGTGCCCGGCAACGTCTTCGGGGAGATCACCGAGGGGCTGGCGGAGATGGCCGCCGCGTGCCAGGACGTGTGGATGGGCGGGGCCCGGGGCGAGACGCTGACCTTCGCGAGGTCGCACGAGGACTGACCCGACGAGAGGTGGGGCGCAACGCCTCCACAGACGAGGCGCCGCGGGCACCAACGGAAACGCCCCGGCCAGGGTGGCCGGGGCGTTGCTGTGCTGCGGTGACGGAGGGACCGTCCGCTGCGGTGGGTCAGTTGTCGATCTCGAGGATCTCGCCGTCCAGGCTGACCTTGACCTCGATGTCGTCCTTGGCGTCGGTGTCGACGGTGACCTCCCAGTAGGCGGTGCCGTCGTCGGTCTCCAGCTCGGCGTCGTCGAGCACGCCGCCGACCTCGTCGACCGCCAGGGTGATGGCGTCGCTGAGGGTGATGGTGGCGATGTCCAGGGCGGCGCGGTCGTCCTCGTCCAGGTCGTCGTCCTCGGTGGCGACCACCTCGGTGCCATCGGCGGTGACCTTGACCTCGACGGAGCGGTCGCCGACGCGGACGTCGACCTCCCAGGTGCCGTCGTCGTCCAGGTCGTCGATCTCGTAGGCGACGCCGTCGGTCTCGGCGATCGCGGTGTCGATCGCGGCCAGGCCGAGGGCGGTCAGGTCGCCGGCCGCGGTGCCCGCGGCGTCGTCGGTGGTGGCTGCGGCGTCGTCGCTCGTCGCGGCGGCGTCGTCAGTGGTGGGGGCGTCGCTGGCGGTGTCGTCAGCGGGCGCGGTGTCCTCGGCGCTAGCCGTGGTGTCCGGAGTGGAGGTCTCCGGCTCGGCCTCGGATCCACACGCTGCGAGTCCAACGCTCAGCGTGAGAGCCAGGGCAACCGTCAGGGTCCGTGGTGTTTTGTTCATGTCTCAACTATCGCAGGGCAAAGTGAGAGGGATTCTCATTAAAGTTCTCTCATCCAGGGCGACGTGACGGGGCCGACCCGGGGTGTCGTTAGGCTCATCCGGTGAGCCAGGACCCGATCAGCCCCGAACTCCGCGCCGACGTGCGACGCGTCTCGACCCTGCTCGGCCAGTCGCTGGTGCGCCACCACGGCCAGGAGCTGCTGGACCGCGTCGAGGAGGTGCGGCTGCAGACCAAGGCGGGCCAGGCCGGCGACCCCGGGGCCGCCGCCCAGGTGCGGGAGCTGCTCGGCAGCCTGCCCCTGGAGGTGGCGACGGACCTGGTGAGGGCGTTCGCGGCATACTTCCACCTCGCCAACGCGGCCGAGCAGGTGCACCGGGTGCGGTCCCTCACCGACCGCTCCGAGGGGGAGGGCTGGTTGGAGTCCGCGGTCACCGACATCGCGGCGGCGGGCGGGGCGGACCTGCTGGCCGCCTCCATCGCCGAGCTCGACGTGCGCCCGGTGTTCACCGCGCACCCGACCGAGGCGAGCAGGCGGTCCGTGCTGACCAAGATCCGGCGGCTCTCCGACGAGCTGGCCCTGGCGACCGAGGGGGAGACGGTCGCGCGGCGCCGCCAGGACCGCCGGCTGGCGGAGCTGGTCGACCTGATCTGGCAGACCGACGAGCTGCGCCAGAACCGGCCGACGCCGATGGACGAGGCGCGCAACGCCATGTACTACCTGGACGAGGTGCTCGCCGAGACCGTCCCGGACCTGCTGGGTGACCTCGCCGACCTCCTCGACCAGCACGGCGTCCCGGTCGACCCCCGGCGCCCGCCGGTGCGCTTCGGCTCCTGGATCGGCGGGGACCGGGACGGCAACCCCTACGTCACCCCGGAGACGACGGCGGAGGTCCTGCGGCTGCAGCACCAGCACGCGATCAAGCTGGCGCTCGGCATGGTCGACGTCCTGGTGTCCCGGCTGTCCAGCTCGACGGTGATCGTGGAGGTGGACCCCGAGCTCGAGGCCTCGCTGGCGCGCGACCTGGACAACCTGCCCGGGCTGGACCCGCGGGTCAAGGAGCTCAACGCCGCCGAGCCCTACCGCCTCAAGCTCACCTGCATCAAGGCCAAGCTGCTCAACA
>JAAYYA010000223.1 GCA_012515595.1 Actinomycetales bacterium
CGGGAGGGGAAGTCGGAGAGCACGTAGTCCGCGGGGTCCTGCCGCCCGGGCGGGCGACCGATGCCCAGCCGCACCCGCAGGTAGTCCTTGCTGCCCAGGGACTGGCTGATCGAGCGCAGCCCGTTGTGGCCGCCCTCACCGCCGCCGCGCTTGAGCTTGATCGAGCCGAAGTCGATGTCCAGCTCGTCGTGCACCACGATGATCTGCTCCAGCGGCACCTTGTAGAAGCGCACCAGCGCCGCGACCGGCCCGCCGGAGACGTTCATGTAGGTCATCGGCTGGGCCAGGATCGCCCGGGGCCCGGGGGCGCCGCCGGGCAGCGTGCCGAGCCGCACCTCGCTGACCCACGCCCGCCCCTTGTGCTCCTTCGCCGAGGCGCCGGCCTGGTCGGCCAGCTCCGCGATCACCATGGCGCCGATGTTGTGCCGGTGCCCGGCATACTTCGGCCCGGGGTTGCCCAGCCCGACCACCAGCCAGGGGTCCATGGTTGCTCCTCGGGTCACGATCTGCTGCGGGAACGGCGGCGGGGTTGCCCCGGACACATGGTCCGGGACAACCCCGAGGGTATGCCGTGTGCGACGCGGGTGCGCCGCCTGTCGGGCCTCCTGTGGTCAGGTGCCCGGTGGTGGGGCCTGTGGCTCAGGCGTCCTCGGCGGGAGCCTCGGAAGCGGCCTCGTCGGCGGCCTCGCCCTCGGCAGCGGTCTCCTCCGGCTCCTCGGCCACGATGCCGGCCTCGCCCTCGGCCTCGGCCAGCTCGGCCTCCAGGGCCTCCTCGGAGATCTGCTGCGTGACGTTGACCAGCAGCGCCTCCGGGTCGGTGACCAGCGTGACGCCCTCGGGCAGCACGACCGCACCGGCCAGGATCTGGCTGCCGGCCGGCAGGTCCTGCACGGAGACGGTGAAGGACTCGGGGATGTTGGTGGCCTCGGTCTCCACGGAGATCTCGGTGTAGTCGGTGGTGACGACCGTGTCCGGGGCGGCGTGGCCCTCGACGTGGATCGCGATGTCGACGATGACCTTCTCGCCCTTGCGGACGATGACCAGGTCGACGTGCTCGATGGTGCGCTTGATCGGGTCGCGCTGCACGTCCTTGGCCAGGGCCAGGTGCCGCTCGCCCTCGACGTCCAGGGTGAGGACGGCGTTGGTGTGCTTCAGGGCCATCATCGTGGCGTGGCCCGGCAGGGTCAGGTGCAGCGGCGGGTTGCCGTGTTCGTAGAGGACGGCGGGGATCTTGTCGGCGCGGCGGACGCGGCGGGCCGCGCCCTTGCCGAACTCGGTGCGCTTCTCGGCGGTGATGGACAGGTAGTCAGCCATTCGGGGCCTCCGTGGGGTCAGGTCCGGGGTGTCGGAATCGTCGGTGGGCCTCGACGCGGGGCGCGGCACGACAGGGCAGCGGGCCGCGTGAACGGCTCAACCGCGTCGATTCACGGACGCGGCCACTCCTTCGTGCAGCGTCCCTCGCCGAGGCAACAGTGGATCAGTCTAGGGCAGCCGGTCCCCGCCGACCAACTCGGTCAGCACCAGCGGCGGCAGGCCTCGGCCAGCACCTTAACGGTGCGCGCGGTGGACACCCCGAGCGAGCGGGCGAGGGACGGTCCGAGCGGGTCGACGTCGCCCGGCGTGGCACGGGCCCACATCAGGTTCACGCTGCGGCCGTGCACGACGACCCGGGTCTCCTCGGTGGACACCGCCTCGACCGCCGCCGCCACCTTCGCCGACGGCGCCTCCCGCAGCAGCGAGACGTTGTGCCGCTCGAGGGGAGCGAACCGCTCGCCCAGCCCCACGGCATACGACGTCAGCTCGGAGAGCTCGGTCTGGCCGAAGACGATGGTGGGCACCTCGAAGCCCCGGTCGGCCAGGAAGGCCGCCTCGAGGGCCTCCTCCACCCGTGCCGGCGACCGCTTCCGGGTGGTGACGCAGAGGTTGCCGGTGTTGAGATAGCTGTCGACGTCGGTGAAGCCGGCTCTCTCGGCGGCGGCACGGACCGCGTCCTTGGGGAACTTGCGGGTCGACCCGAGGTTGACCGCGCGGAGGAACGCGACGTAGGTGGGCATCGGCCCGTCAGGCGTGCCCGTCGAACATGCTGGTGACCGAGCCGTCCTCGAAGACCGCCCGGATCGCCTGGCTGATCAGCGGCGCGATGGACAGCTCGGTGATCTTGTCCAGCGCCCGCGCCTCGGCGCTGATCGGCAGCGTGTTGGTGACGACCACCTCGCGCGCGACCGAGTTGGCCAGCCGCTCGACGGCCGGGCCGCTGAAGATCGCGTGCGTGGCCGCGATGACCACGCTGGAGGCCCCGTCCTTCATGAGCGCGTCCGCGGCCTGGCAGATGGTGCCGCCGGAGTCGATCATGTCGTCGACCAGGATGCAGGTGCGCCCGGCGACCTCACCGACGACCCGGTTGGCCACGCTCTCGTTGGGGCGGGTGATGTCGCGGGTCTTGTGGATGAAGGCCAGCGGGGCGCCGCCCAGCCGCTGGCTCCACTGCTCGGCGACCTTGATGCGGCCGGCGTCCGGCGACACGATCGACAGGTCCTCCTTGCCGTAGTGCTTGCGCACGTAGGAGGCCAGGATCGGCAGCGCCATCAGGTGGTCGACGGGCCCGTCGAAGAAGCCCTGGATCTGGGAGGTGTGCAGGTCCACGGCCATCAGCCGGTCGGCGCCGGCGGTCTTGAACAGGTCGGCCATCAGCCGGGCCGAGATCGGCTCGCGCCCGCGGTGCTTCTTGTCCTGGCGGGCGTAGCCGTAGAACGGCAGCACCACCGTGATCCGCTTGGCCGAGGCCCGCTTGAGGGCGTCGACCATGATCAGGTGCTCCATGATCCACTCGTTGATCGGCTGCGTGTGGCTCTGGATCACGAAGGCGTCGCAGCCGCGGACCGACTCGTTGAAGCGGACGTAGATCTCGCCGTTGGCGAAGCTGTAGGCGTCGGTCGGCACCAACTCGGTGCCCAGGGTGGTGGTCACCTCCTCGGCCAGGCTGGGGTGCGCCCTGCCGCTGAAGACCATGAGGTTCTTCTGGGTGGCCTTCTGGATGCCGGTCACGCCTGGCTCCCTTCGTCCTGGGAGTGAGTATGCCGTGCGCCGGCTTCGTCGGTCCCGGTCGCCTCGGTCCCGTCCCCGGCTGAGGTCGCCCCGCTCGCGGCCGCCTCGGCAGCAGCGGCCTCTGCCGCGGCCGCGGTCTTCGTGCCGGCGCGCTTGCGGGCCACCCACCCGTCGACGTTGCGCTGGCGGGCCCGGGACACCGCGATCTGGCCGGGCTCGACGTCACCGGTCAGGGCCGAGCCGGCCGCGACGTAGGCACCGTCGGCGACGTTGACCGGGGCGATGAGCACCGTGTCGGACCCGACGAAGGAGTGGCGCCCGATCGTGGTGTGGTGCTTGTCGACGCCGTCGTAGTTGGCGAAGATCGTGCCCGCGCCGATGTTGGCGCCCTCCTTGATGGTGGCGTCCCCGGCGTAGGTCAGGTGCGGGACCTTGGCGCCCTCGCCGATCACGGCGTTCTTGGTCTCCACGAAGCCGCCGATCTTGCCGCCGGCGCCGAGCTCGGTGCCGGGCCGCAGATAGCTGAAGGGGCCGACGGTGGCCTTCGGGCCGATGACCGCCAGCTCGGCCTGGGTGCGCACCACGCTGGCGCCGTCCCCGACCTCGACGCTGGTCAGCGTCGTGTCCGGCCCGATGACCGCGTCCTCCCCGATCGTGGTGGCCCCCAGGAGCTGGGTGCCCGGCCGGATCACCGTGTCGCGGCCGATGGTGACGTCCGCGTCGATCCAGGTCGTGGCCGGGTCGACGACCGTGACCCCCTCCAGCATCCACCGGCGGACCAGCCGCTCGTTGAGGATCCGCCCCAGGTCGGCCAGCTGGGTCCGGTCGTTGACGCCCTCGGACTGCCAGCGGTCCTCGACCACGTGCGCGCGCACCGGCCGCCCGGCGGCGCGGGCCAGGCCGAGCACGTCGGTGAGGTACTTCTCCCCCTGGGCGTTGTCGGTCCCGACCCGGGACAGGCAGTCGCGCAGCACCTGGGCGTCGAAGGCGTAGATCCCGGAGTTGATCTCCTTGATGTCCAGGGCCCCGGCGTCCTCGCCGCCCTCGTCCCGCGCCCGCTGGGCGTCCTTCTGCTCGACGATCCGCAGCACCTGGCCGTCGGTGTCGCGCACCACGCGGCCGTAGCCGCTCGGGTCCTCCAGCACCGAGGTGATCACGGTGACGGCGTTGCCCGACGCCTCGTGCGCGGCGGTCATCTCCCGCAGGGTGGTGGTCTCCAGGAGGGGGACGTCGCCGTAGGTCACCAGCACCGTGCCGGTCAGGTCGGGGGGCAGCACCTGCAGCCCACACTCGACCGCGCGGCCGGTGCCCTTGACCTCGTCCTGGTCGGCGATCAGCGCCGCCGGGTCGACCTCGGCGACGTGCGGCGCCACCAGCTCGCGCTTGTGGCGCACGACGACCACGAGGTGCTCCGGCGAGGTGCCGCGTGCGGCGTGGATGGCGTGCGACACCAGGGAGCGCCCCCCGATGGGGTGCAGCACCTTCGGCGTCTTCGACTTCAACCGGGTGCCCTCGCCCGCGGCGAGGATGATGACAGCAGCCGGGCGGTTCTCGCTCAACGCGGGTCGCTCCCAAGATCTCGAGGTCATGACACTGGCGGCGGCCCACGGGGTCACCCCACTGGATGCTACCCGGCCGTCAGGACCGGTGTCGCTCGCGGGCCTGCCGCCAGGCGGCGAAGGCCTCCCGGCTGGTGAGCCGGGGGACGTAGCCGAACTCGTTCTTCAGCCGGGTGTTGTCCAGCACGGGGCGGTAGCGCAGGAAGTCGGTCTGCTCCGGGCCGTAGGGCGTGGCCCGCAGCCTCTTGGCCACGGCGAGCGCGGCGCGCAGCAGCGGCTCGGGCACTGTGACGGTGCGCTTGCCGAGCGCGGCGGCGATCTCGTCGAGGGTCACCACCCCGTCGCCAGCGACGTTGACCGGTCCGGTCACCGGTGAGTCCACCGCGCGCCGGATGATCGCCACGACGTCGCTGTCCCAGATGAAGACGAACGGCGACTCCGACCCGCGGATCTTCAGCAGCCGCGGCCAGTCCCACAGCGCGGTGATCTGGTTGTCGACCCGTTCCCCCAGGATCGTCCCGATCCGCAGGATCACCTGCTCGAGCTGCGGAGCACTGTCCCGCAGCGCGGTGAGCAGCTCCTCGACCTGCCGCTTGTGGTCGCTGTAGGCGAAGGCGGTGTTGCCACGGACCGGGTGCTCCTCGGTCAGCCACTCCGGGTTGTCCGCGTGGTAGCCGTAGGCCGCGCCGCTGCTGGACACCACGATGCGCCGCACGCCGTGGGTCAGGCAGGCCCGGAGCACGTGCTGGGTGCCGAGCACGTCCACGGCGTGCTCCTGGGCCCGGGTCATCCCCGGCCCGGGCGTGACGATGGAGGCCAGGTGCACCACCACGTCGGGCCGGTGCTCGCCGACCACCCGGTCCACCGCGGCCTCGTCGGTGACGTCCATGAGGACGTGAGCGGCCCCCTCGACGGGAGCGGACGGCATACGGAGGTCGGTGCTGACGACCCGGTGCCCGTCGGCGACCAGGCCAGGGACGACCGAGCACCCCAGGAAGCCCGAGCCACCGGTGACCAGGACGGTGCTCACGCCGCCACCTCCACCCGGGCGCGGGCGGCCGTGCGGCGCCGCCAGACGGTCGCCACGGCCAGGCCGGCGATGATGTCCCAGATGCCCCACCAGGCGGCGACCAGTGCCATCCCGCCGAGCCCGCCGAAGTAGGTGAAGACCAGCAGCAGACCCAGCCCCGCGTTGCGGATCCCGACCTCGAAGGTCATCGCCTTGGTGCTGTCCTCGGGCAGGCGGGTCGCGCGGCCGATGCCGTAGCCGAGGGCCAGGGCGAGCGCGTCGTGCAGGAAGACCGCCACGACCACCAGGCCGATGTAGTGGATGAAGATGTCCCAGTTGTTGGTGATCCCGACGACGATGATCGCGGTGAGGCCGAGGAAGGCCAGGGGGCTGACCACCCGCTTGCCCACCTCCGCCACGCGCGGCCAGAAGTGGACGATCGTCAGCCCCAGCACGAAGGGCACGCCGATGACGAGGCCGACCTCGAGCAGCATGTCGAGCGGGTCGAGCTCGATGTCGCGCAGCACCGCCCGCCCGGTGGGGTGCAGGCTCCCCCAGAACGCCATGTTGAGCGGCATGAGGAAGATGGAGAGCACGTTGCTGACCGCGGTCATCGACACCGACAGGGCGACGTCGCCGCGGGCCCGGTGGGTGAGGATGTTGGAGACGTTCCCCGGCGGGCAGCACGCCACGAGGATCAGGCCTAGCGCCAGGGAGGCCCGCAGGTCCAGCACGAGGGTCAGCACGAAGGTGATGGCCGGCAGCAGCACGAACTGGGCGGCGACGCCGATCGCGATGGTGCCGGGGCGGCGCAGGGCCCGGGCGAAGTCCTCCAGCCGGGTGTCCAGGGCGACGCCGAAGAGGATCGCCCCGATGACGATGCGCAGCGTGGTCAGGGACGCCTCGTCGAAGGCGATCGAGATGGCGTCGACGTCGTTCACGGCCGCTCCTGCAGGGTCGAGATCTCACTGCGCACCGCACGGCGGTAGGCGTCCTTGTTGACGTAGTAGGCCATCCGCTCCAGGCCCAGGTAGTGGTAGCCGCCCGACAGGTCCGGGGGCGGGCCGGCGACCCGCTCGTCGAAGGCGGCGGCCACGGCCGGCGCCTCGCGCCGCGCGGTCAGGTAGGCCGCGACCATCTCCCCCTGCTCGTAGCGCCCCTGCCAGCCGATGCCCGAGGCCTCGATCATCCCGACGACGAACAGGCCGGGCGCCGTGGGGCTCACCACGTTCAGATAGAGCTCCGGGGCCATCCCTGTCCAGTTCAGGTGCTCCCGGGCGACGAACGGGTAGTGCAGCCGGTAGCCCGTCGCCAGCACCACCAGGTCGTAGTCGTGCCGGGATCCGTCCCGGAAGACCACGCCGTCGCCGTCCAGCCGCTCGACGTCCGGCCGGACCCGCACGTCGCCGTGCCCGACGTGGTGCAGGATCAGGCTGTTGACGATCGGGTGGGACTCATACAGCTTGTGGTCCGGCTCGGGGAAGCCGAACTTCACCGGGTCGCCGGTGAACAGCTTGAGCAGCCGGGAGTCGACCGCCTGCTTGATCCGTGCCGGCAGCGGACGCCCCTGGTTGAGGGTGTCGGCGGGCTTGCCGAGGACGTACTTGGGGACGAAGTGGTAGCCGCGCCGGACGCTGATGTCGACCGAGGCGGCATGGTGCACCGCGTCGACGACGATGTCGCAGCCGGAGTTGCCCGCCCCCACGACGAGCACCCGCTTGCCGGCGAAGACCTGCGGCCGCTTGTAGGCGCTGGTGTGGATGATCTCGCCGTCGAACTGGCCGGGCAGGGTGGGGACGTTGGGTTCGCTGAGGGTCCCGTTGGCGATGATCACGCCAGTATGCCGCGCGCTCACCTCCTCCTCCCCGTCCCGGTAGGTGACGGTCCAGCCCGCGCCGTCCGGCTCCACCCGGATCACCTCGGTGCCGAACCGGTAGTGCTCTCGGAGCCCGAACCGGTCGGCGAAGGAGCGGAAGTAGGCGAGCAGCTCCGCGTGCGAGGGGTAGTCCGCGGTGCCCGGCGGCATCGGGTGCTCGGTGAACTCGGTCGTGGTGCGCGAGGAGATCAGGTGCGCCGACTCGTAGACGGTGCTGCGCGGCGCGTCGATGTCCCACAGGCCACCGACGTCGGTGTGCAGCTCGTAGCCCCGCCAGGGCAGCCCGGCCCGTTGCAGGTTGCGCGCGGCGGCCAGGCCGGACGGCCCGGCCCCGATGATCGCGTAGGAGTCGGAGGTCATGGGCGCAGATTGTGACAGGTCCGGCTATGTCTCACGCACTTTCGCCCCTCCAGCGCCAGCCCACCACGCCCCGCCACCCCTCACCCCGCACCCCGCACCCCACCCGCAGACCCCACGCCCCACCCACCCCATCCCATCTTCGAGCGGCTTGGCGTTCATCGAGCCGGAAATAACCGGCTCCCAGATACGCAAGGCGCTCTAAGACGACGTTGGGCGCGATCCGAGGGGGGCCGAGCCGAGCCAGTGACGTGCTCGTCGCGGAATCTTTTCGGTCAGTTCGACGTTGAAGGTGTTGTCGGCTCGCGGCGGATCACGCACACACACCCGGTGGGTGCGCCATCCCCGCGCTCCCTTCGGACAGGCACCTGCTCCGCCTCCGCGGACCCGGGCCCACGCGTTTCGCGGCGCGTGCGTGATCTCACGACTGCGTGAGTTCACGACCGGGGGGACGGTGGCCGGGACGGACCCCCTCCGACCCGGCCCCGGGCGCGACGTCGAAGTCGTCGAAAGGTCACCACGTGCCGTTCTCCCAGGGCCAGCTCATCGTCCACCCCCACCACGGTCCCGCCACCATCCAGGAGATCATGACCCGCGTCGTCGGCGGGGTGGAGCGCACCTACCTGTCCATGCTGGTCCACCGGAGCAACCTCACCGTGTCCGTGCCCGCCGACTCCGCGGAGGAGATCGGCATCCGGACGGTCCTGTCGCCCGAGGAGCTGCAGAAGGTCCTCGACGTCCTGCAGGCCCCGAGCGAGCCGTTCGACAAGCAGTGGTCGCGCCGGATGAAGGACCAGCGGGAGCGGCTGCTCCTCGGCGAGCTCACCGTGACCGCTGGTGTCGTCCGCGACCTGCTGCGCCGCGACCTGGAGGACGGCCTGTCCCCCGCGGAGAAGGACCTGCTCAAGTCCGCGTCCCGGCCGTTGCTCGGCGAGTTCGTCGAGGCGCTCGGCGTCACCGACGAGCGGGCCGAGGAGCTCCTGGTGGCCGCCGTGAGCGGTGAGGACGTCCCCACGCCCGTCGAGCTGGCCAACGCCTGACCGCGGGGCGCCCACACACGGCCGCCCGAACGCACCACCTGCGGCACGCTGCACAACGACCGAACGCCCGGACCAGCTGGTCCGGGCGTTCGCGTGCGGGGGCGTCGCTCAGCTGCTGCGCAGCTCCGGGAAGTCGCTGTCCCGCCACTCCTGGGTCGCCACGTTCCCGATCGTGCCGGGCATCGCGGCCTCCGTGGCCAGCTCCTGCTCCCGGCTGCGCAGCTCGACGCGGCGGATCTTGCCCGAGATCGTCTTGGGCAGCTCGTAGAACTCGATCCGGCGCACCCGCTGCCACGGCTGCAGGTTCTCCCGCGCGTGCCGCAGGATCGCCAGCGCCGTCTCCCGGGTCGGCTCGTGGCCCGGCGCCAGCGCGATGTAGGCCTTGGGGATCGCCAGCCGCACCTCGTCCGGCGCTGGCACGACCGCGGCCTCGGCGACCGCGGGATGCTCGATCAGCACCGACTCCAGCTCGAACGGGCTGATCTTGTAGTCGCTGGCCTTGAACACGTCGTCGGTCCGGCCGACATAGGTGACCATGCCGTTCGCGTCCCGCTCGGCCACGTCGCCGGTGTGGTAGAAACCGCCCGCCATGGCCTCGGCGTTGCGGGCGTCGTCGCCCTGGTAGCCGGTCATCAGCGCGACCGGGGCGGCGGACAGGTCCAGGCACAGCTCGCCCTCACCCGGCCCCTCGACGACCCGGCCGGTCTCGACGTCGACCAGGACGGACGGCATACCGGGCAGTGGCTTGCCCATGGAGCCCGGCTTGACCGGCTCGCCCGGCATGTTGCCGACCTGCGCCGTGGTCTCGGTCTGCCCGTAGCCGTCGCGCAGCGTCAGCCCCCAGTGCCGGTTGACCTGCGAGATCACCTCCGGGTTGAGCGGCTCGCCCGCGCCGATGATCTCCCGCAGCGCCCCGGGACCGCCGGAGAGGTCGGCGTTGATCAGCATCCGCCAGACCGTGGGCGGGGCGCAGAAGGTCGTGACGCGGTAGCTGCGGAGCACCTTCAGCAGGGCCGCCGCGTCGAACCGGGCGTAGTTGTAGACCAGGATCGTGGCCTCGGCGATCCACGGCGCGAAGAAGCAGGACCAGGCGTGCTTGGCCCAGCCCGGGCTGGAGATGTTGAGGTGCACGTCCCCGGGCCGCACGCCCAGCCAGGCCATCGTCGACAGGTGCCCGACCGGGTAGGAGACCTGGGTGTGCTCGACCAGCTTGGGCCGGCTCGTGGTCCCGGAGGTGAAGTAGAGCAGCAGCCGGTCGCCAGGTCCGGTCCCCGGGTGTGCCGTGGGTCCGGCAGGCACGTCGTATGCCGTGCGCAGGTCGGTCCATCCCGGCACCTCTCCCACACTCACCCGGGCGTAGTCACCGGGCACGTCGTCGAACTTGCCGGCGTCGGCCGGGTTCACCACGACGCACCGCGCGCCGCCCCGGGCGACCCGGTCCTGCAGGTCGGCGGGCCCGGCGGCGGTCGTCGTCGGCATGATGACGGCCCCGAGCTTGATGATGCCGAGCATGGTGTCCCACAGTTCCACCTGGTTGCCCATCATGACGATGACGCTGTCACCACGGCCGACGCCCTGCGCCGCGAGGAAGGCCGCCACCTGGTCCGAGCGGGTGGCGATCTGGTCGAAGGTGAGCGTCTCGTCCGAGCCGTCCTCCTCGACCACGATGAGGCCGGGGCGGTCGTTGCCGCGGGCGAACGCGTCGAACCAGTCGACCGCCCAGTTCCACCGCTCCCCCACGTCCGGATAGCGGAACTCGGCCCGGGCACGATCGGCGTCCCCGGAGAGGTCCAGGAGCTGGTCACGGGCGGCCCGGTAGGCGGTGGTGGGGTCGGTCTGCTGGCTCATGGTGGCAGTCTCCCACCGCCGTTCGCGGCTGGCCAGGGGCCCGTCCCGGCGGCGTCCGGCGCAGAGGTCGGTCGGCTCCCCGGGTTGGAATCGAACCAACGTCGCTAATCCTGATTCAAAGTCAGGCGGCCCCTACCAGCAGAGCAACCGGGGAACGCCGGTGCGGGCACCGGACGGGTCAAGGTTAGGCCAGGTCCGCGCCGAGGCGTGCAACCGCTCCCGCGGGCGCAGGGCACAATGGGGGCCGTGAGCCGCCCGGACCCGAAGTCGCCCGTTCCCGCCGCCCGCCA
>JAAYYA010000224.1 GCA_012515595.1 Actinomycetales bacterium
AGTGGGGTGGTGTCCTGCGGTGCCGCCATCAGGGCCCGGGAGAGGTCGTCCGTGTCGCCCGCGGCTGGTCCCGACGTCTCGCTCGTGGCTGGCTCGGCCGCATCGTTCGTGGCTGGCTCGGCCGCATCGCTCGTGGCTGGTCTCGAGGCCTCGCTCGCGGCTGGCTCGGCCGCCACACCCATGGCATCCGCAGACGCCTCCCGGTCCTCTCCCTCCTCGACGCGGAGCGTCGCGTCCGCCCAGCTCAGGGCGCGGCCCACGTCGTTGAGTGCACCCCCGAGCAGTGCCCGGTCGTGCGACACCCGGTAGCACCACAACCCGGGCGGCAGCGTGTCCGGCATCTGCCGGATCACCACGCGCAGCGCTCCGGACGTGGCGCACGAGGCGCCGATGGTCGTCTCGTCGCCGGCACCCAGGCCGACGTTGGCGGCGAACCCGTCGGCGACCGTGGCGAACCACCGCGCGTCCCGGAGCGCGGGCCAGCGCTCGGCCAGCTCGGCTGCTCGGTCGGGCGCGATGTCGAGGGGCTGGTCCAGGTGGCGGATCGGGGGCAGCTGGTCCAGCCGGATGCCGGCGGCCGCCACGTCCGGGGCGGACCAGTCAGCCGTCTGCCGGTCCACGAGGCCGGTCCACGCCGCGCTGGAGGTGCCGGTGGCCAGAACGCCGGTCAGGGCGCGCAGCACGTAGTCGCCCAGCGACAGGTAGTGGGCCGCGCCGGCCACCACCTCCGGCTGGTCCTCGGCGAGCCACCGCAGCCGGGCCGGCCAGTAGCTGGAGTGGATGCGCGCCCCGGTCCGCTCCTGGACCTCCGCCTCGACCAGCTCCTCCCGGAGGGACTCCACCTGGCGGCCGCAGCGTCCGTCGGCGTAGGTGAAGCACGGGGTGAGCGGGCGCCCGTCGCCGTCCACGACCACGAGGGAGGAGGCGAAGGTGTCCAGCGCCACGCCGGCGATCCCCTCGCCCGGGCGGACGTCCTCGAGGGTGCCGGTGAGCTCGTCCACGATCGAGCTGAGCTCCTCGAGGACCTGGTCGGGGTCGATGACGGAGGTGCCGTCCGGCGCGACGGTGAATCCGTGCGCCACCTTCGCGCGCCGGCCCGCGGGGCGGCCGTGCGCGTCGTAGATCATGCCCCGGCTCGCCGTGGACCCCACGTCCAGGGCGAGGACCAGCGGGGGGACTGCGTCCTGCAGGGCGATCTCGAACTCGGCGGCCATGCCCCACCATAGGCCGGAACGGCCACCCTGTCAGGGGACTCCCGGGCACGCACACCTGGTCAGCACCCACCCGTGGAACAGGTTCCACCGGGACGCGGGCGACAGTTCGTCAGCAGCATGATGGCCCCGTCGGCGGCATGACAGCCCGTCCCGTCGATGTCGTCGGCGGCATGACAGCCCTCCCGTCGATGTCGTCGCACATCACTCCCGGGAGGGATGGCCCGTCGCGCGCCTCGGTTCACCGTGGATGGCATGAACCTTTCACGCATCTCCCTCGTCGCCGCGGTGCTCAGCGCCGCCTTCTGGGCCGCCAAGGCCACCGCCATCGGACTCGCGGGTGGGCTCGGCCGGAGCTCCCTCGAAGACCCCCTCTTCCTCGCCGGCCTCGGCTTCCACGTGGTCGCGGTGGTGACCCTGGTGCTCTGGTGGACCCGTCGTCGACACCCGGCGGTGCGAGCCCTGAGCCTGGTCGGCGGCATCGCTGTCGCCGTCGCGGTCACCGCCGCCTTCGAGACGCTGCTCGGCCTGGTGAAGCCCGCCGACGCCGGCTGGGTCTGGGGCGAGATCAACCTGTGGGTCCTGGCGACCGTGCTCCTCGCCCTGACCTGGCGCGCGGACCGAGGAGCCCACGCCGCAGCGCGACCTGCCCCGCACCTGGCAGCAGCGCTCCGTTAGGGCGGGCGCCGGCCGCCGGCGACCGCGACCCTCAGCTGGCCCGTGCCTCGGGCCAGTTCCGGATGCCGGCCACGAAGTCGGCCGGGCCGGCGGCCACGATGATCACGGCCACATCTGCCCCGGGGTTGTCGAGGGCGACCGCCTCGTTGCGCCCGATCAGGGCCGCGTCACCGACGGATACCTCGATCCGCTGACCGCCCTCCTTGGTGATGGTGACGCTCCCCGCGGTCGGGACGAGGATGACGTCCGAGCCGCTGTGCCGGTGGGGCGGCATGCCGCCGCCCGGGGGGACACTGACGCGGACGACACCGACGTCGTGACTGTCCATCTCGGTGCCGCCGAAGAACACGGCGACCGTCGGGCTGTTGGGGCTGGGTGGCTGGCGCAGCAGGGCGTCGCCGGCGGTGCAGAGTTGCATGGTTGTCTTCCCTCCGTGGGAGTGGTTGGGTCAGGGCGCCACGTCCAGCGGGGTGTCGCCCTCCGTGTGGGACCTCGGCGACCGCCGCGGGTCAGTGGCGCGAGGGGGCAGTGGGTTCCGCCCCGGACGAGCCGGCAGGGGCCGGTCAGCCGACGAGCTCGGCCCGCACGATGATCTCGGCGCCGGCGAACAGCCGGGACACCGGGCAGAGCGCCTTGGCCTCCTCGACGACGCGGTCGAAGCCGTCGGCATCGAGACCGGCCACCTCCGCGCGCACCGTGAGCTCCGAGGTGGTGATCGTCGGGAGTCCGTCGGCCTCGGCCAGGGTGACGTCCGCGCTCACCTCGAGCAGGCCCGGCGGGGTCTGGTTCTCCCCCAGACGGAGCGCGAGCGCCATCGAGAAGCACGCGGAGTGCGCGGCGGCGGCCAGCTCCTCCGGGCTGGTCCGCCCCGCAGGCGCCTCGGTGCGAGACCCCCAGGTCACCTCCCGGCCGTCCAGCACCCCGCTGCTGCTCTCACCGAAGGTCCCGGTGCCGCTCTCCAGTGTGCCGCTCCAGGTGGTCGTGGCCGTGCGGGTGGCGATGCGTGTGGCGGTGGTCATGGTGATGTCCTTCCGTGAGGGGAACGGCCCGGTGGGGGCTGTCCCTTCATTAAATAACATGACGTGTTATTAATAAACCCCCGCCAGGCTCCGCGTCGGTGAGCACCCGCGCGCTGCGGTAGCGTGGACCCGACCCTGCACACGGGAGCCGGCGCCATTGCGCCGGCCCGATGAAGGAGCATGAACCTGTGAGCGACGACGTCGTCGCGCCGGTGGAAACCGCCGCGCCCGCGACCCACGAACCCCCCGCGAGGGACATCACCGACGGCGGACCCGAGATGGTCCAGTTCCTCGACGCCGAGGGGCGCCGTGTCCCGCAGACCGAGGTCAACGGCCCGTATGCCGAGTACCTCGCCGATGTCGACGGCGAGACGCTGCGCGGCCTGTACCGCGACCTGGTGCTGGTCCGCCGGGTCGACTCGGAGGGCTTCGCCTTGCAGCGGCAGGGCGAGCTCGGTCTGTGGCCCTCCCTCCTGGGGCAGGAGGCCGCGCAGGTCGGCGCCGGCCGGGCGATGCGGACGCAGGACTACGCCTTCCCCGGCTACCGCGAGCACGGCGTGGCCTGGTGCCGGGACGTCCCGCCGGAGAACCTGCTCGGCATGTTCCGGGGCGTCAACCACGGCGGCTGGGACTCCAACGCGCACAACTTCCACCTCTACACGATCGTCATCGGCAACCAGATGCTGCACGCCACCGGCTATGCCATGGGCGTGCAGAAGGACGGGGCGGTCGGCACCGGCGACCCGGAGAAGGACACGGCCGTCATGGCGTTCACCGGTGACGGCGGCACGGCCCAGGGCGACTACAACGAGGCGCTCGTCTTCGCGGCCGTGGCGCACGCCCCGGTCGTCTTCTTCGTGCAGAACAACCACTGGGCGATCTCCGAGCCCAACGAGAAGCAGTTCACGATCCCGCCCTACCAGCGGGCCCGCGGCTTCGGCTTCCCCGGCGTCCGGGTCGACGGCAACGACGTGCTCGCCACCCTGGCGGTGACGCGGGCCGCGCTGGACCGCGCCCGCAGCGGGCAGGGGCCCACGCTGATCGAGGCCTTCACCTACCGGATGGGGGCGCACACCACCTCCGACGACCCGACCAAGTACCGCATCGCCGCCGAGGTCGACATCTGGAAGAAGAAGGACCCGATCGACCGGCTGCGCAAGCACCTGGAGGCCGAGGGCCTGGTCGAGGAGGGCTGGTTCGAGCAGCTCGACGAGGAGGCCGACGCGCTGGCCCTGCGCATCCGCACCGCCTGCCAGCAGATGCCGAACCCCCCGCACGAGGAGATGTTCGAGCAGGTCTACGTCGACCCGCACCCGCTCGTCGAGCGGGAGCGCGCCGAGTTCGTGGCCTACCAGGCCAGCTTCGAGGAGGACTGATGAGCGACAGGACCCGCGAGGACACGAGCTTGCGAGGCCCGGAGCGGTCCGCGGAGCTCATCGAGAAGGAGCACTGATGAGCGACAGGACCCGCGAGGACACGAGCTTGCGAGGCCCGGAGCGGTCCGCGGAGCTCATCGAGAAGGAGCAGGAGCACTGATGGTGACGCAGCCGCAGAAGATGACGATCGCCAAGGCGCTCAACGCCGGCATGCGGGCCGCGATGGAGGCCGACCC
>JAAYYA010000225.1 GCA_012515595.1 Actinomycetales bacterium
ATCAAGGGTGCCGTTCCGGGCCCGCGCGGCAGCGTCGTCCTCGTCCGCACCGCAGCCAAGGGGGCCTGACGCGATGACGACCATCACCATCACCAAGCCGACCGGTGGCGACGCCGGCACCGTGGAGCTGCCCGCCGAGATCTTCGACGTGCAGACCAACGTGCCGCTGATCCACCAGGTCGTCGTGGCCCAGCTGGCCGCGGCCCGCCAGGGCACGCACGCCACCAAGACCCGCGGCGAGGTCCGCGGCGGTGGCCGCAAGCCCTACCGCCAGAAGGGCACCGGCCGCGCCCGCCAGGGTTCGACCCGTGCGCCGCAGTTCGCCGGCGGTGGCGTGGTCCACGGCCCGCAGCCGCGGGACTACAGCCAGCGGACGCCCAAGAAGATGAAGGCCGCCGCCCTGCGCGGTGCCCTCTCCGACCGGGCCCGCCACGGCCGCATCCACTGCCTCACCGCGGTCGTCGAGGGGGAGACCCCCTCCACCAAGACCGCCTGGGCGGCGCTGAGCAGCCTGACCGAGCGTCCGAACCTGCTGGTCGTCGTGGACCGCGCCGACGAGGTCGGCCTGAAGAGCCTGCGCAACCTGGCCGAGGTGCACGTCCTGTTCGTCGACCAGCTCAACACGTATGACGTGCTGTGCGCTGACGACGTCGTCTTCACCCAGGCGGCGCTCACCTCCTTCATCGAGGGCCGCAAGGCCGTCGCCGCGGCTGCTGAGGCCGAGGATGAGCAGGAGGCTCCCGTGGTCGAGGCCGAGGTCGCCGAGGCTGCTGACACCGATGAGGAGGGCACCAAGTGAGCACCGCACTCGAGGCCAACAAGGACCCGCGCGAGATCCTGATCTCCCCGGTCGTCTCCGAGAAGGCCTACACGCTGCTGGACCAGGGCAAGTACACCTTCGTGGTGGACCCCCGGGCCAACAAGTCCGAGATCAAGCGCGCCGTGGAGTCGATCTTCGACGTCAAGGTCGAGTCGGTCCACACGCTGAACCGCGCGGGCAAGACCCGTCGCACCCGGTTCGGCCTGGGCAAGCGCAAGGACACCAAGCGGGCGATCGTCACGCTTCGCGAAGGCACCATCGACATCTTCGGCACGCTCTGAGCCGGTAGTCGAGACGAGAACCGAGGATTTCTTAAACCATGGCTATTCGTAAGTACAAGCCGACGACGCCGGGCCGTCGTGGCTCCAGCGTCGCCGACTTCGTCGAGGTGACTCGCTCCACGCCGGAGAAGTCACTGGTCCGTCCCCTGCACAAGACCGGTGGACGCAACAACTCCGGCCGCATCACCACCCGGCACATCGGTGGTGGCCACAAGCGCGCCTACCGCGTGATCGACTTCCGTCGTCACGACAAGGACGGCATCCCCGCCAAGGTCGCGCACATCGAGTACGACCCGAACCGCACCGCGCGCATCGCGCTGCTGCACTACGCGGACGGCGAGAAGCGCTACATCATCGCGCCGAACAAGCTCCGCCAGGGCGACCCGATCGAGCAGGGTCCCTCGGCCGACATCAAGCCGGGCAACAACCTGCCGCTGCGCAACATCCCGGTCGGTACGGTCATCCACGCCATCGAGCTCAAGCCCGGCGGCGGGGCGAAGATCGCCCGCGCGGCCGGCACCCGCGTGCAGCTCGTCGCCAAGGAAGGCGCCTACGCCCAGCTGCGGATGCCGTCCGGCGAGATCCGCAACGTGGACGCCCACTGCCGCGCCACCGTCGGTGAAGTCGGCAACGCCGAGCAGAGCAACATCAACTGGGGCAAGGCCGGCCGCATGCGGTGGAAGGGCAAGCGCCCCTCCGTCCGCGGTGTCGTGATGAACCCCGTCGACCACCCGCACGGTGGTGGTGAGGGCAAGACCTCCGGTGGTCGCCACCCGGTCAGCCCGTGGGGTCAGCCTGAGGGCCGCACCCGTCGTCCGAACAAGCCCAGCGACAAGCTCATCGTTCGTCGCCGCCGCACCGGCAAGAAGCGCTGAGTAGGGAGCAAGCGAACACATGCCTCGTAGTCTGAAGAAGGGCCCCTTCGTCGACGACCACCTCGTCAAGAAGGTCGAAGCCCAGAACGAAGCCGGCACCAAGAATGTCATCAAGACCTGGTCCCGCCGGTCGATGATCACCCCCGACATGCTCGGCCACACGCTGGCCGTGCACGACGGCCGCAAGCACATCCCGGTCTTCGTGACCGAGTCGATGGTCGGCCACAAGCTGGGGGAGTTCGCTCCGACCCGGACCTTCAAGGGTCACGAGAAGGACGACAAGAAGGGTCGCCGTCGATGACCAACAACACCACTGAGGACACCACCATGGAAGCCAGGGCACAGGCGCGGTTCGTCCGCGTGACCCCGCAGAAGGCTCGCCGTGTCGTCAACATGATCCGCGGCAAGTCGACCGACGAGGCCATCGCGGTCCTGCGGTTCGCGCCGCAGGGCGCCAGCGAGCCGGTGCTGAAGGTGCTGAACAGCGCCATCGCCAACGCCCGCTACGCCGCCGACCAGACGGCCCAGCCGTTCGACGAGCACCAGCTCGTCGTGACCGCCGCGTTCGTGGACGAGGGCCCGACCATGAAGCGGTTCCGCCCGCGGGCCCAGGGCCGCGCCAGCCGCATCCTCAAGCGCACCAGCCACATCACCGTGCTGGTGGGCGAGAAGCAGGGAGGTGCCCGCTAATGGGGCAGAAGATCAACCCCAACGGTTACCGCCTGGGGATCACCACGGACCACCGCAGCCGCTGGTTCGCCGACTCGACCAAGCCGGGTCAGCGCTACCGCGACTACGTCAAGGAGGATGTGGCCATCCGCAACCTCATGTCGACCGGTATGGACCGGGCCGGCATCAGCAAGGTCGAGATCGAGCGGACCCGTGACCGGGTGCGGGTGGACATCCACACCGCCCGTCCGGGCATCGTCATCGGCCGCCGTGGCGCCGAGGCGGACCGCATCCGCGGCGAGCTGGAGAAGCTCACCGGCAAGCAGGTCCAGCTGAACATCCTCGAGGTCAAGAACCCCGAGGTCGACGCCCAGCTCGTGGCCCAGGGGATCGCCGAGCAGCTCGCTGCCCGCGTCACCTTCCGTCGCGCGATGCGCAAGGGCATGCAGTCCGCCCTGCGCGCCGGTGCCAAGGGCATCCGGATCCAGTGCTCCGGCCGTCTCGGCGGTGCTGAGATGTCCCGCTCGGAGTTCTACCGCGAGGGTCGCGTCCCGCTGCACACGCTGCGCGCGAACATCGACTACGGCTTCTACGAGGCCCGCACGACGTTCGGCCGCATCGGCGTGAAGGTGTGGATCTACAAGGGCGACATGACGGCCAAGGAGCTCGCCCGCGAGCAGGCCGCCGCGCCGTCCCGTGGCCCGGGTCGCCCGCGCCGCGACGACCGTCCGGGTCGTGGCCCGCGCCGCGGTGACCGCCGCGACGGTGCCAGCGAGTCCGCGGCCGCCGAGGCGCCCGTCGAGGCCCCGGCCGCCGAGACCCCGGCTAGTGCAGAGGGAGAGCAGTCCTGATGTTGATTCCACGTCGAGTCAAGCACCGCAAGCAGCACCACCCCGGTCGGAGTGGCGCCGCCAAGGGCGGCACCGCGATCGCCTTCGGTGACTACGGCATCCAGGCCCTCGAGCCCGCCTACGTCACCAACCGGCAGATCGAGTCCGCTCGTATCGCGATGACCCGCTTCATCAAGCGTGGCGGAAAGGTCTGGATCAACATCTACCCGGACCGTCCGCTGACCAAGAAGCCCGCTGAGACCCGCATGGGTTCGGGCAAGGGCTCGCCGGAGTGGTGGGTCGCCAACGTCAAGCCGGGTCGCGTCATGTTCGAGCTGTCCGGTGTCGAGGAGGACGTCGCCCGTGAGGCGATGCGCCTGGCAATGCACAAGCTGCCGATGAAGTGCCGCTTCATCGCACGTGAGGGTGGTGACATCTGATGGCGGTCGGAAGCAAGGACCTGACCCCGGAGCAGCTGCGCGGCCTGGAGGCCGGCGCACTCGCGGACGCCCTCGCGGCGGCCAAGCGGGAGCTGTTCAACCTGCGGTTCCAGTCGGCCACGGGCCAGCTGGAGAGCCACGGTCGTCTGCGTGCGGTCCGCAAGGACATCGCCCGCATCTACACCGAGATGAACGAGCGCAAGCTCGGCATCGGTCGCGAGCCCGAGGCGCAGGCCGAGGAGAGCACGACCGAGGAGACCACGAAGGAGAAGGTGGGCTGACGATGAGCGAGACCATCGAGAACCCCGACGCCGCCGGCACCGCCGCGCGCAACGACCGCAAGACCCGGCAGGGCTACGTGGTCAGCGACAAGATGGACAAGACCGTCGTCGTCTCCGTCGAGGACCGCGTCAAGCACGCCCTCTACGGCAAGGTCATGCGCAAGAACAGCAAGGTGAAGGCGCACGACGAGGAGAACGCCGCCGGCATCGGTGACCGTGTCCTCATCATGGAGACCCGCCCGCTGTCCGCGACCAAGCGGTGGCGCGTCGTGGAGATCCTCGAGAAGGCCAAGTAAGCCGCCCGGGCGGTCCCCCTGGACCGCCCGGCAAGAACCAAACCAATCCACAACGTTCGGCAAGGCTCACCCGGAGGTCCCGGGGGAGAACCGGCTCGACGACAGGAGTTCGACAGTGATCCAGCAGGAGTCGCGACTGCGTGTCGCGGACAACACCGGTGCGAAGGAGATCCTCTGCATCCGTGTGCTCGGTGGTTCCGGCCGCCGTTACGCGGGCGTCGGGGACACCATCGTGGCCACGGTCAAGGACGCCATCCCCGGTGGAAACGTGAAGAAGGGTGACGTCGTCAAGGCGGTCATCGTTCGCACCAAGAAGGAGCGTCGTCGTCCGGACGGCTCCTACATCAAGTTTGACGAGAACGCCGCCGTCATCCTCAAGGCCGACGGCGACCCTCGTGGCACCCGCATCTTCGGCCCGGTGGGTCGCGAGCTGCGCGACAAGAGGTACATGAAGATCGTGTCGCTGGCCCCGGAGGTGATCTGAGCATGGCGAAGATCCGCATCAAGAAGAACGACCTGGTGCAGGTCATCAGCGGCCGCACCCAGGCCAAGGGCGGCGACCGCGGGAAGCAGGGGCGCGTCATTGCCGTGTACCCCGAGACCAACCGCGTGCTCGTCGAGGGCATCAACCGCGTCACCAAGCACACCAAGGCTGGTGACAACCAGGGTGTGAACACCGGCGGTATCCAGGTCGTCGAGGCCCCGATCCACGTGAGCAACGTGGCCATCGTGGACCCCGAGACCAAGAAGCCGACCCGGATCCGCACCCGCGTCGAGAGCGTCGAGCGCGACGGCCGGACCAAGCAGCAGCGCACCCGCGTGTCCGTGCGCTCGGGTAAGGACCTGTGATGACGACCGAGACCACCACCGAGCGGACCACGCCGCGCCTGAAGCAGCGGTACGCCGACGAGATCAAGCCTGCCCTCCTGCAGGAGTTCGGCTACGGCAACCCGATGCAGGTTCCCGGGGTCGTGAAGATCACGGTGAACATGGGTGTTGGTGAGGCGGCCCGCGACAGCAAGCTGATCGAGGGTGCCATCAAGGACCTGGCCACGATCACCGGCCAGAAGCCGGCCGTGACCCGCGCCCGCAAGTCCATCGCCCAGTTCAAGCTGCGTGAGGGGATGCCGATCGGCGCCCACGTCACGCTGCGCGGCGACCGGATGTGGGAGTTCCTGGACCGGCTGCTGTCCCTGGCGCTGCCGCGGATCCGTGACTTCCGCGGGCTGTCCCCGAAGCAGTTCGACGGTCGGGGCAACTACACCTTCGGTCTGACCGAGCAGTCGATGTTCCACGAGATCGACCAGGACAAGATCGACCGCGTGCGTGGCATGGACATCACCGTGGTGACCACCGCCACCAACGACGACGAGGGCCGCGCCCTGCTGCGCGCGCTCGGCTTCCCGTTCAAGGAGAACTGACCCGTGGCGAAGACTGCACTTGTCAACAAGGCCAACCGCAAGCCGAAGTTCAAGGTCCGGGGCTACACCCGGTGCCAGCGCTGCGGCCGTCCCCACTCGGTGTACCGCAAGTTCGGCCTGTGCCGGATCTGCCTCCGCGAGATGGCGCACGCGGGCGAGCTGCCCGGCGTCACCAAGTCCAGCTGGTAATCCCGCACCCCACTCATTCACGTACTGCTACATCGCAGGTCGGCCGCCCCCCGGGCAGCTGAAACCGCGGTGAGGAAGGGCACGAAGCCCAATGACAATGACCGACCCGATCGCGGACATGCTGACCCGCATCCGGAACGCCAACTCGGCGCACAAGGAGCAAGTGAGCATGCCGTTCTCCAAGCTCAAGTCGCACATCGCTGAGATCCTGCAGGCCGAGGGCTACATCGGCGGCTGGTCCGTCGAGGACGCCGAGGTGGGCAAGACCCTGCTGATCGACCTCAAGTACGGCCCCAACCGCGAGCGTTCCATCGCCGGGGTGCGCCGGGTGTCCAAGCCCGGTCTGCGGGTGTACGCCAAGTCCACCGCGATGCCCCGCGTCCTCGGTGGCCTCGGTGTGGCCATCATTTCCACCTCCTCCGGCCTGTTGACCGACAGGCAGGCGGCCCAGAAGGGTGTGGGTGGGGAAGTCCTCGCCTACGTCTGGTGAGAACGGAGGATTAAGACATGTCTCGTATTGGACGACTTCCGGTCACCGTGCCCTCTGGCGTCGAGGTGACCGTCGACGGCAGCAACGTCACGGTGAAGGGCCCCAAGGGCCAGCTGGCTCACACCATCGCCGAGCCGATCACGGTGGCGACCGGTGAGGACGGCGCCCTCGAGGTGTCCCGCCCGAACGACGAGCGTGAGTCCCGTGCGCTGCACGGCCTCACCCGCTCCCTGATCGCCAACATGGTCGAGGGCGTCACCAACGGCTACACCAAGAAGCTGGAGATCCACGGCACCGGTTACCGCGTGGTGGCCAAGGGCTCGGACCTCGAGTTCGCCCTGGGCTACTCCCACCCGATCCTGGTGAAGGCCCCCGAGGGCATCACCTTCCAGGTCGAGAACCCCACCCGGTTCGCCGTGTCGGGCATCGACAAGCAGCAGGTCGGCGAGGTGGCTGCGAACATCCGCAAGCTGCGCAAGCCCGACCCCTACAAGGGCAAGGGTGTGCGCTACGAGGGTGAGCACATCCGCCGCAAGGTCGGAAAGGCTGGTAAGTAAGCCATGGCAATGATCGTCAAGCGCTCGAGCAGCAAGCACGCTGCGCGCATCCGCCGGCACGCCCGCCTGCGCAAGAAGGTCGTCGGCACCGCCGTGCGGCCCCGCCTGGTCGTGAACCGCTCCTCGCGCCACGTCTTCGTCCAGCTGGTCGACGACGACACGAGCACCACGCTCGCGTCCGCGTCCACCATGGAGGCCGACCTGCGCGCGATGGAGGGCGACAAGACCGCCAAGGCCAAGCGCGTCGGCGAGCTGCTCGCCGAGCGCGCCAAGGCCGCCGGGGTCGACGCCGTCGTGTTCGACCGTGGCGGCAACCGCTACGCCGGTCGCGTCGCCGCGATCGCCGACGGTGCACGAGAGGGCGGTCTGTCCCTGTGACCGCGACCAACATGAACGAGAAGAGGACCGTCTGATGGCCGACAACCAGCGCCGTGGGACCGGTGCCACCAGCGGCACCGACTCCACCTCCGACCGTCGCGGACGCGGCGGCCGGGACAACCGAGACCGCGACAACCGTCGCGGCGGGCGTGACGAGGAGCGCAGCCAGTACCTGGAGCGCGTCGTCACCATCAACCGCGTGGCCAAGGTCGTCAAGGGTGGCCGCCGCTTCAGCTTCACCGCGCTCGTCGTGGTGGGTGACGGCGACGGCACCGTGGGCGTGGGCTACGGGAAGGCCAAGGAGGTGCCCGCGGCGATCGCCAAGGGTGTCGAGGAGGCCAAGAAGAACTTCTTCCGCGTCCCCCGCATCGCCGGCACCATCCCGCACCCCGTGCAGGGTGAGACCGCCGCGGGCGTCGTGATGCTGCGCCCCGCCAGCCCCGGTACCGGTGTCATCGCCGGTGGCCCGGTCCGTGCGGTCCTGGAGTGCGCCGGCATCCACGACGTGCTCAGCAAGTCGCTGGGTTCGGACAACTCGATCAACGTCGTGCACGCCGCGGTGCAGGCGCTGAAGGAGCTCGAGCCGCCGGAGGCCGTCGCCGCTCGTCGCGGCCTGCCCCTGGAGCACGTGGCCCCGGCAGCGATGCTGAAGGCGCGCGCAGAGGCAGGTGCCTGATGGCTCAGTTGAAGGTGACCCAGATCAAGTCCGAGATCGGTGGCAAGCACATGCACCGCGAGACCCTGCGTTCGCTGGGCCTCAAGCGCATCGGCCACTCGGTCGTCAAGGAGGACCGCCCCGAGTTCCGTGGCATGGTCCGCACGGTCGCCCACCTGGTGACCGTCGAGGAGGTTGACTGACGATGGCTGAGACCGTCGAGAACGGTGCGGACCGCACCCCTGCACTGAAGGTGCACCACCTGCGTCCCGCCCCGGGCGCCAAGACCGCCAAGACCCGCGTGGGTCGTGGTGAGGCGTCCAAGGGCAAGACCGCCGGTCGCGGCACCAAGGGCACCAAGGCGCGTTACCAGGTGCCGGAGTCGTTCGAGGGCGGGCAGACCCCGCTGCACATGCGGCTGCCCAAGCTGCGTGGCTTCAAGAACCGGTTCAAGACCACCTACCAGGTCGTGAACCTCGACAAGCTGGCCGAGCTCTTCCCGCAGGGTGGGGCCGTGTCCGTCGAGGACCTGGTGGCCAAGGGTGCGGTCCGCAAGGGCCAGCCCGTCAAGGTCCTGGGCACCGGCGAGATCGACGTGGCCGTCCAGGTCACCGGCGTCCGCTTCTCCGGCTCCGCCAAGGAGAAGATCGAGGCCGCCGGCGGATCGATCGCCGAGGCCTGACATGCGGCTGCGGCACCACGGCCTCGCGCCACGTGTCCGCTGGTCACGTGACGTGACCGCCATGCCATGACGAAGCCCCGGAGTGCCTCACGGCACCCGGGGCTTCGTTTACCGCGCCCCCCGGGTGTTATCGTCACCCGGATCATTGTGTGAGCCCGCGCTGCGGGACCTTGGGAGGAAAATCCTCGTGCTTTCCGCGTTCGTCCGCGCGTTCAAGACGCCCGATCTTCGCAAGAAGATCCTCTTCACGCTCGGCATCCTGGCGATCTTCCGCCTGGGCAGCCACATCCCCGCCCCGGGGATCGACTACAGCCTGGTCCAGCGCTGCCAGGACATGGCGCAGTCGACCAACGCTGCCCTCGGCATGATCAACCTGTTCAGCGGCGGCGCGCTCCTGCAGCTGTCGATCTTCGCCCTCGGCGTGATGCCCTACATCACCGCGGCGATCATCGTGCAGCTGCTCACGGTCGTCATCCCGCGCTTCGAGGCCCTCAAGAAGGAGGGGCAGGCGGGCCAGACGAAGATGACGCAGTACACCCGCTACCTGACGATCGGTCTGGCGGTGCTGCAGTCCTCGACGCTGGTCACCTTCGCGCGAAACCCCTCGAGCCTGTTCGGCGGCACCTGCTCCACGGTGATGCCGGACGAGTCGATCCCGGTCATCGTGCTCATGGTGCTGACCATGACCGCGGGCACCGGGCTGATCATGTGGCTGGGTGAGCAGATCACCGAGCGCGGCGTCGGCAACGGTATGTCGTTGCTCATCTTCGTGGCGATCGCGGCGGGCTTCCCGGCCTCCCTGGCCGTGGTCCAGCAGCGCTCGTGGACCACCCTGGTCATGGTGATGATCCTGGGTCTGATCATCATGACCCTGGTCGTCTTCGTGGAGCAGTGCCAGCGCCGAATCCCGGTGCAGTACGCCAAGCGGATGATCGGCCGGCGGCAGTATGGCGGGACCTCCACCTACATCCCGCTCAAGCTGAACATGGCGAACGTCATCCCGATCATCTTCGCCTCCTCGATCCTGATGCTGCCCACGATGATCGGGCAGTTCAACACCCCCTCCGACGGCAGCGCGCCCCCGGACTGGGTCACCTGGGTCAACCGGCACCTCGGGATGGGCGTCCCGGGCCAGGACACCTCGTGGCTGTACATGACGATCTACACCGCGATGATCATCTTCTTCGCCTTCTTCTACACCTCGGTCACGTTCAACCCGGACGACGTCGCGGACAACATGAAGAAGTACGGCGGCTTCATCCCGGGCATCCGGGCCGGGCGGCCCACGGCCGAGTACCTCGCCTACGTGCTCAACCGGATCACCACGCCGGGCGCCATCTACCTGGCGATCATCTCGCTCATCCCGCTCATCGCCTTCAACGTGCTCGGGACCAGCCAGGACTTCCCCTTCGGCGGAGCATCCATCATCATCATCGTGGGTGTCGGACTGCAGACGGTCAAGCAGATCGAGTCCCAGCTCCAGCAGCACGACTACGAAGGGTTCCTCCGCTGATGCGCATGATCATCCTCGGCCCGCCCGGGGCCGGCAAGGGCACGCAGGCCGCCATGATCGCGGAGAACCGCGGCATCCCCGCGATCTCCACCGGCGACATCTTCCGGGCCAACATCAAGAACGAGACCGAGCTGGGCCGGCAGGTCAAGGAGATCCTCGCCAGCGGCGGCTACGTCACCGACGAGATCACCAACGCCATCGTCCGGGACCGGCTCACCGAGCCCGACGCGGCGACCGGCTTCCTGCTGGACGGCTACCCCCGCACGGTCGGCCAGGTCGAGGCGCTCGACGAGATGCTGGCCGACCAGGGGGCCGGCCTGGACCTCGTGCTGGAGCTCGTGGTGGACACCGACGAGGTCGTCCAGCGGCTGCTGGCCCGGGCCCAGGACCAGGGCCGTGTCGACGACACCGAGGAGGTCATCCGGGCGCGCATGGAGAAGTATGCCGAGGAGACCGCTCCGCTGGCCGAGGTCTACAGCGCCCGTGGCCTGCTGCGCCAGGTCGACGGCATGGGCACGGTCGGGGAGGTCTCCGGCCGGATCCAGGAGGCGCTGGACACCCGCACCAACGGCGTCAACGGCACCCACCTGTAGAGCATGTCCTTCCTGCGGCGCCCCCGGATCGAGGCCAAGACCACCGAGCAGATCCTGCTCATGCGCGAGGCGGGGCTGGTCGTCGGCCGGACCCTGGACCTCGTGCGGGGCCACGCGGTCGCCGGGGCAACCACCGGTCAGCTGGACACGCTCGCCGAGGAGCACATCCGCAGCCTCGGCGCCGTCCCCTCCTTCAAGGGCTACCACGGCTTCCCCGGCTCGCTCTGCGTGAGCGTCAACGACGAGGTGGTGCACGGCATACCGGGGGAGCGGGTGCTGCGCGAGGGTGACCTGGTCTCCATCGACTGCGGCGCCATCCTGGCGGGCTGGCACGGCGACGCGGCGATCTCGCTGATCGTCGGTGGGCCGGAGGCGGGACGCCCGGAGGATGTCGCGCTGGTCGAGGACACCGAGGTCGCCATGTGGGCCGGGATCGCCGCCCTGCAGGTCGGGGGGCGGCTGTTCGCCGTCGGCGACGCGGTGGAGGGCAGCACCGAGGAGGCCCTCGAGCGCCGCCGGGCCGCCGGGCAGGAGCTGACCTACGGCATCCTGGAGGACTACGTCGGGCACGGCATCGGCACGCAGATGCACATGGACCCCAACGTCCCCAACTACTCGGTCTCCTCCAAGGGCCCGAGCGTGCCGTCCGGGGCGACCCTGGCGATCGAACCGATGGTCACCCTCGGCACGATCGAGACCACCACCCTCGACGACGACTGGACGGTCATCACCAACGACGGCTCGCACGCCGCGCACTGGGAGAACACCGTGGCCGTCACCGAGTCCGGCCTCTGGGTGCTGACCGCTCTCGACGGGGGAGCCGCGGGGGTCACCGCCGCCGGGGGCACCTCCGCCCACGAGCACTGGGAGAGCCTCGCCGGCACGCACTAGCCGCCCCACGGCATACGATGGTCGCGCCCGAGCCGCCCCACGGCCTACGGATGGTCGCGATTAGTGCTCAGGCGGCCTCGTGGCGTAGACTTGACCCTCGGTCCACGTCTGGACTCCTTCAGGGATGCCCGGACACGGACCACGCAGTGCAATCAACCCTTGTGACCGCGACGGAGCCAGGGTCGACCACGGTCGATTCGGGCGCTGCCACGGTTGCTCAGAAATGTGGAGGACATGGCGAAGAAGGAAGGCGTCATTGAGATCGAGGGCACCGTTGTGGAGGCCCTCCCGAACGCGAACTTCCGGGTCGAGCTCACCAACGGTCACGTTGTGCTGGCTCACATCTCCGGCAAGATGCGTCAGCACTACATCCGGATCCTCCCCGAGGACCGGGTGGTCGTGGAGCTCAGCCCGTACGACCTGACCCGCGGACGCATCGTCTTCCGTTACCGCTGACCGGAGCGGGCCCCGGCCCGAGCCAGCCAGCATCCACCCACCAGATCCGAAAGACGGCATCACGAACATGAAGGTTCAGCCGAGCGTCAAGAAGATCTGCGACAAGTGCAAGG
>JAAYYA010000226.1 GCA_012515595.1 Actinomycetales bacterium
CCCCGGGAACGGACCATCACCCTGGTGATCTGGTCGATGGGTGCCCTGGCTATGCACGAGCACGTGCGCCGGCTGCTGGGCGTGGACTTTCTCGCCGTCGACGCTCCGCCGGAGAGCCTGCGCCCCTACTTGCGCCCGATGCTCGAGCTGTTCAGCCAGGGGCTGATGGAGGAGGGCGCCTTCGACGAGATGGTCACCATCTTCGACCCGCCCGAGTCCCTCCCTACCGACCTGACCAGAGATGACGACCCCGAGCCTCGCACACGAGAAAGGAACGGTGATGCAGATGAGTGACGCACCCGTGATCGCAACACACCGTCTGGTCAAGACATTCGGCTCGACCCGGGCGCTAGACGGGTTGGACCTCGAGGTGACCCCCGGTGAGGTGCACGGATTCCTCGGACCGAACGGCGCCGGGAAGTCGACGACGATGCGAGTCCTGCTGGGACTGCTCCGCGCGGACGGCGGCACCGTCCGCGTCCTGGGGGGCGACCCCTGGGCGGACGCGGTCAGCCTGCACGCACGCCTGGCTTATGTGCCCGGCGACGTCGAGCTGTGGCCGAACATGACCGGCGGGGAGGCCATAGACCTCCTCGCCCGGTTGCGGGGGACGTTGGACCGAGGGCGTCGGGACGAGTTGTGCGAGCGGTTCGACCTGGACCCGACGAAGAAGGCCCGCACCTACTCCAAGGGCAACCGGCAGAAGGTCGCACTCATCTCGGCGCTGACATCTGACGTCGAGCTGCTCCTCCTCGATGAGCCCACTGCGGGCCTCGACCCGCTGATGGAGGCGGTCTTTCAGGAGACGATCGGCGAGGCGAAAGCGGCTGGCCGCACGGTGTTGCTGTCCAGCCACATCCTGGCCCAGGTCGAGGCCCTGGCCGATCGCATCTCCATCGTGCGGCAGGGCCGTGTCGTGGAGACCGGGAGTCTGTCCGAGCTGCGGCACATGACCCGCACGACCGTGGTGGCCCAGACGGATCAGCCCGCCCATGGGCTGGACCGAGTCGGCGGGGTTCATGATCTGACCGAACAGGACGGCCAGGTTCGATTCCAGGTCGATGGTGACCGGGTCGACCAGGTGGTGCGGGCTCTGGCCCCACTCGGTGTCCGTTCCCTGGTCGCCCACCCCCCGACGCTGGAGCAGTTGCTGATGCGGCACTACGGCGACGAGGGCACTGCACAGGACGTGTCCGGGCAGAACGTGTCCGGGCAGAACGTGTCCGGGCAGAACTCGAGGGAACAGGCGGTGCCCCGATGACCGGCTCGACCGCCGTCGCCACACCCACCCGCCGACAGGAGCTGCCGGCCCGCCCGAACTCGTTGGCAGGCACCGGCGTCCTCCTGCGGTTCTCGCTGCGCCGGGACCGGATCAAGCTTCCCGCCTGGGTGGGCGGCCTGGGGCTGTTCGTGGTGTACATCAGCGCCGCCCTTCCCCAGCTGGCACCGACAGAGGAGGATCTGGACTCGGTCGTTCCGCTGTTCACCCAACCCGTCGGCCGCATGTTCACCGGTCCGGCGTTCGGCATGGAGGCCCCCACCTACGAGCGGTTCTTCGCGGCCGGCTACGCCCCGTACCTGTATCTTCTCGCCGCACTGATGAGCATCATGCTGGTGACCCGGCACACCCGGGTCGAGGAGCAGACCGGACGGGCTGAACTGGTCCGGGCCAACGTGACCGGACGGCACGCCGCCCTGGCCGCGACCCTGCTCCTCGCGACCATCACCAACCTCCTCGCATCCGTCGTCGTCGCGGCCCTGGCGATCAGTGCCGGGTTCGCGCCCACCGGGTCGGCCCTGGTGGGCCTTGGCACCGGCCTGACCGGGATGGCGTTCGCGGGCATCACGGCCGTGACCGTGCAACTGAGCGAACACTCCCGGACCGCCGCGGGCGCGGCCGGAGCCGTGCTCGGCGCCAGCTTCGTGGTGCGCGCACTGGGGGACATGACCGCGACCGGCGGCAGCACGCTCTCCTGGCTCTCACCGCTGGGGTGGGCCGCCCAGACCGCGCCCTACGTCCACGACCGCGCGGCGCCGCTGCTGCTGCTCGCCGCGCTCACGGTCGCCACGGTCTTCTGCGCCTATCTGCTCCAAGGCAGACGGGACCTCGGTGCCGGCCTGTTCCCGGCCCGCCGCGGCACGGCTCACGCACACCCGTGGCTGGGCACGCCGTCTGGCCTCGCCGCCCGCCTGCAGCGCGGAGGTCTCCTCGGCTGGGGGGTCGGCATCATCGCGCTCGGCACCGTTGACGGGGCCTTCGCCCAGGCGCTGCTCGATGCGGGTGAGGACATGCCCCCGGCCATGCAGGACATGTTCGGCACCTCGGGACTGCTCGATGGCTATGTGGCCTTCCTCGGCTCCTTCGTCAGCGTGCTGATCGCGGCCTACGCGGTGTTCGCGATGCAGACGCTGCGCGCCGAGGAAGGCAGCGGGCGACTCGACGCCGTGCTGAGCACAAGAATGAGCCGCACCTCCTACCTGGCCGCCCAGGTGTGCGTGGTCGCCGCGGGGGCCGCCCTGATCAGTGCGGTCACCGGTCTGAGCACCGGCCTGGCTGCAGCCGGGGTCACCGGCGACTGGGCGGTCCTGGGAGACGTGGGGGGCGCTCACCTGGGCCTGCTCCCCGGGGTGCTCATCGTGCTGGCCTTGGCCGCGGTGCTGTACGGCTGGGTCCCGCGGCTCATGGCACCGCTGGGGTGGGCGATCGTGGCGCTCTGCGCCCTCGTCACGTTGTTTGCCGACCTGCTCGATCTGCCCGACTGGTTGGTGACCCTGTCCCCGTTCGGCCACCTCGCTGAACTGCCTCTGGAGGCCTTCGCGGCCAGCCCCTTCCTGGTCCTCACCGGGCTGTCGGTCGCGGGCGTCGCACTCGCTGTGTTCGGCTTCCGGCGCCGGCAGGTCAACGTGGTGTGACCGGCGCCGCTCACAGCAGGAAGTGGTCGGCGTAGACGAGCCGCTGCGCGGTGCTGGGCGCTCCCTCCTTGGGGCCCTCCTCCGGGTCGGCGTCGAAGTACTCGTACTCCTCGACCAGCACCCGGAACCGCTCGCTGGAGCCGGGCGTCGCCAGGTCCACCGGCTCCGGAAGGTCCAGCTCGGTCGACCAGGTCGCGCGCGCACCGGTCATGCCGGCCAGTGGCAGGCGCACCCGCTCGAAGCTCGTCCAGTCCAGGTCCCCGCCACCCTCCGGTGGCGCCTGCTGCACGGTCGCGAAGACCTCCCGGGCCGCGCGGAGGACGGCGTCGGCCTGCGGCACCGGCCCCTCGCCGGCAGGTGGTGTCTCCACGCTCGGGGGCCGGGGCAGCCGGGCCAGCCCGATCGGGCCGGTGACCGTCATCCGCACGGTCTCCTCGGTCCGCCGGTTCGCCGTCGCGGTGCGCTCCGGCAGCGGCTGCACCCAGTCGGTCAGCACCACCGGCGACAGGTCACGCTCCGGCAGCGAGTCGGGCTGGTAGCGGGCGACCACGAGGCGCACGAACGGCCACAGCGAGTCGCCCGGGTCCATCGCCACGTCGACGAACCACTGCTTGCGCCCGGGATGGAACTCCGGCTGGTAGCCCAGCACCGTCACGGTCGGGTTGCCCTTGGCGTCGACGAGCTTGGTCGGGACGGGCAGGGTCACCGGACGGCCGGGCCGGGGCTCGACGACCCCGCCGGCAGCGACGCCGAGCAGCAGCTCGGCCGGGGTGACCAGCGGCAGCAGGGTCGTGCTGGCCGGCACCGCGGTGATCTGCACCGGGTCCCTGGCCCACCGTGAGGACAGCGTGGGCGGGATCGTGTCGGTGCCGAGCACGACCGCCAGCAGCTCCCCGTCGCCGGAGGAGAACCAGGGCCGCTGCAGCCACACCCGCGCCCCGGACCGGCGGGTGCGCCGCAGCGCGAAGGGCTGCTCCGGCTCGGTCTCCTGCTCCCACAGCAGCAGCGGTATGACGTCGCTCACCTCGGGTGCGGCCGGCCGGGCCGAGCTGACGACGGTCAGCTCCCGCGGTGCACCGAGCAGGGTCGGGTCGTCCGCGGCCGGCAGCTCGGCGGGCTCGAAGAACTCGGCGTAGCGGGTGATGCCCCGGGCGGCGTAGGTGACCCGGCGGTGGTGGGTGTCGGGGAAGTTCTGGATCGCCTGGTGCGAGGCGACCGGCGGGTTGCCGTCCTCGCCGGGGATGACGGCGTCCACCAGGTAGAGCAGCCCGAACCGTTCGTCGGGCTGCACGGCGGAGGTCGTGACGACGTCATGGCGCTCCACCCGCACCGGCCCGTCCGTGGCCAGGTCATCCACCCACTCCGACCAGGACGCCTCGAGGGTGATCCGCTCGGTGCTGGGGCCATGGACGTCGACGACCCCGACCAGGGCGGCGACGGTCAGCCCCGAGGGGCGGGTCAGCACGCGCAGTGCCGGCAGCTCGGGCGGGTGGACCGGGCGCCGCACGGCGTGCACCAGGCGCATGTCGTGTGCGGGCGTCAGCCACCAGAACCACCCGTTGGCGGCCGCCCGGGCCAGGACCGCCCGGGCCGCGTCCGCCTCGGGCCCGGTGCCGGCGGCCGACGCGGCGTGGGTCGCCCACAGCCCCAGGACCTGCAGCTCCTGCTCGTCCAGGGCCGAGGACATCGCCACCCGGACCTGCTCGCCCGGCGGCAGGGTCACCTCCACGCGGTTGCCGTCGCGGCGGGCGCCGAGCTCCTCGCCCGGCACCAGGACCAGCCGCAGCGGCTCCGTGGCCGGCCAGCCCCCGGCATACTCCAGCAGTGCGGTCTGCAGCACCCGCGGCTCGGCCAGGGTGTGCGGGGCCCCCGCGTCGTAGAAGACGAGGGAGACGCCGCGGGCCAGCACGTCCGGCAGGTAGGGCAGGACGAGCTGGTCGGTGTCGTGGACGACGTACTGCCCCTCGCCGAGCGGGGTGTCGCGCTGGGCGGTGATGTCGGCGAGGGTGACCAGCGCATCGGGGTCGGCGCCGGGGCGGGTGTGCAGCGCGATGCCGTCCTGCTGGAGCCGGCCGTTCGGGTCGGACAGGTCCTGGATCCACTCGTCCAGCAGCGTGCCGCGTTCCTTCAGGGCGGTGGCCAGCCAGGCGTCGTGCACGGCCGGGTCGGGCGACCCCGTCGCGTCGTCGAACCTGCCGTGCTGCTCGGCCTCCAGCTGGGTGCCCTTGGGCGGCACCACGTGCCGCTCGGCCGGCTGGTCGTCGCGGACCACGAGCCGCTGCAGGGCCTCGCCGGTGCCGAGCGGGCGGCGCGCGACCAGGCTTGGCGGGGGCACCGGGTGCCAGCGCAGGAACGGTCGCGGGGTGGTCACCACCGGCACCTCGGGGGAGCTGCCTCTCCCGGGCCGCACCCGGATCGGGTCGCGGGTGTCATCGAGCCCGGCGAAGACCTCGGGCTCCAGGTCGAGCTGCGGTCGCAGCCGCCACGTCTCGGACCGCCGCAGGGCCTCACCGAGCGCGACGGTGACGCCACGGCGTAGGCCCGCCCCCCGCACCAGCCGCTCCTGGTCGGCCCGATCCACGATGCGCGAGCGCAGCAGCTCGTCGACCTCCGCGACGCCCGTCGTGGCCAGCTCGGGGAGCGTGAGGGCCGAGGTGTCGAGGAGCTGCTCGCGGAACACCCGGTCGAGCTGCTCCCAGGCTCGCTCGCCCCCCGCCCCGAGGACGTCCGCGAGGGCCTGGAGGACCGGCCCGCCGGCCTCGCCCTGCCGGGGGCGCGTCTTCCCGGAGCCCGGTCCCCCGGAGCCCGGTCTCCCGGAGCCCCGTCCCCCGTCGCCTCCCGAGCCGTCTCCCGAGCCGTCGGCCAGGCGCTCCAGCAGCTGGTCCCGCACCGCGCCGAGCAGACCGGTGCGCTCCTGCTCGGCATACGTCCTGCGGAGCTGGTCGAGCCGGTCCCGTGCGGCGACGACGTCGTCGCGCTCCGGACGGGCGGCGGGCGGGCGCGGCGAGGTGTTGCCAGCCAGGTCGACGCCGCGCACCCGGAAGGAGTAGCGGCGGCCGTAGCGCAGCCAGGGCAGGGTGCCGGGCTCGACCCGGCTGGTGGTGCGCACCCAGGCGTCCGGGTTGTCGGGCTGCTCGGGCAGCACGACCTCGGTGGCGTCGGTGTCGTAGGAGCCGTCGTTGTGGACGATGACCCCGCCGGGGCGCGGGGCGGACAGGCTCCAGCCGTCCCAGCCGACGAACACCTCGTGCAGGTGGTAGGGCTCGCCCTCACCCACCCGGGTCAGCCCGGACAGCTGCAGGAAACCGGTGTCCGGCTCGTCGGTGAGCACCTTGCTGTCCCCGGCGGTGACGGTGACCCGGCGCTCGTGCACCGAGTGCCAGGCCCGGCTGACGTCGTCCCAGACCTCCAGCCGGAGTCCGCGGACGACGTCCTCGTAGGTCAGCTCGGGCCCGACGGCCCGCCCGTCGTCGTCGACCGCCTGGAAGGACTCGGCGCGCTCCACCTGCTCGCGCAGCGCCCGGTCCCGGTGCACCCGGGCGATGGAGAAGCCGGTCGAGCGCAGCGAGGCCGGCGCGGCGTCGGCCGGGTCGCCGTTGAGCTCGGTCGCCAGCGCGCGCGGCAGGTTGCGCAGGTGCTGCTCGAGCTTGAGACCGGAGGCGTCGGGGTCCAGGTCGAGCACGGTGTAGTCGTCCGGCGACCCGAGCGGCAGCGCCCCTCCGGACCAGGCGCCCGAGGAGACGGCGCGCCAGTGGTCCGCGCCGTCGGACTCGCAGAACGTCCGGGGCGGGGCCAGCCGCACGACGTCCGAGCCCCGCGCCCCGGTGAACCGCGCCGACACCCATTTCGCTCTGGCCAGCAGCGCCCGCTGCCTGGGGTCGTCGACCCGCACGTCCACGACCAGGCCGAGCGTGCGCAGCAGCGCCGGGGTGCTCCCCAGCGACCCCGCGCGGGCGTGGAAGTCCTGCTCGGGCACCTCCGGGCGCGGCGGGGCGGTCCCCTCGTCGGGCCGGTCGGCATACGCCGGCTCCTCCCGCTGGTAGAACCGCCGTGTCTCGTGGGCGCGCCGCAGCGCCATCACGGCCGGGGAGTCCTGCTGGTCGGAGCCGATCGTGGCGTCCAGCCACTCGGTGGTTCGTCGCTCCCCGTCGGTGTCCCGGATCAGCACCTCGACGGGGTTGGTCCACGGGTTCGGCTCGCTGACGTGGCCGCCCTTGGGGGCCGTGCGGCCGGGAAGCACGGTCTGGGCGCGGGTGCCCAGGGTCGCCAGCGCCTCCGCGACCTTGCGGTCCAGGTTGCGCTGGTCCCGCACGGCATACTCCTCCACCAGCAGGTTGCGGATGGTGGCGACCGACTCCTGGAGCTCGCTGAGGTTGCCCAGAAACGCGTCGGCCACCGGGTTGTTCAGCACCGACGGCGGGGTGAGCGGCGAGACGACCGTGGACCCGATGGTGGTGGCCAGGGCATCGCCCTCGATCGCGTGCGCCGGGTAGGTCTTCCACGGCTGGTCGGTCACCGTGGGGGTCGCGAAGCCGATGACGGGGGTGGTGGGCGGGAAGACCGCGCCCCAGTCGCCCTGGTCCGGGGTGCTGACGACCTTCACCGGTATGCCGTCGGGTGCGGTGTCGGTGACCAGCACCAGTGAGCCGGTGAGCAGGGTCTTGACCCAGCCGGCCGTGTCCGGGAAAAGCGCCAGGGTCGGGCGGGCCGAGTCCGCACCGGTGTCCGGGGTGAGGCGGTGGGTGAAGAAGACCGAGCAGTGGAACGGCGCGTCCTCGGCCAGAGAGTAGGGCAGGGCGGTGGCCAGCAGGCGGGTGGTCGTCATGTCGGGCTCCGGCATCTCAGGGGCTCGGCGCGAAGGCCGAGCAGTAGGCGGACCAGGCGTCGCTGTGGCCGTCGGCGTCGGGCGGCATCAGCTCGGCCAGGACCGGGTCGCCCTTGGAGCCGGCCAGCTGGCGCTCGACCGAGATCTCGACGGAGGCGGAGAAGAAGAGCACCTCCACCTCGACGACGATCGAGGCACGGCCGATCATCTTGCCCGTGGGGAAGTCGTAGGTCAGCGACAGCTCGAGGGTGATGGAGGCCGAGATGAGGCCGAGCACGTCGACCTCGCCCCGGATCCGGAAGTAGCCGGTCAGGGTGCCGGCGGACCCCTCCAGCCGGAGGTAGACCCCGACGGAGATCGAGACCGAGCCGGAGGCGACCCCGAGGTCGACCGACAGCGCGGCCGCGGCCTCCAGGCCCATGTCCAGGGAGACCATGCCCATGGGGGAGAGCCGGAGGGCGACCCAGCCACCGCCGCCGATGCACATCACGGTCAGCCGGAACGGGCTGTCCTTGGAGCAGAAGTTGAAGCCAACCGTGACGGCATCGCCGAGGAAGGGCACCCGGGCGTCGGCGCCCAGGGTGACGTTCTCCAGGCTGAACACGCCGACGGAGACGTTGGGCAGCTCCAGGTCGAAACCGGCGGTCACCCCGGCGGGCGACACGTCGACATACGGCGGGTCGGCGAAGCCGTCGAACGGGATCATCCGGCGCAGCGTCTCGATGAACCCCAGGGCCCCCAGGAACTCCATCCCGCCGAAGACGACGTCGACCTCGGGCTTGGTGTTGGAGCCCACCCGGAAGCCGATGCGGGAGAAGTTCATCGCCATCAGCGGCTCGCCCGGCAGCAGCACCAGGGCGAAGTCGCGCAGCTCGGCGCTGACGTCCGCGCTGGGGGCCCCCTGGGCGCTGGCCCGCACCTCGACGGCGAGGCTGAAGCCGCGCTGGTCCTTGGCGTGGAAGACGGCGTCCGGTGGCTCCCCCGGCCAGCTGCCGATGGGTGGCCGCCACTCGAACCGGGCGGAGACACCGTCCGCCGGCGTGAGGACACCCTCGGCGAAGGCGTCGATCGCGTCGAGCACGTCCTCCATCACCGACAGGGCGGAGATCAGCGCCTCCAGCGGCTTGCTGAGCTCGGAGCGGACGGCGGCGGGCAGCCGCGGGTGGTTGACGACGGGGCGGAAGTCCTCCAGGGAGGCGGCCAGGTCGGCGGCCGCGTCCGCGGCGGCGTCGGCGGCCGTGGGGTCCTCGAGCAGCTCCCCGAGGGCCGTGCCGAGCGCGACGAGCTTGTCGAGCAGATCGGTGGCGACGGCCTCGACCTCGGCCCGGGCCTCCTCGATGGCATTGATCGCCCCCTGGTGCACCCCGTCGGCGATCGCGGAGGTGAGGTCGTCCTGCAGCCTCTCCCGGGCGGCCTCGATGGCTCGCCGGAGCCGCTCGACCTCGGTGGCGATGGCGCTGATCGTGTCGAGCGCGTCGGTGACGAAGCTGGGGGCGTCGTCGAGGCTGAGCTCCTGACCGGTGACCGCCTCGATCAGCTCGACGAGGTCGAACAGGCCGAACAGCTTGGGCAGTGCGCCCTGCAGGAAGGTGGTCGGGTCGAAGATCCCGTCGGCCAGGCCGCCGGCGGTGCTGCCGTCGTCGCCGACCGCGCCCAGCGAGCGGGACAGCGCCCGCACCGCCAGGTTCGGCGCGACGAAGCCGCCCGCGCGGTCCGAGCCCGCGGTGAAGTCGACCGACACCGGCGGGCTGACCAGCCTCAGGAACAGCCCCGAGGGGTTGGCCGGCCCGAAGCCGGGCTGGTCGGTCTCCTGCGCGTCGGGGTCGTCGGCCAGGTAGGGGCTGACGAACTCGAGCTCGACCCCCGGGGCCTGACCGGCCAGGTGGCGCAGCGACGGGACGACCGCGTTGGTGCGCTGCAGGTAGGGGCGTGCGGTGAAGGCCCCGGTGTCCAGGTGCCCGTCCCAGGTGAGGGTGTTGACCTCGAGCCGGGTGTCCCCGTGCGCGGCGGAGGCGGCGAAGCTGACCTGCTGGCCGCGGGCGTCGACCTGCCGGTGCGGGGTGTAGAGCGCCGAGATCTGCTGGCCGACCTCCACCGGGGACAGGCCGTCGCCCAGCCGGTCGATGATCGCCGTGTCCGGGACGAAGAGCAACGGCGCGGAGAGGCTGACCGTGTCACCGGCCTGGTCGGTCCCGACGATGTCCCAGACGAACGGCACCGCCCCGCGGCGCGGGAAGAACGCCTCCACCGGGGTCGTGGGGGTGATCGGGTCCAGGTCGGGGGTGACGGGCGGTTCCAGCGTCACCCGGGACAGCGGGGTGTCCCGCTGCGTCCAGGAGCGGGTGGTCTCCTTCAGCACGATGAAGCTGCGCTGGCGCAGGTAGGCCGTGCGGGTCCCCTCGTGCACCTTCCGCTCGGTCACCTTGACCCACTCGCACCGGTGCCCGAACGGGTAGAGGAAGCCGGGGTAGCTGAGCCGCACGTAGGAGTCGCGGCCCATCTGCCCGACGTGCCGGTAGGTCGTGATCGGGGTGACCTGGCCGGACCAGCCGGAGGGCACGCCATACTCCGTGGTGTCCCACACCCCCCGCCAGTCGACCCAGGCGCCGAGCGCGGACAGGTGCAGCCTGCGGACGCGGAACGGGACGGGCGTGACGCCCTCGTGCGTCGCGGCGCTCTGCCGGACCAGGCTGCGCCGGTCGATCGGGTTGGTCGACATCGGCTCGTGCACGTCCGTGTTGCTGCCGGCGTCGGCGGCCTCCAGGTCGCGGGACCAGACCGCCCGCACGATCCGCTGCACCCCGGCCTCGGTGTGGCCGACGACCTTCCCGTCCTCGTCGACCACCCGGGTGGTGAGCCGGGTGTGCCACAGGTGCGCGCGCTGGGCCGCCCCGGGCCGGGGACGGCTCCCGGTGTCCCCGCCCGGTCCGGCAGCGGGCACGACCTGCGGCGCGTTCGACGGGAGCACCGGATCGACGTCGTGCAGGAAGGCTCCGTGCTCGGCGCTGGGCGAGACGACCAGCCGGTAGGGGATCTCCAGGGAGGTCTCGTCGGCGGCGGGCACGCGCGGCAGCTGTTTGCGGATCGGTCCGGGACGCCCGGGGGTGATCGGGCCCGGGGTGATCGGGCCTGGCGTGATCGGCCCTGGGGTGATCGGGCCTGGCGTGATCGGCCCTGGGGTGATCGGGCCGGTCGTGACCGGGCGCGGGAGCGGCAGCAGCTCCCTCCCGCCGGCCCGGGTGAGCCCGCGGAGCAGTCTGGCGCGCTGTGCCCCGGTGACCGCGCGGTGCACCGGGACCGCCCCCCGCCTGGTGAGGGACCGCCCTGCTCCCGGCCCGCTGACGGGGCCGATGATCGGGTCGATGATGGGGCCGATCACCCACGGGGGCAGCAGCAGCTGGGGCCCGGAGTCGGGCGACTCGTCCTCTGGATAGCTGGCGGGGCCGGGGGTGGCCAGCGGCACGACCCGAAGGGTCAGCCGGGGGATCACCTCGAGCAGCCCCTCGATGCTCCAGTCCAGGGTCAGGCGGGCCGGCAGCTCGTAGACCAGGCGCGAGGGGCGGGCCGCCCGGTGGCCCGCGACACCGGACGGTTCCGGTGACACCTGCGACTCGGGGAACGCCTCCTCGCCCAGGTGCTGGAAGGCGAGGTCCACGATGAGCAGCCCGTCCTCGCCATCCGACACCAGGACCGGGCCGGTGGGCTTCGGGGTGAGCACGAAGCCCAGCACGCTGACCCGCAGGTCGAGCAGGTCAAGCGGGCGCAGCAGTCTGGCCGTCACGACGTTGCGGCGGCGCGGTGGAGGCATGGCACCCCTCCCAGGGACCGGAGGCGGGTCCCCTCGCGGACCACCTGACCTCTGTCCTGACGACAGTAGTGGGTGCGCGAGCCCACCGGAATGGGTAGTTGTGCCCACACGGGTGAGTACCTCGGGCACACCGGTCCGCGGCCCGCGTCAGCCTGTGGGATGACGTCCGGGGACAGCTCGTCCTGTCGTCTCCTGCACGTCGGCTCGGATCAGCCCCGGACCACGAGCCAGGTGAGCAGCCCGCTGACGACGACCACGAGCAGCGCGAGCAGGCCGTGGAGGACCGGGGACCGGGACAGCACGCCGACGAACTCGCGGAGCACCGCGGAGGGGAAGTAGTAGCGGGCGGTGGGGGCCCCGACGACCTGGGCGTCCAGCCCCAGCTCGCGGGCGATGATCGCGGCCCGGAAGGCGTGGTAGTCGTTGGTCGTCACGACCAGCCGGGTGCCGCGGCCCTCCTCGACGAGCAGGTCCGCGGAGTTGGTGAGGTTCTCCTCGGTGCTGCGGGACCGGTCCTCCACCCGGACCAGCTCCTCGGGAGCACCCTCGCGCACGGCATACTGCGCCATCACGGTCCCCTCGGCGGCGACCTCGTCGTGACCCTGGCCCCCGGAGAGGACGAGCAGCGGGCGGCGACCCTGCTCGGTCTCGGACGCGAGCACCTGCAGACCGCGGTCGATCCGGGCGGCGAGCAGGGGCGGGACCCGGTCGCCGTAGACCCGGGACCCGAGGACCACGACGGCGTCCATCCCGGGCTCGGGAGGGCGTCGGGCGTAGACCGCGCCGTAGGTCACGAACGCCCCGAGCAGCAGGGCGAGGTGTGCGGTCAGGGCCAGGCCGGGGACGGCGACGACCAGCGGCCAGGTCCAGCCCAGCAGCAGCGAGGTGACCAGGAGCGCCAGCAGGCCCAGGACGGCGGCCACGGCAAGCAGGCTGAGCAGGTTGCCCAGGCTGCGGCCCTCGCGGTGCACCACGACCACGCCGGTGTAGAGCAGGTAGGCGACCAGGGCGAGGTTGGCCGCGACCAGACCGACGGTGACCACCGCCACCAGGCCCAGGCCGACCGTGGGCGACAGCGCCACCAGGGCGAGCAGGGCCGAGACCCCCAGATAGCCCAGGGCACCCACGACGAAGACGGCGGAGCTGAGGCGGCGCGGGTCGCTGCCGGACCGGTCCAGGGTGGCCTCCAGGTCCGGCTCGCGGGAGTCCATGACGACCAGCCCGGAGGCGTAGCCGCTGATGCCGCGGGTGTTGACGAAGAGCACCACCACGGCGGACAGCGCCGCCCAGGCGAAGCCGAGCTGGCCGAACGCGGCGACGCCCGCGTCCTCGGGGAGGGTCAGCACGACATAGCCTCCGGCGCCGGTGACGCAGCGGACCAGCCACTGGTGCCACCCGGGGCGTCGGCCGTCGGTGCGCATCGGTCGCAGGTAGACCAGGTGCTGCCCGAGCGTGGCGCCGGTGGCCGCCGGGACGACGAGGAGCAGGACCACCGCTGCCGTCAGCGTGGCGGCCACCTGGATGAGCACCGTGTGGGCCTCGTAGTCCCGGCCGGTGAAGTAGAGCCCGAAGCGGACCCCGAGCGGGACGCCGATCCCGATGAGCAGCACCGAGACGACGTCGACCGCCATGCCGGTCAGGCGGCGGAGCGGCCGCACCGGCTGCGGCTGGTCGGGCGGCCGCACGTGCTGGCCCGGCACGAGCCGGGCCAGCGGCGCCAGGCCCACGCCGATGGCGGCACCCAGGGTGTTGGCCAGCAGGTCGTCGGTGTCGAACAACCGGTAGGCGCACGGGTAGGCGAACCAGTTGCCGGTGAGCTGGGTGAGCTCGATCAGCAGGGAGGTGCCGAGGCCGGCGGCGACGCACCACAGCGGGCGCCACCGCATCAGGTGCCGGGCGAACACCCCGAGTGGCACGAAGAAGGCGACGTTGAGGACGACCTGGCGCAGGGCGGGGTCGCGCAGCAGCCCGGCGACCCCGCCGCTGGCGTCGATGTCCTGCAGGAAGCGGAACGGGACGAGCTGGGCACGCAGAGGGCCGTCGCAGATGAGGTCCTCGACGGCAGGCAGCGGCACGATGGTGTAGCTCCACAACGCCATCAGGTAGACGACGGCGGCGGCGCTCAGGACGGCATGGCCCGGGCCGGTCCTGCCGTGTCGGAAGCTCCACGCGACGTAGGGGATGAACAGCAACGGGATCGCCATCACGCCCAGGAGCACCGCGATGAGCGCCGACGCGTCGAACCCTTCCACGCGATGACCCTAGAGGCACCCGCGCACCCGGAGTGCACACCGCGCCACGCTCTGCGACCGTGGGATCGTGAGTCGCGAACCCTGGCTGTGCGTCGTCGCGCCGACCTCGATCCTGATGGTGGAGATCGAGCGGCCCGAGGACGCCGGCGACGCCGACGACTCGCGGGCGGAGATCCACGTGCACCGGGGCGGCCAGGGCCTGTGGGTCGCCACGATGGCCCGGTCGCTCGGGGCCCGGGTCACGGTGTGCGGCCCGTTCGGCGGCGAGACCGGCACCATCCTGCAGCAGATCTCCGTCACCGACGGCCTGGAGATCACCGCGATCGAGTATGCCGAGGGGTCCGCCGCCCTGGTCCACGACCGTCGCTCCGGCGAGCGTCAGGAGCTGGCCAGGATGCCGGCCGGACCGTTGCGTCGGCACGAGACCGACGAGCTGTTCGGGGCCGCGCTGGTCACCGGGACCGAGGCCGACGTCTGCGTGCTCACCGGCGCCCAGCCGGCCGAGGTCCTCGCGCCAGACTTCTTCGGGCGGCTGACCCACGACCTGCTGGTCGGGGGGACGGTGGTGGTGGCCGACCTGTCGGGAGAGGCCGCGCTCCGGGTGGCGCAGGAGGGTCCGGCGGTGCTCAAGATGGCGCACGACGAGGTGATCGAGGCCGGGCTGGCCTCGGACGACTCCGTGGACAGCCTGCGGTCGGCCGCCGCAGCACTGGTCGAGGGCGGCGTGGGCACCGTGGTCGTCTCCCATGCCGACCAGCCGACCCTGGTGGTGCGCGCGGGCGGCGCCTGGCTGGTGCACACACCGCCGCTGTCGTCCGTGGACCACCGCGGGGCGGGCGACTCGATGACGGCCGGCATCGCCGTGGGGCTCGGCCGGGGGGAACCGGTGCTGGACGCGATCCGGCTCGGCGCGGCCGCGGGGACCCTGAACATCACGCGCCGGGGCCTGGGCACCGGCAGCCGCGAGGAGATCGAGCGGTTCACCGCACACGTGACGATCGAGGAGCTGGACGGATGAGGGTGCTGGTCACCAACGACGACGGGATCGACTCGCCCGGGCTGGCCGTGCTGGCCAACGTGGCGCACGCCGCAGGCCATGACGTGGTGGTCGCGGCCCCGTCGCACCAGTACTCCGGTGCCTCCGCGTCGCTGATCGGGCACGAGGTCGACGGGCGCCTCGAGCTCACCGCCGGAGCCCCGCCGGGGCTGGTCCACGGGGTGCCCGCGCACGGGGTGCGGGCTGCGCCGGCGCTGATCACCTTCGCCGCCGGCTACGGGGCCTTCGGGCACCGTCCGGACGTGGTGCTCTCCGGGGTCAACCTCGGGGCGAACACCGGTCACGCGACGCTGCACTCCGGGACGGTCGGCGCGGCCCTGTCCGCCGCGACCCAGGGCATCCCGGCCCTCGCGGCGTCGATCGCCTCGGCCGACCCGGAGCACTGGGCGACCGCGGAGGAGGTGTGCCGGGTGGCCTTCGACTGGGTGGTCGAGCACTGTCCCGAGGGCCGGGTCCTCAACATCAACGTGCCCGACGTGCCGACGGCCCGGTTGCGAGGGCTGCGGGTCGCGACGCTGGCGGAGTTCGGCGCGGTGCAGGCCGCCGTCAAGGAGCGCGGCGAGGGGTGGGTGCAGATGACCTACGAGGAGGTCGATGTCGAGCACGAGCCGGGCACGGACGCCTACCTGCTGGAGCACGGCTGGGCCACCGCATCCCTGCTGCGCACCCCGATCCACGACGTCACCGACCCCACCCCGCCGGAGTTCACCACCGCGGTCGCGGGCGAGGCCGAGGAAATCGTCGACGTGAGTCGCGGACGCACCATGTCGTCCGGCTCCGGGCCGCAGGACTGAGCACCCCGCTCAGCGGAGGGCGCGCTGGGCGGCCACGACCTCCTCGACGGTCCCGTCCTGGATCGCGCTGACCAGACCGTCGACGGCGTCCTCGATCTGGTCGTACATCCGCACGTAGGCCTCCCGCGGCAGACCCCACGGGTCGGGGATGTCCCGCACCTCCTCACCGGCGTCGCTGGCGAAGGCACCGAGCCGCACCACCTTCGCCTCGTCCTCCGCGCGCTGCGCGAGGGCGAGGATGTCGGCCTCGTTGGAGCTGTCCATCGCCAGGATCAGGTCTGCGTCGCCGAAGTGGTCGGCCGCGAACTGCGCCGCCCGACTGGTGAAGGCGTAACCGCGGCCCTCACCCTCGGAGACCGAGTGCTCGTGGGGCGGCCGGCCGATGTGGTAGTCGGCGGTGCCGGCCGAGGACACCATCACCTCGTCCAGGCCGGCCTGCTCGAGCCGGTGGACCAGCACCGACTCGGCGGCGGGAGAGCGGCAGATGTTGCCCAGGCAGACGGTCATGATGTGCATGCCCTCGAGTCTCTCAGGTCGAACGGCGTGCGTCTGCGAGCGGCTTCCGCTTCTTCGGGCCGGAAGTAACCGGCTCCCAGATGCATTGGCCGCTCGAAGAAGCGGACCAGGCACCTCGTCCCGACCGACCCAGCCGCCCTTGCGGGGGCAGCCGGACGCTCTCCACCCCGAACACGGTGCGGCCACCCAAGGATCCACGACAACCTGCTGGTTCTGAGGCTCAGCGGCGCTCGCGGTGTCGTCGCACCGCGGCGCGATTGGCGCAGCGCACCGAGCAGTATCGCTGGCGCCCGTTACGGGTCGTGTCAACCACGACGTTGGTGCAGGGTGCTGCCTCGCAGCGCCGCAGGCGGTGCATCCCGCGGGTGGTGAGGTGCAGAGCAGTCCCCACGCAGATCACCGATCGCAGCACCTGGGGGAGGCTCTGGCGATCATCGCGATAGTGCAGGTGCCAGCCCTCCTCATCACCATGGTCGACCAGTCGGGGGTACGCCGCGGCCTTGGCCATCTGCTCATTGAGCAGCCCAGCGCGCTCGCGATCCGAGGGGGCATCGACGATGGCCAGCCAGTCGTCGATCACCGAGCGTGTCTCGGCATAGTCACGTGCCCGGCTGGGTGAGGACAGGATCAGTCCCGCATCCTGGGCGCGCTGTTCGACGGCCGCGCGATCTGACGGCACACAAGACCACGCGGCCGCCGGATGACGTCCCCACGAGCATGCCTGGCGCATCGCATCCGCCACCAGACCTCCACCGGGATCGTGGAGTATCTACGCTGCAGCCAGTGCCGCACACAACGCATGAGAGAACTCGGACTCGCCATGAGCCAGTGCTCCAGAGCAAGGATCTGCGCGCATGACAGTTCTCCCGGCCCTCCCGGGGCGGCGGCCGCGGGAACTCGTGGGGCTGGCGGCCGCTCAGGAGCGGCTGACGGTCACCGTCGTGAGCTGGTCGTCGCGGAAGGTCAGCGTCACGACGCCGCCGTCGACGTCGTAGCGGAGGCCGTGGGTGCCGCCGTCCTCGTCGCGAGGCTGCTTCTCGGACGGCTCGCCCAGCACTGCCGCGACATCCTCAGGGGTGACGGTGGATACGTCCAGCCCGGAGATCAGCTGCTCGGGCTCGGGATAGGGGTAGTAGTCACCCTCCTGTCGGGCACTGGTCCGCACGCTGTCGAGCTCTCCGTCGCGGAACCGCAGGAGCACGCCGTCCTTGATGTTCGCGATGTCGACCCACACCTCACCGTCGTCCCTGGTGACCGGCAGGTCCTCGATGAAGTACGGGTTCCGGGTGAGGATCGCGAAGACCACCCGGTCGCGTGTCCCGGCCCCGAGGGCCCTGAGGTGGGTGGTGATGACACCGCTGATCTCGGGCACAGCCGTCCTCTCCGTCGTCTTCCGGGGCGGAGACATTGTCGCCCACCCGCGCGCACGGGCGCGGCGCGGACCAGATGAGCGCACGGCATACCTGTCACGGATCAGGTGAGCACACGACATACCCTCGCGGGGTGCTGCGCATCGCCTCGGTCAACGTCAACGGGATCCGGGCCGCCCACCGTCGGGGGTTCGGCGACTGGCTGGCCACCCGCGGCTGCGACGTCGTCACGCTGCAGGAGGTGCGGGCGCCGCTCGACAAGCTGCCCATGGACGCCTTCGGCGACTATCACGTGGTCTACGAGCCGGGGCAGCTCGCGGGGCGCAACGGAGTGGCAGTGCTGACCCGGGAGCAGCCGGCGGCGGTGCGCACCTGGGACGCCGACGTGCTGGTGCGGGGGCCGGGTGAGGACCACCTGCACACCGAGCCGGCACCGGACCGGGTGTCGCTGGCGCGGGGCCTGGCACGGCACGCCCACGAGGGGCGGTATGTCGAGGTCGACCTGGCCGAGGCACCGCTCACCGTCGCGAGCCTCTATCTGCCCAAGGGTGGCCTGCCGGCGCACCTGCAGAAGCCCGGGCGGATGCGCGAGGCGCCGGACGGTGGGGCGCGCTACGAGCGGAAGATGCGTTTCATGGCTGCGTTCGCGCGGCAGCTCACCCGGACGCGGCGGGCCGCGCTGGCTGCGGGCCGGGAGCTCCTGCTGACGGGCGACCTCAACGTGGCGCACACCGAGCAGGACGTGGCGAGGTGGCGGAGCAGCCGGCAGGCGGAGGGCTTCCTGCCCGAGGAGCGCGAGTGGGTCGGCTCCCTGCTGTCGCCGCGCACGTTGGTCGACGTGGTGCGGTCGGTGCACCCCGACGCCGACGGTCCCTACACCTGGTGGTCGTGGCTGGGGCAGGCGTATGCCCGTGATGCCGGCTGGCGCATCGACTACCACCTGGCCACGCCGCGGCTGGCGCGCACCGCAGAGTCGGCGGAGGTCGACCGGGAGCACCGCGGCGTGCGGCTGTCCGACCATGCCCCGGTGGTCGTCGACTACGCGTTCGGTGCGTGACGACGTGACCGTTCTCACCTCCGCGGGGTCGCCCGGCTCGGCTACGGTGACGGCATGACCGTTGAGGCGTCTGCCACGCTCGCGGACCTGGTGATCCAGGACGGCCGGCGAGCCCGCATCCTGGAGGGCTTCGGCCTGGACTACTGCTGCCACGGCCAGCGCTCCCTGGTGGACGCGACGACCGAGGCCGGGGTCGACCTGCGCGAGGTGACACGGGCCCTCGACCTGCCCGCCCCGAGCGACCCGGCCGTGCGCGTGGCGCAGGAGCGGGCCGACCTCGCCCACGACATCGTCGACACCCACCACGCCTACATGTGGGAGGAGATGCCGCGCCTGCAGGCCCTCGTCGAGAAGGTCGCCCGCGTGCACGGCGAGCGGCACCCCGAGCTGTCCCGGGTGGAGGAGCTCTTCACGGCCGCGGTCTCCGAGCTCGACCCGCACATGACCAAGGAGGAGCGCAGCGTCTTCCCCGCCATCAGCCGGCTGGAGAAGTCCGGGACCCGGCCGCGGGTCTCCCTCGCCGAGCAGATCGAGGTGCTGGTCGACGAGCACACGGTGGTCGGCGACCTGTTCAAGGAGATCAACGCCACGACCATGGGCTACGCGGTGCCCGAGGACGCGTGCGGCTCCTACCGGGCGATGCTCGACGGGCTGCGGGAGATGGAGCTCGACCTGCACGAGCACATCCACAAGGAGAACAACGTCCTCTTCCCGGGGGCGCTGGAGCTGGAGCGGGCTGCCGCGCCGGACGCTCAACCCGATCCCGTCTGAAGGAACCCGAAGGAGACAGCAGTGAGTGACCTGGACGTGCGAATGGTGGTCCTGTCCACGGACGACCTCGACGAGTCGATCGCGTTCTACGAGGGCATGGGGATGACCCTGAAGTTCCGGGACGGATCGCATTTTGCCGCGATGGACGGCGGCTCGATCACACTCGCCCTGGCCACTGCGGTCGATCATCCACTGCCGGGCAAGGTCGTCGTCGGACTCAAGACCGACGACGTCGACGCCGCGGCCAAGGCGGTCGAGTCGGGCGGCGGAGCGATCGTCAAGGGGCCCTACGACGACGCGCACGAGCGGCGGGCGGTGGTCTACGACCAGCAGGGCAACGGGTTGGTGCTCTACAAGCCGCTCGGTCGCTGACGCGTCCGCTCGCCCGGAGCCTCGTCACGCACGGTTGATCGATCCGGTGCGGCAGGTGCCGGACCCGGGTATCCTCTGGCCCACCACCCGAGCCTCCGGAGGGCACCGTGAGTCCTGTCGTCAGCGATGACCCCTACCTGAACCGCGACTTCCTGGTCCAGATCATGGGGATCACCGACGACGGGTCCGCAGGCTTGCAGGCCTCGTTCGCGGAGGTCACCGGTCTCGGTGCCCGGATCACGCCGGTCGAGTACCGCGCCGGAGGCGACCTCAGCGTCCGCAAGCTCCCCGGCCGGGCGACGTATCCCAACGTCACGTTCACCCGCGGGATCAACGGCAACCTCGCCTTCTGGGAGTGGATGAAGAGCGCGTTGAGCGGGCAGGTCGTGCGCTCCGACATCTCGGTCGACCTGCTCAACGACGTCGCGGAGCCGGTCCTGTCGTTCCGGCTCAGGCGGGCGTGGCCGGTGCGCTTCGAGGGACCTCGGCTCAACGCGACCGGCAACGACGTCGCGGTCGAGGTGCTCGAGATCTGCCACGAAAGGCTGGAGCTCGCGTAGTGGAGCCGCTGGTCGTCCTCGACGTGGACTACGTCCGTGACTCGTTCGTCCTCGTCCTGGCCAACGTCGGCACCGGCATGGCGTACGACCCGCGGGTGCACTTCTCCGCTCCCCTCGTGGGGGCGGGGGGCACCACCAAAGTCTCCGAGCTCCCGCTGTGGAGCACCCTGACGATGCTGCGGCCGGGCAAGGCGATCGAGGTGTTCTTCGACACGGCCCCCCTCGCGCTGGCCGACGGGAACTCCCCGCAGTTCGCCGCCACCGTGACGTACAGCGACGGGGCGGGCGAGCGGTTCAAGCACCGGTATGTCCATAGCCTCGGTGCCTACCGCGACCTGCCACGGCTCGAGTCCTGATGTCGTATGACGTCACGCACCGGATCCCCTCGCCCGAGGAACATCGTCGGCTGGCTGACGCCGTGGGCTGACCGGGTGCGGCAGATCGCCCCCGGGCACTGTTTCGTCGGGTTGTTCACGACGCCCGATGCGGAACGGCTGTATGCCTCCCGCGGGTGGGAGGCCAAGAGATGGTCGGGATGTGGCAGGTGCTGCGCGACTGACCGGGCCAGCGCGGACCGTTGCTCAGAAGGGGGAGGTCACAGCCGGGAGCGGACCCACGTCGTCCTGCCGCCGAGCGCCCGCTCGAGGTCGGTGACCACATCGGGGCGCAGATCCTCCCAGCTGTGGAACTCCACGGCCGGGGCGCCGAAGGCCACAGCGGCCTGACCCACCCAGTCGCCCTGGGATGTCCGCGCTCCACAGTCCTGGCACACCAGCATCGGCTCCTGACCCTCGCTCCACTCGTCGAGACCGGCGTGCACGTCCTCCGGATCCGCGACCCTGCCGCAGATCGGGCAGGACGGAGCCTCGAAGTTGTCCATGGCGTGGTAGCCCGACCAGCGCCGGTGCACCGACACGTGGTTCCAGCCCGTCCGCAGCAGGATCGGCAACTCGCGGTGCTCGGCGTAGAAGGCACGGACCTCTTGAGAAAGGAGCTCGGCGGCTCGCGGTCCGGGCGCCCAGCCGTCGTCGCAAGGCTCACCGATCGCGCCGAGCTCGCGCAGCAGGTGCAGCACGGCCTCAGCCCGGACGTCGGCCTCGTCGGCAGGAAGGACGTCCAGTCGCACGATCGTCAGTGACGTGTCGGACACGGCCAGCATCCTGTCAAACGTCGGCGTCTTCCAGGTCTTCCTGACGGACGAGCAGCGCTTCTTCACCGGAGGCCACCTGATGTTCTGGGGCGCCGTGGAGTCCCGCGACGAGTGCGGGTGACCCACCACCCCGGCCTGAGCTTCTTCGAGCGCCTTGCTCATCTTAAGTACGGTGACAGTCGGCCCGAAGAACGCGAGGGCGCTCGAAGACGTCGGGCTGAGGCGGAGGGTGCTGCGCAACTGACCGGGTCAGTGCCCATGCAACGACAAAGCCCCAGGTCCGAAGACCTGGGGCCGTTGCGTTGTGCGCGAGGGGGGAGTTGAACCCCCACGCCCTTTCGGGCACACGGACCTGAACCGTGCGCGTCTGCCTATTCCGCCACTCGCGCGAGTGCCGAGCAAGATTAGCACGCGGCCACCTCAGGTTCCGCATCGGCGCCGGTCAGGCTCCGCAACCAGGCAGGCCGTCAGCACACCCCCGTTGCGCCGCGGCACAGGGACCGGAACCGCAGCGCTCCCGCGCACGTTCCTCACGAGCAACGTCCCCGGCGGCGCGGATGCCCGCTGGAGACACCTCGCGACAGTACGATCGAAGTGGCCACCGGCCCACCCGGCGCTGCGCGCGGGGAGGGCACCGACGAGCGAAGGGAGTGTCATGGGGATCATCGACCGCGTCGAGCGCGGCCTCGAGCGGGCCGTCAAGGCACCGTTCGCGAAGGTCTTCAAGGCCGAGGTCCAGCCGGTCGAGATCGCCTCCGCGATGCGTGGGGCGATGGACGAGCGGGCCGCTGTCCTCGGACCGGGCCGCACCATGGTGCCCAACGTCTTCACGATCGAGCTCGCCACCACCGACTACGAGCGGCTCTCCTCCTACGACACCGCCCTCACCGACGAGCTGGTCGCCGCCGCCGAGGACCACGCCGACGCCCAGCGCTACACCCCGGCCGGCACGGTCGAGGTGCGGCTGACCTCGGACGACGAGCTGGAGACCGGCATCTTCCGGGTGCGTCCGGCGAGCAAGAACCCCCGCCGCCAGGGCCAGCGCCGAGCGGCCCCGCGTCCGGGCGAGGGCATGCGACCCGCCATGCCCGAGCGGGACCGCGCGACGGGCCAGCCCCGCCCGCAGACGCGGCCTGCCCAAGACGACCCGCACGCCGCCTACCGCCCGCCCGCCGAGGGTCAGCAGGTCCCCGGCCAGGGACGACCGAGCCACGGTCAGCAACCCCAGCGACCAGCCGG
>JAAYYA010000227.1 GCA_012515595.1 Actinomycetales bacterium
CGCACCCTGGACCAGACGGTCCGCGAGAACGTGCTGACCGCCATACGGAGGATCCTCTCGGCCGAGGCCGCGGCCTCGGGTGCGCCGGAGCCCGAGGTCCGGGAGCTCTACACCTTCCCCCTGCTGACCAACGACCCGGCCGAGACCGAGCACGTCACCGGGGTGCTCACCCGGGCTCTGGGGGCGGACCGGGTCAGCGCCCGGCCGGCGCAGATGGGCAGCGAGGACTTCGGCGCGCTGCCCGATGCCCTGAGGATCCCGGGCGTCTACTGGTTCTTCGGTGGGACGCCCCAAGAGGTGATCGACTCGCCGGACCCGACCCCCGCCAACCACTCGCCGTTCTTCGCGCCGGTCCTGGAACCGACCCTGTCCACGGCGGTCACCGCCGCCTACGAGGTGATCCGCAGCCGTCTGGGCTGAGGCCGGGGGCACGGACGAGACAGCTACGAAGATCGTTGGGGGACGTGCAAAACCGCTACGAAAAGGTGTGGGGGAGGTGCAAAATCGCTACGAAAAAGGTGCGTATCCAGCCACGGTGCGTAGCATGAACGGCTGTCCGATGCTGAGGTCCGGGAGGTCTCATGGAGCCGGTGGAGCGAGCCGAGCTGTATGCCGTGATGAGCCGGGAGCTGCTGGCTGCGGAGAACGAGCCGCTCACCCTCCAGCGGATCGTGGACCAGGCCGTCCAGGTGGTGCCCGGCTGCGACTGGGCGGGGGTCTCGCTGCGCACCGCGGAGTCGCCGGCCGAGCCGGCCGCGTCCACCGACGAGGTGACGCACCGGGCTGACGAGCTGCAGAAGCTCCTGCGGGAGGGCCCGTGCTACGAGAGCGCGGTCGAGAGCGAGACGCACATCATCCGGGACACCCGTGACGACCGGCGCTGGCCGGAGTGGTCTGCCAGGGTCGCCGACCTGGGCATCCGGTCCGTGCTCAGCGTGCAGCTGATCGGGTCCTCGGGGGAGCTGCTGGGGGCACTGAACCTCTACGCCGGGACGACCGACGCCTTCTCCCGCGACGACCTGGACGAGGCGCTCCTGTTCGCTGCCCACGCCGGCGGCGCGCTCGGGGTGTCCCGACAGGTCACGGGCCTGCGCGAGGCGCTGCGCTCGAGGCATCTGATCGGCGTGGCCCAGGGCATGCTGATCCAGCGATACGGTCTGACCCTCGACCAGTCGTTCTCGGTGCTGTCACGACACTCCCAGGAGAGCAACACCAAGCTGCGGGACGTCGCCGCGCAGATCGTGGAGGGTGGTCGCCTGCTCGACCAGCCCGACGAGCTGTCCCCCGCGCCGGACCCCGCGCCGGACCCTGTCTGAGGCATCCCTGCACGTCAGCGGCCCGAAGCCGGTGACAGGTTGCCGCTCAAGGAATTCGCGGTAATACTGAAGGCTCCTCTAGAAGTGGGGTTGTGATCTGTCGGCCACGGTCGCGCGGATGGCCCCTTCGGGGCTGGGCGATCGTGTCGACATGACAGACAGGTTCGTCATGAACAAGACTTCCACCATCCATCCTGTGGGCGCCGAATGGGACTGGCAGCACGAGGGTCTGTGCCGCACCCGGAGCCCGGAACTGTTCTTCCACCCCGACGGTGAGCGGGGATCGGTCAAGCGCGCCCGCGAGGCCCGCGCCATCGAGCTCTGCCAGCAGTGCCCCGTCATCGACGCGTGCCGCAACCACGCCCTGAACGTGCCGGAGACCTATGGCATCTGGGGCGGCCTGACCGAGGAGGAACGCGACGAGCTGCTGCTCCTGGAGACCAGGCGGATCTCGTGACCCGGACCGCCTTCGTCACCACCGTTCGGCGCCAGCACGACGAGCTCATCGACCAGGTCAGCGGGTTCTCCCTCGGTGCCGAGGTGCCCGACGTCCACGTCGTCGTCGGGCTGGCCGACCGCGCGGTCAGCCAGGGACGGCTGCCGATCACGAGCGACCGGTGGCAGACCGAGGTCGTCGGCCTGCCGACCGTCAAGCGTGAGCTGCCGACGGCCCGCGGGCTCCAGCTCGGTGTGGAGACCGCGGTGCAGGCCGGTGCGGACCTGCTCGTCCTGCTCGACGTGACGTGCATCCCGGGCCCGCAGTTCCTGGGGCACCTGCTCCAGCACATCCGCGAGCATCCCGGGAACGGGCCCACCCTGTGGACCACCGCGGTGCAGCGACTGCGGGAGGCGCCCCCGCAGGGCTATGAGTTCGCCCGGCTCGAGGACTGGGTCGTCGACCCGGAGCACCACCCCGCGCCGCTCCCGCCCCAGCTGGGGGAGGTCGCTCTCGACCCCGACCGGTTCGCCAGCCCGGTGCTGGTCATCAGCGTGGAAGACCTCGCCTCCGTGGGTGGTCTCTGCGAGGAGTATGTCGGCGGGCTGGGTCATGACTCCGACCTCGCCGCCGCGGTGGCCGCCGCGGGCGGGCAGGTCCGCCTGGTGCCCGGCGCCACGGCCTACCGCCGGCACCGGCCGGCGGAGCGGCCCGACGCCCTGCACCTGTCGGTGGCCAGCCGGGACGCCCTCGTCTATCGGGACAGGTGGGGCCGGTGGCCGGCCGCGCCGTGGTTCGCCGACCTCGTGGCCGCCGGGCTGATCCCCGCGGAGGTCGACCTGGCCAGCTGACCGCATCGGCCAGACCACTGACCGGCGCCCGCCCAGGCAAGTTGCGCGGGCGCCGGTTCAGTCCGCCGGGAAGAGCCAGCGCAGACCGTCGGCCCACGTGGCGCGCCACCAGGTGGCGTCGTGACCGCCGGCGTACTCGCGGTACACCGTGTCGTAGCCCTTGAGCCGCAGGACGTCGTGCAGCCAGCGGTTGCCGAAGACCTGCCGGATCTGAGCGGGCGGCGGACCGTGCTCGAGCCGGCCGACCTCGTGGAAGATGCGGACCGGCACCGGGTCGGCCGCGGCGAACGCCTCGATGAGGCTCGGCGTCGGAACGGCCCGGCCGACCACCTCTGCCTCGCCGGTGCCGCCGGGCCGGACCAGGGACGGCAGGCTCGGGTGGAACCAGCACGACGGGGACTGGATCAGCGCGTTGCCGAAGACGTCGGGGTGCTGCAGCGCCGTCCACGCGGCGCACAACCCGCCGAAGCTCGAGCCGGAGAGGGCCAGGTCACGGGCCTCGGCGGACACGCCGTATGCCGTCCGCAGCCAGGGCACCAGCTCCTCGGCGAGCATCCGGGCGAACCCCGGGTCGGCGGTCAGCTCGACGTCGCGCCGCCCGAGCTGGTCGACGAGGACCACGACGACGTCGCGCACCTCGCCGGCCGCGACCAGGGTGTCCCGGACCGCCGGCGCGGTGTGCCCGGCCGTCCCGTCGAAGACGATGACGGACGGAGACGGTGGGCCGGCGGTCGACCACCCCGGCGGGAGGGAGACCCAGACGCGACGCTCGTTGCCCAGGATCTCGCTCCGGAAGACGTGCTCGTCGAGATGCGGGGCAACGCGCCCATGCTGGCCCGTCTCACCGGCCCGGTGCGGGTCGACGGGGAGCTCGGCCGCGTCCGGCAGGGTCAGGACGGATCCGGTGAGCCGCTGGTCCAGGGACGGTGGCGGCGGGTTGAAGGCATCGGGCACCAGCTCCGGTGCCCCGCCCGGCCGGTCGATCTGGAAGGCGTAGGACAGACGCAGGTCGGAGCGCATACGCAGCGTCAGCGCCCGGAACGGCGTGCCGTCCACCGGGCGGAGCACCCGGTCGCCGGCCGGGCCGGACCCGACCAGCTCGCGCAGCCGCACCTCGCGGTCGGCCCCACTGGCCTGGTCGATCTCACCGGCCTGGTCGGTCTCGTGGACGAAGGTCACGGCGACCTCGTCGGCCGTGAGCCGCTCGACCAGCGGGGTGCCCTGGCTGCTGAGGTGGTCGCGGAACTGGTCGACGCTCCACCGCGCCTCGGTGAGCGCGCGGAGGGCGGGGTGCGTCGGTGCGGGCGGGATCATGGACCCATCGTGCGGCACGCTCCGCACCGACCTACGGCCCGGGGGCCCTCAGATGCCGGAGACGTGGCGGGGGGACCTCAGATGCCGAAGACGTCCCGCGGCTGGTCGACGACCAGGTAGCGCGCGGTCTCGGCCGCCTCGTCCAGGCCCAGCCGGTGCTGGGCCACGAGCTCGGCCAGGTGGCTGCAGTCGAGGCGTCGTGACATGTCGTGCCGGGCCGGGATGGACAGGAAGGCGCGGGTGTCGTCGATGAAGCCGGAGGTGCGGGTGAAGCCGGCCGTCTCGCTGACGGCCGCCCGGAACCGGCGGATCGCGTCGGGGGCGTCGATGAACCACCAGGGCACCCCGATCCGCAGCGACGGGTAGAACGCTGCCAGGGGCGCCAGCTCCCGGCTGTAGACCGTCTCGTCGATGGTGAACACGACGAGCGTGAGGTTGGGGTGGGTGCCGTACCGGCCCAGCAGCGGCGCCAGGGCCTGGGTCACCTCCACCCCGATCGGGATGTCCGCGCCGACGTCGGCACCGAAGCGCTCGAAGGTCGGGCCATGGTGGTTGCGGTGCACGGCCGGGTGCAGGGTCATGGTGAGCCCGTCCTCGGTGGCCATCCGGGCCATCTCGTCCACCATGTGCCGACGCAACCGGTCGCCGTCGGCGGGGCTGATGCGCCCGGCCCGCGCCGCGGCATACAGCTCGTTCGCCTGCTCGTCGGGCAGCCGCTCGGTGCCCAGGTCCCGGTGCGAGTGGTCGGTGGAAACGGCGCCGTGCTCGGCGAAGTAGGCGCGCCGGTTCTCCATGGCGGCCACCCAGCCGGCGTAGTCGCCCGTGTCCACGCCGCTGACCTCGGCCAGCCGGTCCACCGCGGCGACCCAGCGGGGTTGGGCCGGCTCCAGGTAGACGTCCGGGCGGAAGGTGGGGACCACCCGGGGGCCGAAGGCCGCGTCCTCGGCGATCCTCCGGTGGTGCGCGAGGTCGTCGCAGGGGTCGTCCGTCGTGGCGAGGAACTCGATGCCGAACTGCTGCATCAGCGCGCGCGGACGGGAGGTCGGCTGCTCGATCCAGGTGCTGATCCGGTCGTAGAGCGCGTCGGCGGACGTGGCGCTCGGCTCCAGGTAGGCGCCGAAAACCTCCACCAGTTGAGACTCGAGCCAATAGCGCATCGGGGTCCCGCGGAAGACCGCCCAGTTCTCGCAGAGCAGGTGGAAGGCCTTGCGGGCGCCGTCGGGGGTCAGCTCGGTGCCGACGCCGAGGTCGGCCAGGTCCACGCCGCTGGCGTGCAGCAGCCGGGTGATGTAGTGGTCCGGGGTGATCAGCAACGAGGTGGGGTCCCGGAAGGCGACGTCCTCGGCGATCCACTGCGGCGGGACGTGTCCGTGCGGCGAGATGATCGGCAGGTCGGCCACCGACGCGTAGAGCTCGCGCGCGATGTCCCGGACCGTGGGGTCGGTCGGGAGGAGGCGGTCCGGGTGGAGGTCGAGGGTCACACCATGGATTCATCCACGGACCGGCCGGCCGGCGCACCGTGTTGCCACAAGTTGGCATGCTGTCGCCGGCTGTTCCGGGGTCGCCCGAGGCACGTGCGGGCGAGCTCAGCGACGGGGGCCGGGCGACCTCAGCGACGGGGTCCGGTGGAGGTGCGGGTGACCAGCCGCACGGGCAGCACCGACAGCGCGTCCCGGCTCTGCGCGGTCCGGTTCACCAGGTTGGCGACGTAGAGCACGGCGGTCTCGCCGAGCAGCACCGCCGGCGAGGCCACGGTGGTCAGCCCCACCAGCTCGGCCGCCATGGTGTTGTCGAAGCCGACCACGCTGACCTGCCCGGGCACGTCCACCCCGAGGTCCTCCAGGCCGCGGAGCAGTCCGACCCCCAGCAGGTCGTTGTAGGCGATGACCGCGGTGAGGCCCTGCTCCACCACGCGCCGGGCGGCGCCGCGCCCGCCGGACACGGTCGGGTGGACCGGTCCGATGCGGGCGTCGTCCAGCCCCAGCTCGAGGGTCGACTCGCGCACCGCCCGCCACCGCATCCCGTCGGCCCACGAGGCCTCCGGCCCGGCGACATACCCGATCTTGTGGTGCCCCAGGCTGGCCAGGTGCTCGACGGCGCGCCGGATGCCGCGGGGGTTGTCGGGGACGACGCACGGCAGGCCGGCGACCTTGCGGTTGAGCACCACGACCGGCAGCCGGCGGGCGATGGAGCGCAGGTCCTGGTCGGACAGCCGGCTGGAGGTGATGATCATGCCGTCGACGAGCGGCAGGTGGCGCTCCAGCATGCGCCGCTCGGCCTCGGACGACTCGTGCGCGTCGCCCACCATGAGGGTGAAGTCGGCGGTGGCGGCGGCCCGCTCGGCGCCGCGGATGATGCCGAAGTAGAACGGGTTGGTGATGTCGCTGACCGCCAGCCCGATGACCCGGGTGTGGCTGCCCTGCGACGCGGGTCGGTAGACCTCGGCGCTGCGGTAGCCGAGCTCCTCGGCGACCCGGTGGATCCGCTCGGCCGTGGCGCTGCTCACGCGTCCGGGGCGCGCGAAGGCGCGCGAGACGGTGGATGCGCTCACGCCCGCCGCACGGGCCACGTCGTAGATCGTCACGCGCCGTGTGATGTCCTCGCCCTCCGGCACGGCTCCAACCTAGTCGGCCACCCGGCATACCGCATCGGAGCACGCGGGATGGCAACGAACCCGGCGACGCTGGCGGCACCATGGCGTTCCGGGGAATAGGAGTGCGGCAGCGGGTCGTTCCCCGGCCATGACAGCCCCCGCCTCCCCGCGCCCCCTGAAGATCGACATCTGGTCGGACATCGCCTGCCCCTGGTGCTACATCGGCAAGCGCAAGTTCGAGCGGGCGGTGGAGCAGTTCTCGGCCGACGGGCGCGAGGTCGAGGTGGAGTACCACTCCTTCGAGCTCAGCCCGGACACCCCGGTCGACTTCGAGGGCAGCACCATCGAGTACCTCGCCGAGCGCAAGGGCATGCCGGTCGAGCAGGTCGAGCAGATGCTGGACCGGGTCACCCAGATCGCCGGCGCCGTTGGCCTGGACTACGACTTCGACAAGGTCGTGCACATCAACACCGTCCGGGCGCACCAGGTGCTGCACCTGGCCAAGGCCCGGGGTCTGCAGTCCGAGGTGAAGGAGCGCCTGCTCAAGGCCTACTTCGAGGAGGGCCGCAACCTCTCCCGGCCCGAGGAGCTCGCCGACCTCGCCGCCGACGCGGGTCTGGACCGCGCGGAGGTGCTCGCCGCGCTGGAGTCGCAGGAGTACCTCGCGGACGTGCGCGCCGACATGAACCAGGCCCGCGCCTACGGCATCAGCGGGGTGCCCTTCTTCGTGCTGGACGCCAAGTACGGCGTCTCCGGCGCCCAGGAGAGCGAGACGTTCGTGCAGGCGCTGACCCAGGCGTGGGACGAGCGGGCTGCGTCGTGACGACCCCTTCCCCCTCCCGACCGAGCGCCACCCCCTCCCGATCGAGCGCCACCCCCTCCCGACCGAGCGCGTCGGGTGGTGGTGTTTCGACCCCACCGAGCGCGTCGGGTGGCGGTGTTTCGACCCCACCGAGCGCGGGCGAGTCCCTCACCACGCCAGCCGCAGGTGGCCCGGCTGGTGGGCTCGTCGCGCTGGGCTCGACCGATGCCGCCGTCTGCGAGGACGGCTTCTGCTGGGTTCCCGACGCTACGTCCGACTAGCTAGCGCTCCCGTCGGGCCGCCGGCCTGCCGATGGCCTGAGATGCGGCCTGTCTGGCTCGCCTGACGATCGGCGAGCAGTCCCGGCGACACGCCGACGGCGACCGGCTCATTCGTACCCGGGTACGGTCTGGCCGTTCGAAGTCGGGCGTGTCGCGGGACGGTCGGCTCCGCGGAACCTGCCTCGGTCACTCCGCCCAGTGAGACGGTTCGGTGGCACCGCGCAGCGATCTCATTGACCAGGCGCTGATTCCGTGCTGCAATATATTGCATGCCGATCCCTGCGACGAGCGCCTCGGTGGCCCGCAACCTGCTGCGGGAC
>JAAYYA010000228.1 GCA_012515595.1 Actinomycetales bacterium
CCGGCTGGTCCATCAAGGGCAACGCCGGGTCGATGCTCTTCCACACGCCGGAGTCACCGTCCTACGAGGCGGCCAAGGCCGAGGTGTGGTTCGAGACCGAGGAGGCCGCCAAGGCCGCGGGCTTCGCGCACTGGGACCGCAAGCAGCGCTGACGCGGCTCACACGTCCGACTCGCGGGTCAATCCGGGTCGCTTCCAGCGCACTGGATTGACCCGCGAGATCGGGCCAGTCCGGTGTCAGGCGAGTCCGAGGTCAGGCCAGCCCGAGGTCGGCCATCGAGAACGCGGCGCGGTAGTCCAGGCCCTGAGCCCGGATGACCTCCGCGGCGCCGCTGGCCCGGTCGGCGATGACCGCCACGGCCACCACCTCGGCCCCGGCCTCCCGGCAGGCCTCCACGGCCGTCACCGGCGAACCGCCGGTCGTCGAGGTGTCCTCCACGACCAGCACCCGGCGCCCTTCGATCGAGGGGCCCTCGATGCGCTGCTGCAGCCCGTGCGCCTTGCCCGCCTTGCGCACCACGAAGGCGTCGAGCCGTCCGCCGGCCGCGGCGCGCGCATGCAGCATCGCAGTGGCTACCGGGTCGGCCCCCATCGTGAGACCGCCGACGGCGTCGAACTCCAGGTCGGCGACGAGGTCGTTCATGACCTGGCCCACCAGCGGGGCGGCCTCCCCGTCGAGCGTGATGCGCCGCAGGTCCACGTAGTAGTCCGCCTCCTGCCCCGAGCTGAGCGTCACCCGCCCGTGCACGATGGCGTTGGTGCGGATCAGGTCCAAGAGTCGGGCGCGCGCGTCGGTCACGGGATCGCAGCCTACCGGGGCGCGCACCTCGCCCCGGAGGGTGCAGCCCTAGGGTGTCGCCCATGGGAACCGCACTCGTCACGGGCGCCTCGTCCGGCCTCGGCCGCGCCTTCGCCGTCGAGCTCGCCCGGCGCGGGCACGACCTGGTCCTGGTCGCCCGCGACCGGGAGCGCCTCGAGGAGCTGGCGACCGAACTGCGCCAGTCGTATGCCGTCACCACCGAGGTCCTGCCCGCCGACCTGGCCGACCGGGTCCAGACCGAGCGGGTGGCCGACCGGGTGCGGGACCCCGAGCGGCCGGTGGACCTGCTGGTGAACAACGCCGGCTTCGGGCAGAAGCGCAGCTTCAGCAGGGGGGAGCTGGCCGACGAGGAGCGAGCCGTGGACGTCATGGTGCGGGCCGTCCTCGTCCTCAGCCACGCAGCGGCCGGTGCGATGCGCGCCCGCGGGCGTGGCGGCATACTCAACGTCTCGTCGGTCGCGTCGTTCGCGGTGATGGGCACCTACTCGGCGATCAAGTCCTGGGTGACCGTCTTCACCGAGGCCCTGTCGGTCGAGCTCCAGGGGACGGGGGTCACGGCGACGGCGGTGTGCCCCGGGTTCGTGCACACCGAGTTCCACGACCGGGCGCGGATGAACATGTCCGCCCTGCCCGGGCCGCTGTGGCTCGACGTCGACCAGGTGGTGACGGGTGCGCTGCGCGACCTCGACGCCGGGCGCACCGTGTCCGTGCCGTCGGCCACCTACAAGCTGGTCACGGCGGGCATCCGGGTGGTGCCCCGCTCGGTGGTCCGCCGGGTGTCCGGGCTGATGGCCCAGCGTCGGCGCACCGCGCGTTCCTGAAGCTGTTGCGGGTGGGGCAACCGCCGGTTCACCTCCCAGTGGCCACGTCCATCTCGACCTCGTGCTGCCCGTCGTAGGTGAACCGGATGGACCGGTAGTCCAGGGTGAGGACCTCCTCGAGGAGACCCTCCTCGGTCGACTCGAGGTCGTAGCTGGTCACGCTGGCCTCTTTCAGCACGATCACCAGGTAGTCGCTGGTCTGGCCGTCGACGGTCCGCCGCAGCGACAGCGTCGCCTGGGGAGCGAGCCTGGCGTCGAAGACCATCTTCTTCAGGGAGGGCGAGGCGCGGTCGTAGTGCTTGACCACGGTCACCGAGTCCAGCGTGGCGCGTCCGCGGCGCCGGGACATCGTCTCGCCCGCGCTCACCGCCGTCGCCATCCCGAACGAGAGGCCGTGGAACTCGATCTCGCCCTCGTGCCCGTCGCGCAGGCTCTCGCCCTGGATGTCGGGGATCGCGAGGAATCCGTCTATGGCCATCGTGGCCTCCTTGGTGAGCGGGAGTCCCGCACCGATCCACGATAGGGCCGCCCGAACCCGCCGACAAGGTGCTCCTAGGGTGGAGGCGTGCGCCTCGCCACCTGGAACGTCAACAGCATCCGCGCCCGTGTCGACCGGGTCATCGCCTTCCTGGAGCGGCACGACGTCGACGTGCTGGCGATCCAGGAGACCAAGTGCCGGGACGACCAGTTCCCCTACCTGCTGTTCGAGTCCGCCGGCTACGAGGTGGCGCACGTCGGCCACAACCAGTGGAACGGTGTCGCGATCGCCTCCCGGGTCGGCCTGGCCGAGGTCCAGGAGGGCTTCGACGGGATGCCTGGTTGGGGCGACCCGGTGGCGGCTGAGGCCCGGGCCCTGTCCGCCGTGTGCGCGGGCGTGCGGGTGGTCTCCCTCTACATCCCGAACGGGCGGTCCCTCGACGACCCGCACATGGCCTACAAGCTGCAGTGGCTCGAGCGCCTCGCCGCGTATGCCGGGGCGCGCCGGGCCGCCGCGCCGGACGAGGCGGTCGTGCTGATGGGCGACTGGAATATCGCGCCCCTGGACGAGGACGTCTGGTCGATGGCCTTCTACGAGAACAAGACTCACGTCTCCGAGCCGGAGCGCGCGGCCTTCCGAGCGGTCCTTGACGCCGGGCTGACCGACGTCACCCGCCCATTCACGCCCGGCCCGGGTGTCTACACGTACTGGGACTACACCCAGCTGCGCTTCCCCAAGCGGCAGGGGATGCGGATCGACTTCGCCCTCGGGTCCCCGGCCTTCGCGGCCCGCGTCACCGACGCCTTCATCGACCGGGAGGAGCGCAAGGGCAAGGGCGCCTCCGACCACGCCCCCGTCGTCGTCGACCTGGCCCCCCAATTTTCATAGTGGTTTTGCTGGTCCGTCCCGCGATTTCGTAGTGGTTTTGTAGGGCTGCGTCTCTGCGAAACCACGGCGACGAAACCGCTACGAAATTACGTGGGAGACGTGCAAAACCACTACGAAAATTGGTGGAGGCGGGCGAGCAGGGTCGTGGCGCGCTCGGCATACTCCGGGCCCGCCCCGCGGCCGTGCTGCCGGCGGAAGTGCAGCGCCACGAAGAAGGTCTCGTTGACCAGCCACGCGCGGGCCCGCGCAGCGAGTGCCTCGGGGTCGGCGTCGGGGCCTGCGGCCTCGCAGTACGCCGCGACGAACCTGGCCAGCCGGTCGGGGCCGAGCCGGAGGTACCACGGCTCGAGCCACACCGCGCCGCCGATGAAGGCCAGGTCCCGCGCGGGGTCGCCGATGTGCGCCCACTCCCAGTCGACGTAGCGCGGCACGCCGCCCGACACCAGGATGTTGGGCACCGCCGGGTCGCCGTGGAGAAGTGCGAAGCGGTCCAGGCGCCGGAAGTGCGGCTCGGTCTCCGCGAAGAGCGCCCGCAGCCGCGGCCACAGGCCCGCCACGTCCGGGGCCGCGGTGAGCTCGGGGTGGTGATCGGTCCACCACTGCCAGCTGGCTTCGCCGGCCCCGGTCATGCTCAGCTGCGGCTCCAGGCGGTCGGTGCCGGTGACGTCGCCGTAGCCGTCGAAGCGCGCTTCGTGCAGCCGGGCCAGCTGCCGGGCATGGGCCGCCAGCAGCGCGTCGGTCCAGGCTGACGCCGGGCGCACCTGACCCGGCACGCGCCCCACGACCATGTATGACGGGACGCGCCCCTCGCCGTCCCCGCCAGTTCCCGCGGGGGCCAGGTGGATGGGGCGGGGCCCGATGCCCTCCGGGGCGGCCTGCAGCGCAGCGAACTCCTCGGCCATCGGCCGCGGGAGCTCGTCCGGACGCAGCGGCACCCGGACCACGATGGTGCGCGGACCCTCCGGGGCGCGGAGGTCAGCGAGCTCGCGAGAGACGACCAGCCACGCGGCATACGACTCCCCGGTCCCGATCAGGGTGGCGACCGGTGACGGGTCTTCCGGCACCCCGCGACCGTCGTCGAACCACTCCGGATGGGCCGCGGCGAGGGCCTCGACCGAGGCCGCGCTGGTCAGGTCCGGCGTGCTCACAGGACACCGCAGTTGGGGCGAAAGCGTAAAGATTTGGTCAGTTTTATACCCATGACTACCCACCTGCGTCTACGTTGATCCCTGCACTGGCTGTGGGAAGCAGTGTGTCAAATCCAACGAGTTGGGATGAGGGGTTTTTCAGGATGAAGCGTTCTGCACGAGGGGGTCGGCATGCCATTGCCGGCTTCGCCAGCGCAGCGCTGGTCGTCTCCGGCCTGACCGCCGCGACGGCCACCGCACAGGAAACCGTTGATCAATCCGGCGAGCCGGCACAGATTCAGGACCAGGTGCTGACCGAGCTCGCCGACAACGGCACCACGTCGGTCTGGGTGCGCTTCGACGCGCGACCCGACATGAGCCAGTTCTCGCAGATCGCGGACTGGGATGCCCGGGGCATCGCCGTCTACGACGCGCTGACGAGCACCGCCGACGCCGCGCAGGCGGACGTCCGAGCCGAGCTCACGGCGGACGGTTTGAGCTTCGAGACCTACTGGGCGACCAACGCGATCCTCGTGGACGGCGCCGACCGGTCGGTCGTCAACGACCTGGCCAAGGCTCCGGGGGTCGAGGGCATCTACGCCACCTTCGACTACGAGGAGCCGGTGACGCACCCCGCCGAGGGCCACTCCTTCGACGCCATCGAGTGGGGCGTGCTGGACATCAACGCCGACGACGTGTGGGCGCAGGGGGTGACCGGCGAGGGCATGGTCGTCGCCAGCATCGACAGCGGCGTGCAGTGGGACCACCCCGCGCTGATCAACCACTACCGCGGGTGGGACGGCAGCACCGCCGACCACGACTACAACTGGTTCGACGGCTCCGGCGACAACGAGCCGGCCCCCTGGGACTGGGACGGTCACGGCACCCACACGATGGGCACCATGGTCGGCGACGACGGCGGCAGCAACCAGATCGGCGTCGCCCCCGGCGCCAAGTGGATCGCCGCCTCGACCGACCTGAGCGACGAGATGATGTTCGCCTCCGGCGAGTGGATGCTCGCGCCGACCGAGGTCGGCGGGGCCAACCCCGACCCGACCCAGCGGCCGAACGTCGTGAACAACTCGTGGGGCTCGACTGAACCGTCGAACGACCCGTTCATGGAGGACATCATCGAGGCCTGGCACGCCGCCGGGATCTTCAGCGTCTTCTCCAACGGCAACGAGGGACCGGGCTGCGCGACCTCCGGGTCGCCGGGCAGCCGGATCGTGACCTACTCGGTCGGCAGCTACAACGCCTTCCACTCGATCAGCAGCTTCTCCTCGCGCGGAGCCGGCCAGGACGGCGAGATCAAGCCGAACATCGCGGCGCCGGGTGAGTCGGTCCGTTCCTCCTTCCCGGGCGACACCTACGGCACCATCAGCGGCACCTCGATGGCCGCGCCGCACGTGACCGCCACGGTCGCCCTGCTGTGGTCGTCCGACTCGGCCGTCGTGGGCGACGTCGAGGCCACCCGGACCCTGCTCGACGACTCCGCCATCGACACCGAGGACCTGCAGTGCGGCGGCACCGCCGACGACAACAACGTCTTCGGCGAGGGCCGGCTCGACGCCTACGCCCTGATCTTCGGTGACGAGCCGCCGCCGGTCGAGGGCCCGGCCATCACGGTGGACCCGGCGTCGATCGAGAACACCCAGCCGGCCGACGAGCTGACCGAGCACACCCTGACGGTCGGCAACACCGGCACCGAGGACCTCGACTTCACGATCACCGAGAACGAGGGTGGCGGCGACGCTGTTCCCCCCCTGTCCCTACCGCAGGGCACCGACCGTGCCCACGCCTCGACCGAGGCGACGGGCGGTCCTGCCGCCCCGGCCGTGGTCGAGCCGGCCGCGGTGCCGCACGTGGGCTCGCTGACCGAGAACTTCGACAACATCGCCTCGTTGCCGGGCGCCGGTTGGGCGATCACGAACAACAGTGAGCCCGAGGGTGTCAACAACTGGTTCCAGGGCAACCCGGTCGTCTTCCCGGCCCACGAGGGCACGGAGGAGGCCTATGTCGCGGCGAACTTCAACAGTGCCGGCGAAGACCCGGGCGACATCAGCAACTGGCTGATGACCCCGGAGCTGGACCTGTCCAACGGCGCCGAGCTCTCCTTCTGGACCCGGACCGTGGAGAACCCGGCGAG
>JAAYYA010000229.1 GCA_012515595.1 Actinomycetales bacterium
CTCGACCCTGTCCCGGTGCTCTGCGAGATCGTCCTCGCCCTGCAGACGATGCTCTCGCGCAGCTTCGACCCGTTCGACACCGTGGTGCTCACGGTCGGCCGGATCGCCGGCGGCACGAAGGACAACATCATCGGGGACACCGCCGACCTGTCGGCGACGCTGCGCACCTTCTCGCCCGAGGCGCGCGCCCTGGCCCTGGCCAACATCGAGCGGGTGGCTCACCACGTCGCCGCGGCGCACGGGCAGACGGCACGGATGTGGACGACCGAGGCCTACCCGGCCACGATCAACGACCGGGCGGAGTACGACCTGGCCCGCCAGGCCGTCGAGGACCTGTTCGGCACCGATCAGTATGTCGACCGGACGGCTCCCGAGATGGGCTCGGAGGACATGTCGTTCGTGATGAATCAGGTGCCCGGCGCCTACTTCTTCGTCAGCGCCTGCCCGGCCGAGGACTACGTGAACGCCCCCACCAACCACTCACCGCGCGCCGAGTTCGACGACGTCGTCGTGCCGGACGCCGCCGCCTGGTACGCCGAGGTCGCGCTGCGCCGCACCGCGCTGGGCCCCACTGCGCAGGGCTGACCCGGTGCCGTGACGACGATGCTGCCCAGCAGGTCGCCGCGGGAGGTGCTGGCCAGGGCCGAGGAGCTCGGGCTGTCCCTGCGCTCCCCGGCCGAGGAGCTCACCCAGCGGCTGGCGCAGGACGACGCCGTGCTCGAGACCCTGCGCAGCCTGGACCCGGCCCTGGTCGACCACGACCCGACCCAGGGCAGGGCCGCCCTCTCGGTGCGCGACCCCGCGCCGACCAGGACCACCCGCCCGCCCCTCTTCTGGCGAGGCGAGCAGCCGGATCCCCCGGCCCCCGCGACGGTCGCCGACCGCCGCGGACCGACCTGGATCTCGGTCGTCGACGACCCACGGGTCAGCCCCGGTGGGCCGCTCACCGGCTGGGAGGTGGGCGTCAAGGACCTGATGGCGGTCGAGGGCTGCGAGTTGACGGCTGGCACGAGGGCACACCAGGGGCGGACCGCCGCAGCCGACGCCCCCGCCGTGGCCGCCCTGCGCTCCGCGGGGGCCACCATCCGCGGCACCGTCAACCTGCACGCCCTGGCCTACGGCGCGACCGGCACGAGCAGCGACTGGGGCGTCCCCACCAACCCGGCCGTGGCCGGGGCCATCCCGGGCGGCTCGAGCAGCGGCTCGGCCGCCGCCGTCGCCGAGGGGACCGCGGCGCTGGCCCTGGGCACCGACACGTCCGGGTCCATCCGGATCCCGGCCGCGCTCTGCGGCGTCGTCGGCCTGAAGCCCACCCGGGGGCTGGTCAGCACGCAGGGGTGCCACCCGCTGTCCCCGACCCTGGACCACATCGGGCCGCTCGGGGCGTCGGTCCGGCCGGTGGCGGCGGCGATGTCCGCCCTGGCCGGCTGGAGTGGCTGGCGTCTCCCCGAGGAGCCGGAGGGCACGATCCGGGTCGGCGTGCTCGGGGGCTACTTCGCCGAGGGGGTGACCGCGCCCGTCGCCACGGCCTTCGCGCACGCCTGCGAGCAGCTCGAGCGGCACGGGGTCGAGCTGGTGCCGGTCGAGCTGCCGCTGGCGCGTCACGTGCCCGGGGCCCAGATCGCGCTGCTCGGCACCGAGGCGCTGGAGAGCAACCTGGAGACCCTCCGCGCACGGGGCGGGCTGCTGCCGGCCGACGTCCGGCTGCGGCTCGAGGCGGGGCTGGCCCGCACGCCCGAGCAGTATGCCGTGTCCCGCGCCCTGGCAGCCCGGCTCCGCGTCCAGGTGGACACCGCGCTGGAGCTGTGCCACGCCCTCATCTGCCCGACAACGGCGATCACCGCACCCTCGCCGGACACTTCGCACGTCGAGGTCGACGGCGCGCAGGTCACCGTGCAGTTCTCGCTGACCCGGCTCACGATGCCCTTCAACTTCTCCGGTCACCCGGCGCTGACGCTCCCGCTCCGGGATGGGTGGAGAGAGGACGGGGCGGGAGAAGCCGGACCGGGAGCGCGAGAAGGGGAGCGGGCACGTGTCGCCGCCCCGGTCGGGCTCCAGGTGATCGGCCGCAGCGGGGCGGACCAGGACCTCCTGGCACTGTCCGCGCACCTCGAGCAGATCCTGACCTGACCGTGCCGGACCGAGCTCTCCCGACGCTGACCTGACCGTGCCGGACTCGGCGGGGTCACTCCCCGGTCTCGACCAGCCCCGCCCCCTGCAGGTCCGCAACCACGGCGCGCAGCAGCTCGACGACGTCGCCGCCCGGGTCCCCGTGCCGCTCGGCGAGCCGCGCGGCCAGCTCCTCCAGGCCGGTCCAGTCGGCGGCGAGCGTGCGCAGGCTGTGCGCCAGTGGGCTGACCCGCAGGACCTGGCCGCCCACGAGGACAACCGCCTCGTCATCACGGACCACCTCGTCGAGCACCGGGACGGAACGGACCCTCACGACAGCCTCCCGCAGATCTCGTCGACGAGCGGGACGAGGTCCTCCGCCCCGCCGTAGGTCACCCGGACCGCGCCCCCGGTGGCCTCGAGCAGCTCCGCGAGCCAGGTGAGGGGACGCTCGGTGTTCATGAAGCCCGAGGACTCCGGCGCCAGGGCAGTCAGCGCCTCCAGCGTGTCCAGCGGCGTGACCTCCGGGGCGCCCTCGCGGCCGTCCTCCCGGCGTAGCAGGACGATCCCCGCAGGGCGGACCGGCACGGTCGGCGCCACGAGCCCCAGCTCCGACGGCGCGACCTCGTCCTTGACACCGCCCCAGTCCGGGCGGCGCGTGGAGATCGGCTTCAGGTAGGGCGCGATCGTGCCGTCCCGCCGGATCCCGACGGTCTCGTCGGTCAGGTAGGCCCGCTCCGGCCCGAGCACCCGGCACGCCGTCGACTTGCCCGTGCCGCCGGGTGCGACGAGGACGACCGCGGCGCCGGTGGCGGGGTGCGCCAGGGCACCTGCGTGCAGCATGAGCAGGTCGCCGGTGCGGGCGCGGATCGCGGTCCGGGTCACCTCCTGGGTCAGTCGCTGCAGCACGGCGCGCTCATCCGTCCCGCGCAGCACCCCGTCAGGGGGACCCTGCGCGGTGCCGCCCAACTCGACCTCGACGCTGGCCACCTCGCCCTTCGACGCCTCGGATCCGGACCCCTCGGCACCGGCTGCCGCACCATCAGCGCCACCCGCCAGCTCCGCCACGGCCAGGTGCCACCGCTGGGCCACGGTCCGCGCGAACTCTGTGGCACCGGGCCCGGACACGACGACGTCCACGTCCGTGTCGAGGACGTGCAGGGGCACGACGGCGGCCTCGGCCTCCCCCGCGACCTCCACAGGCGGGTCCCCCGTCACCTGGGGGCTCTCCACGGGCGTCTCCACAGGTCCCAGCCTAGGCAATCGGCGGCAACGAATACCTCCCGCCCGCGACCGCCACGTAACCTTGGGGCGTGGACCTGACCCCTGTTCTCACCGCCTGGCTGCTGCTCGCGGCCGTCCTGGTGGCCAGCGGCGTCGGCAAGCTGCGGCACCCGGAGGGGTCCGCCGAGGCCGCGATCGCCCTGAAGGTGCCCGACGCCCTCACCCGGCCCTGGCTGCTGCGCGCCCACCCGTGGGCGGAGATCGTCCTGGCCGTCCTCCTGCTCGCGCTGCCCCACCCGGCCTCCCTGCTGGCCGCAGCGGTCGCGCTGGCTCTCTTCACGGCATACCTCGTCCTGGTATGGCGTGTGGTCGCCTCGGGCGAGGAGGCCTCCTGCAACTGCTTCGGGAGCCTCGGCTCGGGCACCGTCGACGGGTGGACCGTCGCCCGCAACACCCTGCTGGTGGCACTGGCCCTCGTGGCAGTGGTGGACGCCGCGCTGGGCGGCTCGGCCGTGGCGCGGTTCGGCGACCTCGGGACGGGGTGGTGGTGGGTCCTGGGCCTGGTCGTGACGGCGGCGGTGACCTACCTGGTCGTGCGTGAGGACGAGGCGGCGCCGGTCGAGGAGACTGCGCTGCTGGAGCCGGAGGAGGACTACCTGCGGCTGCCGATCCCGGACGTGCCGGTGCGTCTGGAGGACGGCGGCGCGGAGGCCTCGCTGCGGGACCTGGCCGCCGAGCGCGCGCAGGTGCTGCTGCTGCTCAACCCGGGCTGCGGCCCGTGCAAGATGATCACCGGCAAGGTCGCCGACTGGGCTCGGGAGGTGCCCGAGATCGACTTCCGGGTGCTGCACTCGATCACCCACGAGAACATGCGGGAGATCTCCTCGGCGTGGGAGCCGTTCTACGTCCAGGAGGTCGGGGGCGCGGTCGGCCAGGTCTTCGGGAACCCCGGCCGTCCGGCGGCGATCCTGCTCGGGATGGACGGCCTGCTCGCCGGGGGCCCCGTGCAGGGTCACCAGGCCGTGGAGCAGCTCGTGGCCGACCTCACCGAGCAGATCGCGGAGGCGCGGGAGGCCAACGCCGAGGCCGAGCGGCTGAACGAGGAGGCCGAGCGCCTGGAGGCCGAGCGGGTGGCCCGGGAGTGGGCCGAGGCGGAGTCGGCGCAGGCCGCCGAGGCCGAGCCCGACCATGCGGAAGGGCACGGCCACGCGGGAGAGCACGACTCCTCGACCCCGCGCTCGGCTGGGGCGCGCTGAGTGGAGGGGCTGCTCGCCGGACCGTTCTGGATCGCCCTGCTCGTGCTCTTCCTCGGGGCCATGGTCCGCGGTCAGGCAACCTACTGGCTCGCCCGCGTGGTGACCGAGCAGGCCCTGGCCCGCACGCACCCGGTGGACGGGTGGCGCGCCGGCCTGCACGACTGGCTGCAGGGCGAGGGGCCGCAGCGGGGCCGGGCCGCGATCGAGAAGTGGGGGCTGGTGATGATCCCGCTGTGCTACCTCACCGTCGGCTTCCAGACCCTGGTGATCGCGGCCGCGGGGGTGATGCGGATCCGCTGGCCCGTGTTCACCCTCGTGCAGATCCCCGGGGCCGTGGCCTGGGGTCTGCTCTACGCGACGATCGGCTTCGCGATGTGGGGTGCCCTCCTGGCGGCCATCGCCGGCTCGCCGCTCGCGCTGGCCGGGCTGCTCGCCATACTGCTGGTCGTCGGCGTGACCATCGTCCTCGCGCACCGCAAGAAGCAGGACCGGACCACCGAGGTCTAAAATACCTGCGGGTGTCGGGGGTGGGTGGCAGGATCGGGGGCTATGTCGCACGCCACCACCGCTGCCCCGTCCGCCGACACCCCGTCCGCGTCGGGCACCACCCCAGCGAGCGACGCGCACGACGTCATCCGGGTCCGCGGGGCGCGGGAGAACAACCTCAAGGACATCAGCGTCGAGATCCCCAAGCGGCGGCTCACCGTGCTCACCGGCGTCTCCGGCTCGGGCAAGAGCTCACTGGTCTTCGGCACCATCGCGGCCGAGTCGCAGCGGCTGATCAACGAGACCTACAGCACCTTCGTGCAGGGCTTCATGCCGACCCTGGCCCGGCCCGACGTCGACCACCTCGAGGGGCTGACGACCGCGATCATCGTCGACCAGGAGCGGATGGGGGCCAACATCCGGTCGACCGTCGGCACGGCCACGGACGTCAACGCGATGCTGCGCATCCTGTTCAGCCGGCTCGGGCAGCCGCACGTCGGGTCCGCCAAGGCGTTCTCGTTCAACGTCGCCTCGATCTCCGGCGCGGGGGCGGTGACGATGGAGAAGGGCGGCGAGAAGGTCAAGGAGCGGCGGGAGTTCAGCATCACCGGCGGCATGTGCCTGCGGTGCGAGGGCACCGGGAACGTCACCGACTTCGACCTCACCGCGCTGTATGACGACAGCAAGTCGCTGCGCGAGGGCGCCCTGACCATCCCGGGCTACAGCATGGACGGGTGGTACGGCCGGATCTTCATGGACAGCGGTTTCCTGGACCCGGACAAGGCGATCCGGGACTACACCCAGAAGGAGCTGTTCAACCTGCTCCGCAAGGAGGCGACCCGGGTCAAGGTCGAGGGGATCAACGTCACCTACGAGGGGCTGATCCCCCGCATCCAGAAGAGCTTCCTGTCCAAGGACCGCGAGGCGATGCAGCCGCACATCCGGGCGTTCGTCGACCGGGCCATCACCTTCACGACCTGCCCCGAGTGCGACGGGACCCGGCTCAACGAGGGTGCCCGATCCTCCAAGATCAAGGGCATCAGCATCGCCGACGCCGCCCGGATGCAGATCAGCGACCTGGCCGGGTGGATCCGAGACCTGGACGAGCCGTCGGTCGCGCCGCTCCTGGAGGGGCTGCGGGAGACGCTGGACTCCTTCGTGGAGATCGGCCTGGGCTACCTCTCTCTGGACCGCCCCTCGGGCACTCTCTCCGGTGGTGAGGCGCAGCGCACCAAGATGATCCGGCACCTCGGGTCGGCGCTGACCGACATCACCTACGTCTTCGACGAGCCGTCGATCGGGCTGCACCCGCACGACATACAGCGGATGAACACCCTGCTCCTGCAGCTGCGCGACAAGGGCAACACGGTGCTGGTCGTGGAGCACAAGCCGGAGACCATCGCCATCGCCGACCACGCCATCGACCTCGGCCCGGGCGCGGGCACCGACGGTGGCGAAGTGGTCTACGAGGGCACGGTCGAGGGGCTGCGCGCCAGCGACACCCTCACCGGGCGGCACCTTGACGACCGGGCCCGGCTGAAGGACGCGGTGCGCGAGGCCACCGGCGCGCTGGAGATCCGCGGCGCCGACACCCACAACCTGCAGGACGTCGACGTGGATGTCCCGACCGGTGTGCTCGTGGCGGTCACGGGCGTCGCCGGCAGCGGCAAGAGCTC
>JAAYYA010000230.1 GCA_012515595.1 Actinomycetales bacterium
CGGGCCTCGGACTTCATGCAGTGCCCGTTGCTCTACCGCTTCCGGGTGATCGACCGGCTGCCCGAGCCGCCGAGCGCCGCGGCGGCGCGGGGCACCCTGGTGCACGCCGCCCTCGAGCGGGTCTTCGACCTCCCGGCCCCCGAACGCACGCCGGAGGCGACGGTCGCCCTGCTGCCGGGCGAGTGGGCGCGTCTGGTGGAGGAGGAGCCCGAGCTCGCCTCGCTCCTGACGGGGCCCGTCGCCGGGGCGACGAGCCCGGGTGAGGCCATCGTCGCGGAGACCGACGCCGACCGGGAGCGGGCCTGGCTCGAGGAGGCAGCCGGCTTCGTGCGCACCTGGTTCACCCTCGAGGACCCCCGCCGGCTCGAGCCGGCCGAGCGCGAGCTGTATGTCGAGGCGGAAGTCGACGGACTGGTCCTGCGCGGCTACGTGGACCGTCTGGACGTCGCGCCCGACGGTCGCCTCCGCGTCGTCGACTACAAGACCGGCCGCTCACCCTCGGAACAGTGGGAGGGCAAGGCGCTGTTCCAGATGAAGTTCTACGCCCTGGTGCTGTGGCGCACCCGCGGGGTGGTTCCCACCCTGCTGCAGCTGGTCTACCTCCGGGACGGCGAGGTGCTCCGCTACGCGCCCGACGAGCAGGACCTGCGCGCGACCGAGCGCAAGGTCCGGGCGCTGTGGGCCGCGATCGAGACGGCCGCCACGACGGGCGACTGGAGGCCGCGGCGGAGCCGGTTGTGCGCCTGGTGCGCCCACCAGGCGCTGTGCCCGGCCTTCGGCGGCACTCCCCCACCGCTGCCGGAGGATGCCCGCAGCCGGGCGCTCGACCCCAGCGCCACCGGACAGACCGGTCCCGCCGACGACGCCGCGGAGTAGGCACGCCTCACGCTGCGGGTCCGTCTGTGGCTCAAGCCACCGGCCGCGGCGCGAGGTCCGTCTGTGGCTCGAGCGCCCGGCGTGGCACGTCAGCGCAGGTCGGCGGCGAGCTCGGCGAGATCATGGAGGCCCAGGCCCGCCAGCCCGGGGACCTTCACCATCCCCGCCACGTCCGGGATCGGCACCACGTGGGGTATGCCGATGGTCGGCACACCCGCGGCCGTCGCCGAGCGCACGCCGGTGGGTGAGTCCTCCAGCGCCAGGCAGTCCCGCGGGTCGACGCCGAGGCGTTCGGCCGCCAGCAGATAGGGGTCCGGAGAGGGTTTTCCGTGGGCGACCTGGTCGCCGGTGACGACGGCGGCGAAGGTGCCCACCGGCAGATCCTCCAGCAGCACGTCCGCCAGCGCGGCATACGACATGGTGACCAGGGCACACGGCACCCCAAGGTCGGCGCACTCCAGCAACAGCTCCCGGGCCCCCGGCCGCCACGGCATACTCGCCCGGGTGCGGGTCACCACCCCGTCCAGCAGGATCTGGACGACGCGCTCCGGGGTCCCGGTCACGGGGGTGCGCGCCAGGATGATCTCCGCGGAGCGCAGCAGGCTGTTGCCGACCAGCTCGACCGCATCCTCCTGGGTCCAGGTGCCGCCGGCCCGCGCCACCAGCTCACCCTCCTCCGCCATCCAGTAGGGCTCGGTGTCGATCAGGGTGCCGTCCATGTCCCAGAGGACCGCAGCGGGCAGTGCCACGGGCCAGGAACGAGGGGGTCGGGGATCGGTCACCCGGCCGATCCTAACGAGCCGCGGCGACAGCTCTCCCACACGGCGGGGACCCCGGGTGCGCGAGATTCCCGGCCGGGACTCGTAGGCTGACGCCTAACCGTCCGACCGGAGGCTGAACATGATCGACGTGGGAGACGTTGGCGACCTGAACGACCCGATCGTCATCGCGGCCTTCGAGGGCTGGAACGACGCAGGTGAGAGCGCCACGCGAGCGGTGGAGCACCTGGTGCAGGCCTGGGACGCCGAGCTGATGGCGGTGATGGACCCGGAGGACTACTACGACTTCCAGGTCAACCGGCCGCGGGTCGCCCTCGTGAACGGCACCCGCCAGCTCACCTGGCCGACCACCCGGGTGCTCCTGGCCCGCGACACGCCGCTGGGCCGGGACGTCATCCTCGTCCTCGGCATCGAGCCGTCGATCCGTTGGCGCAGCTACGTCGACGAGCTGCTCACCCTGGCGCTGGACCATGGCGCCACCCTCCTGGTGTCCCTCGGAGCCCTGCTGGCCGACGTGCCGCACAGCCGCCCGATCCCGGTCTCCGTCACCTCGGAGGACCCTGGTCTGCGCGAGGTGCACGACGTCGAGCGCAGCACCTACGAGGGGCCGAGCGGGATCGTCGGCGTGCTCATGGACCAGGCGCACCAGACGGAGCTGCCCGGCCTGTCGGTCTGGGCGGCGGTGCCACACTATGCCGGTGGTCCGCCCTCGCCGAAGGCGACGCTGGCCCTCGTGGGCCGGCTCGAGGAGCTGCTGGGCTGCGTCATCGACGACGGCGACCTGACCGAGCAGGCTCGCGCCTGGGAGCGTGGCGTGGACGAGCTCGCCGCCTCCGACTCCGAGGTCGCGGAGTATGTCGAGGCGCTGGAGGACGCCCAGGACAC